>CAXUEL010000050.1:0-17204 GCA_964249915.1 uncultured Acetobacteraceae bacterium | reverse complement strand
ATCGGACACGGTTGAGCCGGAAACCGATCCGGTCCGGCTGTTGTAGCGTGCTGCCCGGGGTGGCGGCCGGCCCGGCGCCAGGGGTCTGGGCGGCATCGCTTTCCGGCGGCGGATCGGCTAGACCGCGCCCGGCTCGCGCCCGCTCGCCGGTCGCGGTCCGGCTCCTTGTTCTGACGGGCATCCCTGCCGGTCAGGTGACCCCATCTGATCCGGTGACGCCCTGGCGGATCAGGCTGCGAAACCGCGCCGCCCGGCGCCCCCGGCTTTGGAACGGAGACGATGACCAGCCCCAGGCAGCTCCACGTCAACCTGTTCGAGATGAACTGCGTCGGCCACATCATGCACGGCTTCTGGGTGCACCCCGACAACAACCGGCACCGGTTCAACGACCTCGGCTTCTGGACCGAGACCGCGCAGATGGCCGAGCACGGCACCCTCGACGCGGTGTTCCTGGCCGACGTGATCGGCACCTACGACCGGTTCCGCGACGGCCCCGAGACCGCGCTGCGCGAGGCGATGCAGATCCCATCCAACGACCCGCTGCTGCTGGTCCCGGCCATGGCCGCGGTCACCCGGCACCTGGGCTTCGGCGTCACCTTCTCCACCACCTACGAGCCGCCGTTCCCGTTCGCGCGGCGCATGTCGACGCTCGACCACCTTTCCAAGGGGCGCATGGGCTGGAACGTCGTCACCTCCTACCTGCCCAACGCCGCGCGCAACTTCGGCCTGGAGGGCGAGGTGTCGCACGACCACCGCTACGAGATCGCCGACGAGTATCTCGACGTGCTGTACAAGCTCTGGGAAGGCTCCTGGGACGACGACGCGGTGGTCCGCGATCGGGAGCGGCGCGTCTACACCGAGCCGTCCCGGGTCCGCGCCATCGACCACGTGGGCGAGAACTTCCGCGTCGCGGGTCCCCACCTGTGCGAGCCGTCGCCGCAGCGCACGCCGCTGCTGTACCAGGCCTCCGGCTCCGCCGCCGGGCTGGAGTTCGCGGCACGCCACGCCGAGGTGCTGTTCATCGGCGGCCACACCACGCCGGAGGTGCGGGCCAACATCGCCCGCGTGCGCAGCCGGGTGGTGGCGCACGGGCGCAGCGCCGATTCGGTCAGGTTCGTGGTGATGGCGGGCGTCGTGGTCGGGCGCACCGACGTCGAGGTGGCGGACAAGCTCGCCGCGTATCGGGCGCTGGTGAGCGTGGAGGGCGCGCTGGCGCACGCGCTGACCGCGGTCGACATCACCGCCTACCCGCCCGACCTGCTGATCGGCGAGCTGATCGACCGTGGCGAGTCGGACGCGGGAACGCTGCTGCGCCGCTTCTCGCGCAGCCAGACCGTGGGCGACGCCCTGCGGCAGATGGCGGGCCTCAGCGAGGGGCGGTTCTTCGTCGCCGGCACCCCGGACGTGGTGTGCGACGAGATCGAGCGCTGGCTGGACCAGGACGGCATCGACGGCATCAACCTGCGCCAGTACCTGTCGTTCGAGACCCTGCGCGACTTCGTCGATCTGGTGGTGCCGGAGCTGCGCCGGCGCGGCCGGTTCCGCACCGCCTACGCCGACGGCGAAACGCTGCGCGAGCGCACCTTCGGTCTCGGGCACGCCCGGCTGCCGGCCGAGCACTTCGCCGCCCGCTACCGCGACCCGGCGATGCTGGCGGCACCCGCCGACCGGCTGCGCTTCCCCAAGCCGTCCTGAGCCGCGGGGCGGACGCCCTTTCCCCCGCGCCGCCGTCTTTATGCGGCCCTTACGACAGGGTCCGGATCGGAAATGTCGTCTTTACGTGCGGGCCGCTAGGAGGACGGCTGTTGGAAGGCGGAGCCGGTCGATGAAGGCAAGCACGTGACGGGGAAGCGGCCATACGGGGTGGCGGCGACGAGCGTCGCGGCGCTCGGCATCGTCTACGGCGACCTGGGCACCAGCCCGCTCTACACCTTCCAGACCGTGGTCGGCGACGCCGGGGGCAAGATCAGCGCCGACGTGGCGCTGGGCAGCCTGTCGCTGATCGTCTGGGCGCTGATCCTGACCATCTCGATCAAGTACTGCCTGGTGGTGATGCGCGCCGACAACGCCGGCGAGGGCGGCATCCTGGCCCTGATGTCGATGCTGAGCCGGCCGTTCGAGGGGCCGCTGCTGAGCCGGGGCAGGCTGCTGATCGCGGCCGGCCTGCTGGGTGCGGCGCTGATCTACGGCGACGGCATCATCACGCCGGCGATCTCGGTGCTGAGCGCGCTGGAAGGGCTGAACGTCGCCACGAACGCCTTCAAGCCGTACGTGCTGCCGCTCGCGGTGGCGATCCTGGTCGCGCTGTTCGCGGCGCAGCCGTTCGGCACCGCCAGGCTGGGACGGCTGTTCGGGCCGGTGATGCTGGTCTGGTTCGCGGTGATCGGCGCGATCGGCCTGGTCGCGATTCTGCGCAGCCCGGGCGTGGTGGCGGCGTTCAACCCGCTGCTGGGGCTCCGCTTCCTCGTGTCGCACGGCTGGGGCAGCCTGGTCGTGCTCGGCGGCGTGTTCCTGGCGCTCACCGGCGGCGAGGCGCTCTACGCCGACATGGGCCATTTCGGCCGCCGCCCGGTTCGGATCGCCTGGACCGCGATCGTCCTGCCGGCGCTGCTGCTCAACTACGCCGGCCAGGCGGCGCAGCTGCTGCGCGACCCCTCGCTCGCCAGCAACCCGTTCTTCTCCGAGGTGCCGGACTGGGGCGTCTATCCGCTGGTGGCGCTGGCCACGGTCGCCACCATCATCGCCAGCCAGGCGATCATCACCGGCGCCTACTCGCTCACCCGCCAGGCGATCCAGCTCGGCTGGCTGCCCAGCCTGGTGATCCACCAGACCTCCGACCTCGAATACGGCCAGATCTACGTGCCGGTGGTGAACTGGATCATGATGGCGGCCACCGTCGCGATCACGGTCGGCTTCGGCAGCTCGGCGCGGCTGACCGGCGCGTTCGGCACCGCAGTCGCCACCACCATGATGCTGACCACGGTGCTGCTGTTCGACGTCATGCGCGAGCGCTGGCGCTGGTCGCTGGCCGCGGCGCTGCCGATCGTGACGCTGTTCCTGGTGATCGACGTCGCCTTCTTCTGCGCCAACCTGCTCAAGATCCTGGACGGCGGGTATGTGCCGCTGCTGTTCGGCGCCGTGCTGTTCATCATCATGGTCACCTGGCACAGGGGGGTGCAGCTGGTGCGGGCAGGCCAGGCGTCGGTCGAGGAGCGGGACGACGGGCTGCTGCGTCTGCTCTCGGACGGCACCCTGCCGCGCACCGAGGGAAGCGCGGTGTTCCTCAGCCGGCGCGCGGCCAAGGTGCCGCCCCTGATGGCGCGGCACGTCGCCCTGTTCGGGGCGCTGCCGCGTCAGGTCATCACCCTCTACGTGAAGTTCGAGACGGTGGCCCGGGTGCCGAAGGAGGAGCGGGTCAGGGTCGGGCAAGTCGCCGCCGACGTCTGGGAGATCCAGGTCCGCTTCGGCTTCTTCGAGGTGCCGAACCTGGTGACGGCCCTGGAGGAGGCGCGCGGACGCGGCTGTTCCGTCGACCTGGACCGCGTGCTGTTCTTCGCTGCCAACGACGACGTGGTCGCGAGCGAGACCGACCGCAAGCTGGCGTCCTGGCGACGCATGGTGTTCGTCTTCCTGTATCGCAACGCCGTCCGCGGCCCGGACCGCTTCGCGCTGCCACGCAGCCGCTTCATCGAGATCGGCCGCCAGATCGAGCTGTGACGGCGCCGGTCGACGACCTCCTGCACAGCCTCTAGGCTCCCCGCTTCTCGGTTGTCCCGGCGGTAGCGATGGCAGGACGGCGGTTTCCCCTTCTGGCCGCAGCGGCGGCGGCATCCGGACGCGGGGCCGGCTTTCCGTTCCCATGAACATCGTTCACGTTTGTTCGGACTGACCGGTGCACGTCTTCGCACCCTGGGCGGCCCGCCTCGCCGCCAGCGCCTACGCCCACACCGCCGCCGCCTATGCCGCCTCGTTCGTGCTGGGCACCCTGATCGGCCTGGAGCGGCAATGGCGGCAGCGCTCGGCGGGCCTGCGGACCAACGTCCTGGTCGCGGTGGGTGCTGCGGCCTTCACCGACCTCGGCATGCGCCTGCTCGGCGCCGACGGCGCCACGCGGATCATCGCCTACGTGATCTCCGGCATCGGCTTCCTCGGCGCCGGGGTGATCCTGAAGGACGGCACCAACATCCGGGGCCTCAACACCGCGGCGACGCTGTGGTGCTCGGCCGCGGTGGGCACGCTGGCCGGCAGCGGCATGACGGCCGAGGCGGCAACGCTCGCGGGCTTCGTGCTGGCCGGCAACACCCTGCTCCGCCCGCTGGTGAACTGGGTCAACCGCCGGCCGATCAGCGCCGACGTGACGGAAGCCAAGTACATGGTGCACGCGGTCTGCCACCCGCGCGACGTGTCGGAGGTGCGCGACCTGCTGGACACCGAGCTCGGCCGGGCGAGCTACCCGGTCCGCGGGGTGGAGGCGCGCTCGGACGGCGACGAGCAGGTGGAGCTGGTCGCGGTGCTGGTGCCGAGCACCGCGGCGGAGGCCGAGCTCGACGGCGTCGTCGCCGCGCTGGACCGCTCGCCGCTGGTGCTGTCCTCGACGTGGTCGGTCGAGGCGACGGCCTGAGCTGCGGCCCGGGGGGGTCCCCTCCGGTCGCGCCAACCCGGACGGCGATGGCGCGTATCGACTCCACGCTGCCGTCGCCTGATCCTGCATCCGGACATCTGCGAGGACACCATGCGCGCCATCGGCTACCGGGAACCGGGCGGGATCGACCGCCACGACGCCCTGCTCGACCTCGATCTGCCCATGCCCGCCGCCACCGGCCGGGACCTCCTGGTCGCGGTGAAGGCGGTCTCGGTGAACCCGGTCGACACCAAGATACGCAAGACCGCCAGGCCGGAACCGGGCGGATGCAAGGTGCTGGGCTGGGACGCGGCCGGGATCGTCCACGCGGTCGGGCCGGAGGTGTCCTCGTTCCGCCCCGGCGACGCGGTGTTCTACGCCGGGGCGATCGGGCGTCCCGGCAGCAACAGCGAGTTCCAGCTGGTCGACGAGCGCATCGTCGGGTCCAAGCCGCGGACGCTGGACTGGGGTGCCGCCGCCGCCCTGCCGCTGACCGCGGTCACCGCCTGGGAGATGCTGTTCGACCGGCTGGACGTCGGCCGGCCGGTGCCGGGTGCGGCGGCCGCCATCGTCATCGTCGGCGGCGCCGGCGGGGTGGGCTCGATGGCGATCCAGCTCGCCCGCAGCCTGACCGGCCTCGTCGTGATCGCCACCGCGTCGCGGCCGGAAACGGCGTCCTGGGTGCGCGAGCTGGGCGCGCAGCACGTGCTCGACCACGCCCGGCCGCTGGCAGCGCAGGTCGCAGCCCTCGGGCTCGGCGCCCCGGCTTTCGTGTTCTCCACCACCCGGACCGACCGCCACCTCCCCGAGATCGCGGAGATGCTGGCGCCGCAGGGGCGCTTCGGCGTGATCGACGACCCGCCGAGCCTCGACATCAACCCGTTCAAGCGCAAGTCGGCCTCGGTGCACTGGGAGCTGATGTTCACCCGGTCGATCTACGGCACCGCCGACATGGCAGAGCAGGGCAGGCTGCTGAACGAGGTCGCGCGGCTGGTGGACGACGGCACGCTGCGCAGCACGATGACGCGCAACGAGGGCCCGATTACCGCCGCCGGGCTCAAGCGCGTGCACGCCCTGATCGAGAGCGGCACGGCGCGCGGCAAGATCGTGCTGGACGGCTTCGCCGGCTAGGCACGCCGTTCCGGACGGGACGCGTCGTCCGCATCGGCGGCCCTGCCGGTGCGCCTTGATGCACGGGCGGCCATGCGAACGCCGGATCGGCACCGGCGGGCAGCCTGGACGACGGGTCGGCAACCGACCTCCGTTCCGCGCCGATCCGGACGCCTGGTTGCAGGGTCCGGAGCGTTCTACCCATGCGGGTAATGTTGGACCATGTGCAAGCATGAGCTGATCGGTCTTATCCGACCTGTTCCATTCCGGCCGCGTCGAGCTGCTGCGCCGCTCGCGCGGGCTCGGCAGCCGGCTGACGGTGCTGCTCAACGGCGACCGGGTCACCGAGCGCTACAACCGCCGCCCGATCATGACCGAGCAGCAGAGGCTCGCGGTGGTGCAGGCGTGCCGACACCTCGACCATGCGGTGCTGGTCCACGGCCTCGACATCAGGCGGCACGTCGTGGCGCCGAAGGTCGACCGCATCGTGCATGCCGACGACTGGGAGCGCCGGCCCTACCTCGAACAGATCGGATGCGACGAGGCGTTCCTGGCCGAGCACGGCGTCGGGCTGCTGATGCTGCCCTATACCGGCGGGACCAGCACGTCGATGATCATCGACCGGTGCAGCAGGACCGGGCAGGCGGGCGCGCAGGAGGCGGAGCTCCGGCATCCGGCCTGGCGGCCCGCTACCGTTCCGGACCGATCCTGACGCTGCGTCCGGTGCGGTGGCTTTCCGCCGCGGCGTCGGCAAGGCGGAGCGCTTCCAGCCCGTCGGAGAAGCCGGGGCTGGGTGGGGTACGCGCCTGCACCGCAGACACGAAATGCGCGATCTCGGCGGCGTAGGCGTCGCGGTAGCGCTGCATGAAGAAGTGCAGCACCGGGTCGCGCGCGGCGGTGCGGTCGGCGAGATGCGCCTCCACCGTGGTGTCGCGCCGGTTGTCCGCCAGCAGCATGCCGCGCTCCCCGAACACCTCCAGGCGCTGGTCGTAGCCGTAGGCGCAGCGCCGGCTGTTGTTGACGTGCACCAGCGCCCCGGACGCGGCGCGCAGCGTCACCATGGCGCTGTCGACGTCGCCGGCAGCCCCGATCGCCGGATCCACCAGCACCGCCCCGGTCGCCGACACCTCCACGATGTCGCCGACTAGGTGGCGGGCCATGTCGAGGTCGTGGATCATCATGTCGCGGAACAGGCCGCCGGAGCCCGCGACGTAGGACGCCGGCGGCGGCGCCGGATCGCGGCTGGTGATCACCACCTGCTCGACCCGGCCGATCTCGCCCGCCTTCACCCGGCGCGCGAGCGCCGCGAAGGACGGGTCGAAGCGTCGGTTGAAGCCGATCATCACCAGGGGCGCGAGGCCGGCGATCTCGTCGCGGCAGCGCAGCACGCGGCCGATGTCGAGGTCGATCGGCTTCTCGCACAGGATCGCCTTGCCGGCCCGGGCGGCCCCGACGATGAGCGGGACGTGGGTGGCGGTGGGGGTGGCGATCAGCACCGCCTCCACCTCCGGGTCCGACAGCGCCTCGGCCGCGGAGGCGGCGCGGCGCACCCCGAGCGCCGCTGCGGTCGCGGCGGCCGCGTCCTCCATCACATCGAACACCGATACGAGCGCCGCGTCCGGATGGGCGACGAGGTTGGCCGCGTGCATGCGGCCGATCCGGCCGCAGCCGAGCACGGTGAAGCGGAGCATGGTGCGGTCGTCCTCAGCGGTGGATCACGGGCCGACGGGTCCGGCTTGCATAGCTGGCGGCAGCGGACCTATCGCTGGGAGCAGCCGGCCCGGCGCGCCGACCGGTCCAGATGCGAACAGCGGCCTGAACGGAACGGGTCCAGGAGAACGGCTTGTTGATGGAACCAGCATTCCGTTCCGGTGGAGGATTGTCAATGGTGCGGCCCCATGGATGACGAGGCGAAGCCTGCGGCGGCGGACCAGGGTACGCCCGAAACGCCGCGCGACTTCAAGAGCCTGCGCGCCCTGATCATGGCACGTCGCGACAGGCTGCCGAAGCGGCTGGTGCAGGCCGGCGACTTCGCGGTCGACCATCCGCAGGAGATCGCCTTCGGCCGGGTGGCGGACCTCGCCGCGCAGGCCGGGGTGCAGCCCTCGACGCTGGTGCGCTTCGCCCAGACGCTGGGCTATTCCGGCTTCTCCGACCTGCAGGCGGTGTTCCGCGCGCACGCGCGGCAGCGCTGGCCGGACTATCGCGAGCGGCTGCGGACGCTGGCGGCCGACGCGCCGGCGGAAGCCGCCGACCCGAACTCGCTGCTGCACGGCTTCGTGCACGCCGCACGGGTGTCGCTCGACCACCTGGAACAGACGGTGGATCCGGGCGCGCTCGACGAGGCGGTGCGACGGCTGTCGCAGGCACGCTCGATCAGCCTGGTCGGCACCCGGCGGGTGTATCCGGTGGCGCTCTACCTGAGCTACGCGCTGCGCAAGCTGGGCGCGCGCTGCGAGCTGGTCGACAACGCCGGCGGCCTCGGGCATCGCCAGGTCGAGCTGCTGGGACCCGACGACGTGGTGCTGGCGGTCAGCTTCACCCCCTATGCCGCGGAAACCCTGGCGCTGTGCGCGGCCGCGTCGCGCGCCGGCGCCGGCGTGATCGCCATCACCGACAGCCCGTTCTCGCCGCTGACCGAGGTCGCCGGGACCTGGCTGGAGGTGGCCGAGACCGACCATGCCGGCTTCCGCTCGCTGTCGGCCACCTTTGCGCTCGCGACCACGCTGTCGGTGGCGCTGGCGGAACGGCAGGCGCGGTCCTTGGACAAGGACGACGCGTGCCAGAACGAGAACGCAGGTTCCACTTCAACCCGTTGATGGAACGGCCTACGCCTTCCGGTCGGACCGTCGGGGGAGAACCATGATGCGCGAGCCCGAACCAGCGCCGCAGGTCGGGATCGGTCTGGTGGGCAGCGGCTTCATGGGCCGCGCGCACGCGCTCGCCTTCCGCAACGTCGGCGGCGTGTTCCCGCTGGCGCGGCAGCCGCGCCTGGAGCTGCTGGCGGATCATCCGGAGGAGCGCACGGTGGCCGCCGCCGCGTCGCTCGGCTTCCGCCGCGCCACCGGCGACTGGACGGCGCTGGTGCGCGACCCCGCGGTGGACGTGGTGGCGATCGCCACCCCCAACCGCCTGCACGCGCCGATCGCGCTGGCGGCGATCGCGGCGGGCAAGCACGTGTACTGCGAGAAGCCGCTGGCGGCCACGCTGGAGGACGCCATCGCCATGACGCGCGCCGCCGCGGCGGCCGGGATCGTCACGGCGGTCGGCTTCAACTACCTGAGGAACCCCCTGATCTCGACCGCGCGCGAGATCGTGCGGAGCGGCGAAATCGGCACGCCCACCGGGTTCCGCGGCATCCACGCCGAGGACTTCATGGCCGATCCGGAGGCTGCGTTCTCGTGGCGCTGCGAGCCGGCGGAGGCGGGCGGGGCGCTGGCCGACATCGGCAGCCACATCCTGTCGATGGCGCGCTACCTGCTGGGCGAGGTGGAGGCCGTGTGCGGCCGGCTGGACACGATCCACGCCGAGCGTCCGCTGCCCGGCGGCGGCGGCAGGCGGGCGGTGTCGGTCGACGACCAGGCCAGCATGCTGGTGCGCTTCGAGGACCACCCGTTCACCGCCAGCCTGAGCACGAGCTGGCTCGCCAGCGGCCGCGACATGCAGCTCGCCTTCGAGCTGACCGGCACCCGGGGCGCGCTCTGCTTCACCCAGGAGCGCTTCAACGAGCTGCGCCTGTATCGCACCGGCGCGTCGGTCGGGCGGGGCGGCTTCACCACCATCAACGCCGGCCCGGCGCATGGGGACTACGCGGCGTTCTGCCCGGCACCGGGCCACCAGCTCGGCTTCAACGACCTCAAGACGATCGAGGTGAGGCGACTGCTCGACGCGGTGGCGGGCCAGGTGCCGAGCGACATGGACTTCGCCGGCGCCCTGGCGATCGCGCGTGCGGTTGAGGCGATTCGCTTGTCCTCGGGGCAGGGACGCTGGGTGGCGCTGGACGAGATCCCGGACGCCTGACGCAGGGCACCGGGTCGGGACGTGGCTGGCCGGACATGCTCGGTGCAGGAACTGGGAGATTGAAGTAATCATCGTGCCCTGTTGCCACACGCCAGGGCGTAGCGGCATCAGTGTCCGAACTCGCGACGATCTGAGACCTCAAGTGACGGCCCACTGCGTGAATACCGACAGCTCCGTTACCGGAAACAGCGACTCACCCTCGCCGATCTCCTGACGCTTCGGGCGCACCTTACGGACGAGGTCCGCAATCGCACTGCGGATCGCGTGTGCGAAGGTGGCGCCTGGTGCTCGGGGATGGTCGGACCGGGAGGCGCCGAGGATGAAGAGCGGCACCAGGTAGCGCACACCGACATACGCACCTCGATTGTCGGCGGAGCCGACAGGTACCGCATCCGAAGCGTGATCTGCCGATCGGCACGCTGCGGAGCATCGAGAAGCAGGCCGGCATGACATTGAGGTGAGGCATGGCTGCTTACATCGCGCTCCTCCGCAAGGACGCCACCAGCGACTACGGCGTGGACTTTCCCGACCTGCCTGGTTGCGTCACGGCCGGCTGCACCCTTGAGGAAGCCCGCCGGGCAGCGGCGGAGGCGTTGGCGCTGCACCTGGAAGGCATGGCCGAGGACGGCGAGGCGGTGCCGGTTCCGTCCGAACTCGATGCGGTGACGAATGATCCGCACAATGCGGATGCCGTCGCATTCCTGGTCGACGCACCCGTGACGGCGCCTCGGTCGGTCCTGGTCAACGTCATGCTGCCCGAGGACGTTCTGCAGGCGATCGACAAGGTGAGCGGCAACCGCAGCCGGTTCCTGGCCGAGGCGGTGCGGGCGAAGCTGCGGACAGGGTGATGCAGTCGGCAACCGCCACCACCGACCCGCTGACGGTGATGCCGGTGTCGGAGGACGTCGATACCGCCGCCGCCGTCCAGTCGGCCCGTACGCTGTCCTTCGGGTTTGGACCGAGGCGCCGCGGGCGGCTGATGGTGATGTGGCCAAGGCCGCACCCGTCCCAAGGGTCGGGCGCGTGATGCTCTGGAACACGATCCGATCGCACAGGCTCACGGATCATGTTCCAGCCCGTCGTCCGGGGGAGTATCCTTAGTCGATCGACCGATCTGGTTCGGTCGAATGATGTCCTAGCGGATCGACTGGCTCGACAGGGCGATCACTTGGCCGGCCTGGTCCTTGCGGATCAGGCTCGGCCCGGTCGCGACGTCGCCCGCCGGCAGCAGGCCGTAGCGCGCGTGCTGCGCCAGGGCCACCACCGGAAGGTAGCCCTGCAGGTACGGCTGCTGGTCGACCACGAACAGGGCGGTGCCGTCCTCGACGTCCTTGAGCATGCCGGGCGACAGGTCGAACGAGGCGATGTAGACCTTGCCGGTGCGGCCGAGCTCGCGCACCGCGTCCACCGCGGTCTCGCCGACCACGGTGGCGTTCAGGCCGATCACGGTGTCGATCGACGGGTCGGAGCGCAGGGCGGCCTCGATCTTGGACTTCGCGGTGCCGGGATCGAGCTCGGTCGGCAGCACCTTGGACGAGCCCCCGGAACCCATCGCGAAGCCCTTGGCGAAGCCGGCGCAGCGCTGGTCGAGGGCGAGGTTGCCCACCTCGTGGTTGACGCAGATCGCCTTCTTGCCGCCGGCGGCCGCCATCGCCCGGCCCGCGGTCTCGCCAGCACTTTCCTCGTCCTGGCCGACGTTGATCGCGATGCCCACCTTGTGCGCGGTGGCCGGCGCGCCGTTGGTGGCGATCATCGGGATGCCCTGCGCCAGCGCGGCGTGGATCGGGCCCGACAGCGCGTCGGCATCGGGCACGGTGGTGACGATGCCGTCCGGGCGCTGGTTGGCGGCGGCGGTGAGGAGGTTCGCCATCTGCGTCATGTCGAAGTTCTGCGGCTGCCGGACTTCCAGGTGGATGCCCATCTGCTTCGCCGCGTCCTGCGCGCCGCGCTTGATCACGTTGTGGAACGGATCCGCCGCCTGGCCGTGGTCGACCAGGATGATGGTGATCTCCTTGTCCGCCGCCCGAGCCGCGGGGAGCGGCGCGGCGGCCGTCATCGCCAGAACCAGTGCCGGTGCGGCCAGCGCCGCGGTCTTGGAACGCTTCATTTCCCATCCGTCCTTGTTGCTTGGTTGCGTGTCACGCCGATCCGGAACGGCCGCCGCCGTCGCTAGACCGTTCCGCCCAGGTCGGCGGACAGCTCCTGCAGCTCCTTGCCGCCGGCCATCAGGGTCTGCAGGGCGTCCATGCCGATCTCGTCCTTGCGCCACAGCCCCAGCGTGCGCCCGCGGTTCAGCACGGTGAAGCTGTCGCCGACCGCATAGGCGTGGCGCACGTTGTGGGTGATGAAGATCACGCCGAGCCCGCGCGCCTTCACCTGGGCGACGTAGCGCAGCACCATGGAGGTCTGCGCCACGCCCAGCGCCGAGGTGGGCTCGTCCAGGATCAGCACCCGGGCGCCGAAATACACCGCGCGCGCGATCGCCACGCATTGCCGCTCGCCGCCGGACAGGGTGCCGACCGCCTGGTCCGGATCGCGCACGTCGATGCCGATGCGCCGCATCTCGGCATGGGTGACGCTGCGGCACCGCGCGAAGTCGACGCGCCGGAACGGGAACACGCCCCGCATCGGCTCCCGGCCCATGAAGAAGTTCCGCGTCACCGACATCAGCGGGATCATCGCCAGATCCTGGAACACGGTGGCGATGCCGGCATCCAGCGCGTCGCGCGGGCCGGAGAAGCGCGCCGGCTTCCCGTTCACCAGGAGCCGGCCGCCCGACGGAAGGTGCACCCCCGACAGGGTCTTGATCAGGGTCGACTTGCCGGCGCCGTTGTCGCCCAGCAGGCACAGCACCTCGCCGGCGCGCACGGTGAGCGACACGCCGGCCAGCGCGATCACGTGGCCGAACTCCTTGCGCACGTCCTGGATCTCGATCAGCGGGGTGCCGGGCAGCGGGGTGCCGGGCAGCGGTGTACCGGACAAGGGTAGGCCGGACGGATGCTGGTTCACCGTCAGCGCTCTCCCGTCATGCGTCGGCGCAACCCGTTGTTGAAGATCACCGCGATCAGCAGCATGGCACCCAGGAACACCTGGAACCAGTCGCTGTCGAAGTCGGTGTAGGTGAGCCCGATCGACACCACGCCGAAGATGACGGCGCCGAAGAACGCGCCGATCGCCGAGCCGTAGCCGCCGTTCAGCAGGCAGCCGCCGATCACGGCTGCGATCACCGCCTGGAACTCCTTCTGGTTGCCGCGGGTGGCGTCGGTGGAGCCGGCGTCCATCACCGTCAGCACCGCGACCAGGGCGGCCGAGCAGGCGGTCAGCACGAACAGGACCGTCTTCACCCGGTCCACCGGCACGCCGGAGTTGCGCGCGGCGTTGGCATCGCCGCCGCTGGCGAAGATCCAGTTGCCGAACCGGGTGCGCAGCAGGCACCAGGTCGCCAGCACGGTGATCAGCACGAACCACACTACCGCGATCGGCACGCCCGGTGCGGCCGGCGAGCCGTCGGGCAGCCGCTCGATCAAGCGGTGCGCGGCTGCCCAGCGGAACGCGCCGCCGAACGCGTTGCCGGAGAACAGCGGCGCCAGCACGCTGCCCTCGGTGGCGTCGCGGAAGCCGCGCATCTGCGTGCTGCCGCCGGTGGCGAGCTTGAGCCCGACCAGCGACAGCCCGCGCAGGATGAACAGGAACGCCAGGGTGACGATGAAGGAGGGCAGCCGGGTGCGTATCACCAGCTGCCCGTTCAGCGCCCCGAACAGCCCCGCCACCGCCAAGGTCAGCAGGATCGCCAGCCCGAGCGGCAGGTGCAGCAGCAGCAGCGCCACGCCGAACAGGAGGCCGGCGAACGCCACCATGGAGCCGATCGACAGGTCGAACTCGCCGCCGATCATCAGCAGGGCGGCGGCGATCGCCATGATGCCGAGCTGGGCGGACGGGTTCAGCACCGTCATCAGGCCGTTCAGCGTGAACATGGTGCCGCTGGCGGTCGCGGCGAAGAAGGCGACCACCAGCAGGAGCCCGCCGATGGCGCCGAGCTCCGGCCGACGCAGCAGCTTCACCGCCAGCGAGCTCTGCCGCAGCCGCTCGTCCTTCGCCTCCGCGGCGGCGGCCGCAGGCGGCTCCGGAACGGCCCGCGCCGTGCTCATCCCCGCCCCCGGCCCGGCCGGGGGGTCGGCGCGCTGCGGCGGCACGATCCTGGAGCGGGCATCGGTTCCTCCTGCCGGGCGGGTTACGTAGCGTCGCCTCATCTTGGAATGAAATTTCCGTATCTGGCTGTTCTTGCAGACTTCCTTCGAGAACGCGCCACGGGCGTCGCCTGCTTCCGCTCGTGCCGTGCAGGTGGAAAAGCGGTCTGGAAACTTCCTTCCATCTTGACCGATCCATGGAACAAGATCATGATTCGTCGAACAGCAAGGCGGCGGCGATGAGCCCGGTGACGCTTGATGTCGTGACGATCGGCCGTTCCTCGGTCGACCTGTACGGCCAGCAGGTCGGGTGCCGGCTCGAGGACATGGGCAGCTTCAGCAAGGCGGTCGGCGGCTGCCCTGCCAACATCGCCATCGGCACCGCGCGGCTCGGCCTGCGTTCCGCCATCATCACCCGGGTCGGCGACGAGCATTTCGGCCGGTTCATCCGCGAACAGATGGCACGCGAAGGGGTCGCCGTCGACGGCATCCATGTCGACCCGGAGCGGCTGACCGCGCTGGCGATCCTGGGCGTGCGCGACAGCACGAGCTTTCCGCTGATCTTCTACCGCACCGACTGCGCCGACGCCGCCCTCGACGAGAGCGACATCGACGAGGCGCTGCTGGCGCGGACCGGCGCGGTGGTGGTCACCGGCACACACTTCTCCCGCCCGCGCAGCGCCGCGGCACAGCGCCTGGCGATGCGGATCGTGCGCGCCCGGGGCGGCCGGGTGGTGTTCGACATCGACTACCGGCCGAACCTGTGGGGGCTGGCCGGGCACGGCGCCGGCGAGCAGCGCTACGTCCGCTCCGACAGCGTGACCGCCCGGCTGGGCGAGATCCTGCCCGAGTGCGACCTGGTGGTCGGCACCGAGGAGGAGCTGCACATCGCCGGGGGAAGCGAGGACACGCTGCTGGCGATCCGCACCATACGCGCGCTGACGGCGGCCACGATCGTGTGCAAGCGCGGGCCGATGGGCTGCGTGGTGTTCGACGGCCCGATCCCGGACCGGCTCGAGGACGGCGTCGCCGGGCCCGGCTTCCCGGTGGAGGTGTACAACACGCTGGGCGCCGGCGACGCCTTCATGTCCGGCTTCCTGCGCGGCTGGCTGCGCTCCGAGCCGCTGCCGACCTGCTGCGCCTATGCCAACGCCTGCGGCGCCTTCGCGGTGTCGCGCCTGCTGTGCTCGCCGGAATCACCGACCTTCCCGGAGCTGCAGCACTTCCTCCGGCAGGGCAGCCCGCACCACGCCTTGCGCCACGACCCCATCCTCAACCACCTCCATTGGGCGACCACGCGCCGCGCCCAGCCGACGCCGATCCTGGCGTTCGCCTGCGACCACCGGATGCAGCTGGAGCAGGTGGCCGACTCCGTGGGCGCGCCGCACGCGCGGATCGCCGCGTTCAAGGTGCTGGCGGTGCAGGCGGCGGCCCGCGTCGCCGCCGGCCGGCCCGGCTACGGCATGTTCCTGGACGGGCGCTACGGGCGCGAGGCGCTGTTCGCCGCCTCGCATGCCGGGCTGTGGGTGGCGCGGCCGATCGAGCGCACCGGCTCGCGGCCGCTGGAGTTCGAGGGCAGCACGCTGGGCGAGGATGGCAGCCCGGGCGAGGACGGTAGCCTGGGCGCGCAGCATCCCGCCGCCGCCGCGGCGCGGCGCCTGCGACCGGCGCGCCAGGTGCGGCGCGCCCAGGACGCCTGCCGACGGCAGAACCGCGACCTGCTGGTCGAGATCATCGCCGGCCGGCACGGCGCGCTCGCCGACGACACGGTCGCCCGCGTGCTGACCCGGCTCTACGCGGCCGGCCTGAAGCCGGACTGGTGGAAGCTGGAGCCGCAGCGCAGCGCCGCCGCCTGGGCCGCGGTCGGGGGCGTCATCGAGGCGAACGACCCGTCCTGCCGCGGCGTGGTGATGCTGGGGCTGGACGCGCCGGCCGCCGATCTGGCCCTGGCGTTCGCCGCCGCCGCCTCGACCCCCTGGGTGAAGGGCTTCGCCATCGGCCGCACCATCTTCACCGGCCCGGCACGCGACTGGCTCGCCGGCCGGATCGACGACGCGCAGGCGGTGGCGGCGATGGCGCAGGGCTTCGAGGCGCTGGTGCGGGCCTGGCACGACCGCACCCACCAACAGGCGGCCTGACCGCACCGGCCGGGAAAGGCACCAGGCGATGAACACCGTGAGACTGACCGCGGCCCAGGCGCTGGTGCGGGCGATGGCGGCGCAGAAGGTGGACACGCCGGACGGCATCCTGCCGCTGTTCGCCGGCGTGTGGGCGATCTTCGGCCACGGCAACGTGTCCGGCATGGGCCAGGCGCTGCACGAGGGGCGCGACCGGCTGCCGACGCTGCGCGCGCACAACGAGCAGGCGATGGTGCATGCCGCCACCGCCTACGCCAAGACCGCCCGCCGCCGCCGCATGATGGCCTGCACCACCTCCATCGGTCCGGGCGCGCTCAACATGGTGACCGGTGCCGCGGTGGCGCACGTCAACCGGCTGCCGGTGCTGCTGCTGCCGGGCGACGTGTTCGCCAGCCGTCTGCCCGACCCGGTGCTGCAGCAGGTCGAGGACTGGGGCGACGGCACCGTGACCGCCAACGACGCGTTCCGGCCGTTCTCGCGCTATTTCGACCGACTGACCCGCCCGGAGCAGCTGGTGCCGGCGTTCCGGCGTGCCCTGTCGGTGCTGACCGATCCGGCGGAATGCGGCCCGGTGACGCTGGCGCTGTGCCAGGACGTGCAGGCGCAGGCCTGCGACTACCCGGAGGCCTTCTTCGCCGAGCGGATCCACCGCCAGCGCCGCGCGCCGCCCGACCCGCGCGAGCTCGAGGACGCGGTGGCGCTGCTCCGCGCGGCGAAGCGTCCGCTGGTGGTGGCCGGCGGCGGCGTGCTGTACTCGGGCGCCGAAGACGCGCTGGCGCGCTTCTGCGCCGGTCGCGGCATCCCGTGCGGCGAGACCCAGGCCGGCAAGTCCAGCCTTGCCGCCTCGCACCCGATGAACATGGGCGGCATCGGCGTGTGCGGCAGCAGTGCGGCCAACCGGCTCGCCGACGAGGCGGACCTGGTGCTGGCGATCGGCACCCGGCTGCAGGACTTCACCACCGGGTCGTGGTCGCTGTTCAACGATCCCGGTTTGCGGATCATCGGCCTGAACACGCAGGCCTCCGACGCCGCCAAGCACGGCTCGCTGCCGCTGGTGGCCGACGCCGCCGCCGGGCTCGCCGCGCTGGAGGCTGGGCTCGGCGGCTGGCGCGCCGACCCGGACTGGGC
>CAXUEL010000049.1:0-17270 GCA_964249915.1 uncultured Acetobacteraceae bacterium | reverse complement strand
CGCCCTGCTGCTCCGACGCATTGCCCACCCATGACCATTCTTAAACGGGCACTAAAGTCTGAAGCCATCGAGGCCTCACTAAAAGCACATGAAGGTCAAGGGGCCTATAAAGATTTCAACTATTTCTATTTTCCTCAGCAGGATATTGTTGATCGTTATAGAAGCCTAATAGATTCGGAGGCTGGCATTCCAGAAGACACTTTACATTTCAGTGGAGCTCATTTTGAGGACAGTGGGGCATACGGTCGTGCTTGGGTTGGTTCGGTTAGCGCCGCTGAGTTAAGGCGCCTTCATTCGACTTATCAAGATAGGTTGTTTGCAGGCAACGTCCGCTTATTTATCGGTGCACGAAAGGGCGGTATCAACGAGCAGATTATAAAAACTGCGAAGGAAGATCCAGGAAATTTTTGGGCGCTTAATAACGGTATAACAATAGTAGCTGATACGGCAACTCCGGGACAAGCTTCAAATTCGTCTTCAACTTTGGCTATCAAACGATTTAGTGTAGTGAATGGATGTCAGACAACTTCAAGTCTGGTTCGTGCCGATGCTGATCCGACGGCAAAAGTAATGGCTCGCGTCATCGCAGCGAAGGCAGGCCTCCGCAACGAGATCGTTCGATACAACAATTCACAGAATGCCGTCAAAATATGGACCGTACGAGCGGTCGATGATATACAGAACCAATTAAGGAAGGAGTTTAGCGGGGCAAACATCAACTACGCTCCGAAACAGGAGGGTGCACGGAAGACCCGCAACCCGTCCATTATCGAGTTAGACAAAGTGACGCAGTACCTTGCGGCATCACAGGAGCAGTTCCTGATACAAGCAATTGACAACAAAGGAGAATTATTCGACCAGCCTTACCAAAAACTGTTTCGCAAAGGCATCAAAGCGCCAGAGGTCTACTTGGCCTGGCTTACAGGAAGCTCAGCCGATGTGGAACGGCAGCAACTCGTTGATGGCCTAGGAGCGGATACCAATTCCGGACTGCTTGGCGTTGCAAGCGGCTATTGGATTACGTATTGCGCCTTCAAGCTGATGGAACGATTATCAGACACTAAATCATCTCATCTGACTCTGGACCGGATGAAGACTGACGAATTCTCAAATGCGTTGCGGAAGTATGTCAAAATGGCAGCTGGCATGTTCTACGACGCAGCTATCGATACCTACGATCACGACGAATATGGCTCCTTCAAGAGTACGTTGCGGTCCGCCAAGTTCTTTCAACGCATTAACAGTAAAATCAATAGTCGCATCGCGCGCCTGGATGCGAAAGTACTTCCCGATTTAGTCGCTGTTTGCAGAACGGCAAAGACCTTATAACACTATTTGCGGCGTCCAACCTAGCTGTAGGCTCTGATCATCGGAAACGTAATCATTGCTCCGTCCGCCGTCAGAGATGCTACGTGATGGAGATAACTTGCATCTAGTTGTTATCAAAAAGTAGACTGATACATTAACAACTCCTCCCAATATGGTGTGACGCTGGAGTGATCTTGCATGGCTACTGGCGGTGGACGATATAGAAAGCTCCTTCGCCGGACGTCATCAGGAGGTTGTTGCGGTCGAGCACGAGGGCGTCCACACACCCGGAGTGTATGCGTCCTGCGCGCTTACCCAACTTGAACTTCCCTAAGTCCAGGTCTTGGCGGCCGGCCTCCCAACCGCTTGCCAGGACGGCATCGACGTCTGCCATCTCATAGGTCAGAGAATGACGGTCGCATGGGTCGGTTGGCAACAGGACGCTGTCGGTCGAGATGGTCACGGTCTTGCCGAGGCCTCGCTTGGCGTATTTCGGGCCTGAGCTGACGTCACCGTAGCCGGCGATCTTGGTGATCTTCCAGGTGCCAAAGAAGTCGGATAGCTGCGCCGCTGAGGCAGGGGCGGGGCCTGCGCTCAGCAACGCGCAAGCCACCGCCAAGGCTCTCGCGTTCACTGCCGGCCCCGTGCGGGAGTTGGTGTGACCGGGCGATTGTATTGCGCGATCTCGCCGGCACGGCGATTGACCAGTCCACGGGACACGACAGGCGGTCCAACCCGGTGCCCTCGAGCATCGTGGCGATGGATGAGGACGTTCCTGCGCATCTGGTCGGCGACGCCGGCATCGTTGCCGCGGTCGGCCTGAGCGAATGCGCCCGTCATGCCACCACCAGAATTGTAGGCGCCTGAGGCGAGGGCATCGTACTGGTTCTGGTTGAGCTGCCTGTTGGGGACGCCGTTCCGCACCGCGTCCTCGGCGGTCCTGACATGATTGTCGAAGTCGGCCTGATTTTGTGCCGGGTTGGCGGGCCGGTTGAGCTCCTCCGGCGTGCAGGGGCCGTAGTGGACCAGGGTGCCGATGCCGACGGTGCAGTTATCGGCGGAATCGTCGTAGTAGCCGCCCTCGTTGCCGGGCCGCCCTCCCAGGCCCTCGCGAGCCGCCAGGGCAGCTCGTCCCGCGGCAGACATGGACATATCCGCGTTGGCGCCTGGCGGCGCGGAACGCTGTTGCTGCGGCTGGTGGGCCATCTCGACCTCTCGTTTCGAGGCCAGCGTGGCGCCGAAAGGGCGATCTTGCAATCTCGGTCGCTTGGGCGGCGCTGCCGCCTGGCGGCGCGCCGGCGATCAACCAGTTATCAACCTTTCGACTCGATGATCCCCAAAAGGGGATTCGACCATGATCGCGAACAACGGCATTGCTACCACCCACGGGCGACCGCGTGCCTTGTCCCTCGGTGCCAAGCTGGGGGCGGGGTTCGCGGTGCTGACGGTGCTGTCCGTCATGCTGGGCTCGTTCTCGTTGGAGCGGCTCGGCCGGACCAACAGCGCGGTGGTGGTGATCCGCGACCACTACCTGCCCAGCACGCTGAAGGCGGCGGGGCTGGAGCTGGCGTTGCAGGACGTGCATCGCAGCGAGACGCAGATGATGATGGCGGCCAGCGACGCGGAGCGCGCGGCGGTCACGGCGTCGCTGCGCAGCACGATCGCGGCGCTGGGCCAGCGGCGGGCGAGCTACGATCCGGCGATCGAGCCGGGCGAGGAACGGCAGCGCTTCGCCACGGTGTTCGACACCGTCTGGCCGAAGTACCGCGCCGACATCGCGGCGGAGCAGAAGTCCAAGGAGAACGGGCAGGACGGGGACGCGCACGACTACTTCATGACGACCTCGGCGACGCACTTCAACGGGCTGCTGGACGTGCTGCAGTGGGACCTGAAGTACAACGAGACGCGGGGGCAGGTATACGGGGAGCTGAGCCGGCGGAGCTACGCGACGGCGCGGGTGTTCATCGCGGGCGGGATCGGGCTGGTGCTGCTGCTCAGCGTGGGGACGGCGCTGGTGCTGATCCGGCACATCTCGCGGCCGATCGCTGCGATGACCGGCGCGATGCGGCGGCTGGCGGGTCACGACCTGTCGGTCGCGGTGCCGGGAGCTGGCCGTGGCGACGAGATCGGGGCGATGGCGGCGGCGGTGCAGGTGTTCAAGGACAGCATGACGGAGGCGGACTGTTTGTCGGCGCAGCAGGCGGCGGAGCACGCGGCGCGGCAGGGGCGCAGCCTCCGGCTGGAGGCGCTGGTGTCGGAGTTCGAGCGCCAGATGGGCAGCAGCATCGCCACGCTGGCGTCGGCGTCGTCGCAGATGGAAGGGACCGCCTCGTCGATGACCGGGAGTGCCGCACAGACCGACGCCCAGGCGGTGGCGGTGGCACGCGCGGCGGTGGAGTCGAGTGCGGGGGTGCAGACGGTCGCTGCCGCGGCGGAGCAGCTGTCGTCGTCGATCGCCGAGATCAACCGCCAGGTGGTCTCCTCGGCCGGCCTGACCGGCCGGGCGGTGGGCAGCGTGCGGCGCACCGACGACACGGTGCGGGCGCTGTCGGACAGTGCGGCGCGGATCGGCAAGGTGGTGGAGCTGATCACCTCCATCGCCAGCCAGACCAACCTGCTGGCGCTGAACGCGACCATCGAGGCGGCGCGGGCGGGGGATGCGGGCAAGGGCTTCGCGGTGGTGGCGTCGGAGGTGAAGAGCCTGGCGCAGCAGACCGCGCGCGCCACCGACGAGATCGCCTCGCAGATCGCGCAGGTGCAGCAGGCGAGCAGCGGCGCGGTGGAGGCGATCCACGAGATCGGCGGGCTGATCGAGGAGGTGGGCGCCATCACCAACTCGATCGCGGCGGCGGTGGAGCAGCAGGGCGCGGCCACGGCGGAGATCGCGCGCAACGTGCAGCAGACCGCGGCCAGCACGCAGCTGGTGACGGGCAACATCTCGGGCGTCAGCCGGGCCGCGAACGACACCGGCACCGCCGCGACCGAGGTGCTGGCCGCGGCCGGCGACCTGTCGCGACAGGCGGAAACGCTGTCCGCGGAGGTGGACAGCTTCATCTCGAAGGTGCGCGTGGCCTGAACCGGGCCTCGCGCGGCCGGCGGCGCCGAAGGTGACGGCTGGCGGGAAATCTGGCACGTCCCCGTCCTGTCGCCGTCCGGCGCCGGTCTGCCACACGGCAGGCGCCGCGGCCCTGGCCGGGAGCGAGGGCAGCACGCCGTGACCCTGACGCCTACCTTCGCCGCACTGTGCGGGAGCATCGCCACCGCGATCGCCATCTTCGGCGGCGGGCTGGCGGTGGAGGCCTACAAGCGTCGTCGCGACCGCATGGGCATGGCGCTGGCGCTGGCCGGGGCGATCGACGCGCTGCTCGGGCTGATCGAGACGCGCCAGATGACCAAGGAGCTGTGGACGGCCCTGGCGGAGCTGGACGCCGGGCGCAGCGTCGAGTTCGGGGCGTTGATCGGCGAGAACGCGCCGTTCCAGGCGATCACCCTGTCCTACGTGGGGCAGATCGGCAACCTGGGCGGCGACCTGCCGTTCCGGGTCGCCCGGTTCCTGACCTTCAACCAGGGGCTGCAGCACGACCTGAACCGCCTCGCCGGCAGCGGGGACAGGCCGGAGGTGCAGGCGATGCTCATCCGGCAGATGAGCCCGTTGTGGGACACGACGGACGCGCTCGGGGTGACGCTGGTGGCGGACCTGCGGCAGGCGGCGAAGGGCAGGCGCCAGGGTCGGCGCCGGCGGCCGGGTCGCGCCGCCCCGGCCAGGAGCGGCTAGGGCGGACGGGTGCTGCCCGAAGGAGTTTCCGCCCGTTGCGGGGCAGGGGTGCCGGGGGCGACCGGCTGGATGAACAGGGTCCTGCGGCCATACGAGATCAGGACGCGGTTGGAGCGGAGGAAGTCGCGGCCGAGCAGGGTGGTGCCGGTCTGGACGTCGGCGACCTCGAGCACGGGGTTGTTCAGCCGCTCGTCGCCGACCTCCAGGCTGCCGAAGCGGTGCCGCCGCACCGTGACCGCGCGCGAGTCGATCCCGCTCATGGTCCGCGTCCGGTCGGCGGCCAGGAGGTCGGGCGTCACGCCGGCGGCGGAGGCGGCGTTGCGGTCGATCACCGTCGAGGACGCGCCGGTGTCGAGGATGGCGGCCACCGGATGGCCGTCGAGCTTGATGTCGAGTCCGATATGGCCGTCCTCGTCGCGGAACGGGACCTCGAAGTAGGGCGGGTCGAACGGCCGCATCGCCGGATCGCAGCCGGTCGCCTTGTAGAGGCCGAAATGCTGATGCGGCACGTCGACGTCGACGTCGTAGTTCGACAGGAAGTCGGCGCCGAACAGACCCAGCACCGGCAGCCCGTCGACCGGCCTGGAGAAGTCGGCGGCAACCGGCAGGTCGAGGCTGTGCGCCAGGCCGCGGCCGAGGCCGAGATCGTGCACGGTCACGATCGGGGCGAAGGTGACGCCGCCGATGCCCACCAGGTCGGTGTAGCGGGCGTCGGCGCCCGGACGCAGGTCGAACTGCTGCGCGCCGTTGCGCGACACCGTCGAGACGCTGGCGCCGGTGTCGACCAGCAGCGCGACCTTCCGGCCCTGGAGCGTGGCCTCGACCGCGGTGATCCCGACATGCGGCAGAAGCGGGAGGTCGGCGACGGTCTGGACCGTGCAGCCCTGCGGTCCGGCGGCGCAGCCGGCCAGGAACGCGCCCAGCAGCAGGGCCGACAGGGTGTGCAGGCTCATCGCCGTCCATCGATGGTGGGACGGCTTGTTCCGGCCGCTGTCGAAACAATTACAAGAACGGTGCGATCGCGGTCAAGGCGACGGTTCGGTAGGCACCTGGCGGCAGGGCCGGATCGTGCCTGGGGGAACGGCGCGATCCGGAGGCCTGCGGCAGGGTGGTCCGGGCAGCCGGGCGCCGGGTCGCCGATGCCGTCGCGGCCGGTCTGGACGTGACCGGCCGGGTGGAGGGCACAGGCGGGATGCCGAACCGCATCGGGTTCGTGCGACATGCCGCAGGGTGTCCGCTCGACGCGCGTCCGAACGCTGCCGCGAGGCGCGAGGAACGCTTCGGAGGTCGCCTGCGACCGGCGGCCGACTTCAAACCGTCATCCGGGGCGGGCGGAGGATGGCATAGCGTGACCGCCTGACGGGGCGATGCAGGATGGGGAGGGCTTCATGATCCAGCCGTGGACGCGGCGCCGGTTCCTGTCCGCGGCCGGTGCGGCGGGCGTGTCGCAGGCGGCGCTGCCGGCGGCGTCGGCGCAGCCTGGAGGTTCGGTCCGGCCGCACGAGGCGTTCTCGTTCCTGTTCGTGACGGACACCCACCTGCAGCCCGAACTGGATGCCGCGAAGGGATGCGCGATGGCCTTCGCCCGGGCACGCGGCGCCGGAGGCGACTTCGCGATCCAGGGCGGAGACCACGTGTTCGACGCGCTCGGGGTGCCGCGTCCGCGTGCCGACCGGCTGGTCTCGCTGTATGCCCGCGCCGAGCAGGATCTCGGGATGGCGGTGCACCACGCGATCGGCAACCACGACTGCTTCGGCGTGTATCCGGCGAGCGGCGTGGCACCGACCGATCCGCTGTACGGCAAGAAGTTCTTCGAGGACCATTTCGGCCGGCTGTACTACTCGTTCGACCACCGCGGCGTGCACCTCGTGGTGCTGGACTCGATCGGCATCACGGCGGACCGGGACTACGAGGGCAGGGTCGATGCGGACCAGGTGGCATGGCTGGCGGCCGACCTCCGGGCGCAGCCGGCGGGCATGCCGATCGTGCTGGTCAGCCACATTCCGATCGTGACCGCCTACGACAGTTATGCGCCACCGACGCTGCCGGCGCCGCGGCATCGCAAGAACAGCGTGGTCAACAACCAGGACGTCATCGCCCTCCTGGACGGGCACAACGTGCTGGGCGTGCTGCAGGGGCACACGCACGTCAACGAGAGGGTGGTGTGGCGCGGCGTGCCCTATGTCACCTGCGGGTCGGTGAGCGGCAACTGGTGGCACGGCACGCATCTCGGCACGCCGGAAGGCTTCACGGTGGTGCGGGTCGAGAACAACCGCCTGTCCACCCGCTACGTGACCTACGGGTTCAGAAGCGTCGACCCGCACAACACGTGAGAACGGCCGGGACCGCTCCCGGCCGCTCGCGTCGACGGTTGTCGCGGCCGCGGATCAGGACGCGCGGTGGCTCAGGTAGGTCTGCACGATGTCGGGCAGGTGGCTGCCGAGCCAGTCGCCCATCTCCTGCTCCTCCTTCATCGACTGCTCCAGCACCGTCACGTCCTCGGACACGCCTGCGAGGTTGGCGAGCGTGATGAGCACCTTGTAGGAGCTGATCTCGTACGCCTTGTAGCCGATCGCGGCGAGCACGTTCTTCAGCACCTCGTCGTCGGAGGTGACGTGGGCGAAGCCGGCCACGGTCGCCACGGTGCCGGCGACCAGCTCCTTGACGCCCGACTTGGCGGTGTCGCGCTTGGCCAGCAGGGCGTCGAGCCGCGCCGCCTGGGTTTCGGACCGCTGCATGTCGTGCTGCATCTGCGTGTGCAGCGCCGGATACGGTTCCATCCGGCCGAGCTGGTTCTTGATCGTCCCGATCGCCTGCGTCTCGACGGCGTGCTGGTTCCGGAGCCCGGTCAGGTAAACGTCCATCGTCGCGTTCAAGCCACGCATCTGACACTCCTGTTGGTCGGGCAGGGCAACGCCGACCGTTCGCGATGGATCCGGCCTGGCTCGATCACAAAATGCCGCGGTCTTCAGCTGTCGTCGGCGCCCCGTCCGGCCCGCCACAGCAGCACCGACAGGCTGGCGAGCGGCACCAGCAGCTGGACCGGCCGGAGCCTGGCGAAGTAGCGGGGCGCCTCCCCGCGGCGCGCGGCGCGGGTGTCGCCGATGCCGAGCAGGACGAAGCCGGACAGCAGCGCGAGCAGCGACACCCTGCCGCGCGGCAGCAGGAGGCTGCCGGCACCCAGGCTGAACAGCGAAACGGTGGCGCCGATCTCGGACACGGTCGATCCGCCGGGCTGCCGGAAGCTCAGCCCGCGTCGCACGCCGGCCAGGAAGCACAGCACGCCGCCGGCCCACAGGCTGCCGAGCCGCAGCGCGGGCCCGCGCCAGGCGTGTGGTGCCAGCAGCACGGCGCAGGCGGCGGTGGCGGTGGGCACGGTGGCGGCGTAGGCGAGCAGCAGGCTCACCAGCGGCGTGCGGGATTGCGCCTGCTCGGTGCCATCCGTCAGCTTGAGGTCGCCGATGCTCATGACGGCACAACGGCGAGACCGGGCGGGCGTTTCCGTGGCCGGCGGCTTCCGGTGGCGGTTCGGGTGAACCAGGCGGCGGATCCCGGCTTGAGGTCGGAGTTTGCCAACGCTTTGAGGAGGAAGCCGATGCGGATCATCGCCATCGAGGAGCACGCGTTCGACCCCGGGCTGGCCAGGGCGAGCGAGGCGGCGCAGGTGGCCGAGGCCGGCTACCTGAAGGCGCTCGGGAAGGGGGCGGAGGAGCCGCCCTTGCCCGACCGCCCCAGCCTCAACCCGTTCCGCGAGATCCTAGGGCGGGCGCTCGACCTGGCGGACGGTCGGATCGCCGAGATGGACGCGCACGGCATCGACATGCAGGTGCTGTCCTACAGCAACCCGTCGCAGCTGGCGCCGGCGGGCGAGGCGGCGGAGCTGGCGCGGGCGGCGAACGACCGGCTCGCGGCAGCGGTGCGGGCGCATCCGGATCGGTTCGCCGGCTTCGCGACGCTGCCCTGGCAGGACCCGCCGGCTGCCGCGGCGGAGCTGGAGCGGTCGGTCAAGGAGCTGGGCCTCAAGGGGACGCTGATCGTCGGGCGGCCCGGTGCGACCTTCCTGGACGACGAGCGCTACCGTCCGGTGCTGGCGATGCTGGATGCGCTGCGCGTGCCGCTCTATGTCCATCCGGGCATCCCGCTGCCGCAGGTGCAGCGTCCGTACTACGGCGGGCTGGACGAGGCGGTGACGGCGCGGCTGTCGCTGTTCGGGTGGGGCTGGCATGCGGAGGCCGGCATACAGGTGGTCCGCATGATCCTGTCCGGGACGTTCGACCGGTACCCCGGGCTGCAGGCGATCAGCGGGCACTGGGGCGAGATGGTGCCGTTCTTCCTCCAGCGCATGGACGACGCGATGCCGCGCGCGCTGACCGGGCTGTCGCGGAGCATCACCGACACCTACCGGTCGCAGGTGTTCGTCACCCCGAGCGGGATGCTGAACCTGCCGCATTTCCGCTTCATCCACGAAGTGCTGGGGGCGGACCGGATCATCACCTCGGTGGATTATCCCTACCTGAGCAACACCGGTGCCCGGGCGTTCCTCGAGCGCCTCCCCGTCGGCGACGAGGAGAAGGAAAAGATCGCCCATCGCAACGCGGAAGCCCTGTTCGGGCTGTGACGCCGTCGGCTGGGTGCCGGGCGGGGTCCGGCAGCCGGAAGCGCTGGCCGTCGGAGCAGGCCGCTCGGGTTTCCCGGTGGCGGCCGGGCCGCGGCGCCGGTCGATCCGGGTCGGCGGGACAGCCTGCCGCCGGCGGCGAGAATGACGGGATCGAGGTTCGGGACCGGCACCCTCTGAACCGGGGGAGCCGCACGTCGCGGCCGTGAACGACGTTCAAGCGCCCTGATCGGGCCCGGCCCATGGGGCGGTCTTCGCATCTCCGGGAGCTCGAAACGTCGTCGGTCGCACCGATGGCGGGTTCGACCAACGGTTGGTGCCACGGGCACCAGAACGGCCCGAGATCGCGACGCTGCCCTGCCGGAGCCTGGGGTTCCGACGCGATGCCCAGCCGTTTCAACAGGTTATGAACAGGCTCGTGTTGGTATGGGCATTGCTCAAGCTGCCCGAAGGCCGGGTCCCCGCGTCGACGGAAGGACGGGGTTCCGGTGTCGATCCGCGACCCGGCGCCGTGCCGGGGCCGGGGGTGCCGATACCGAATGGAGAACGTCTTGCCGGCCTACAAGCTCCTGCATGTGCTCTGCGAAGCCTGTGTTTCGGACGTCGTTCCGGTTCTCGTCGCGGTGGCTATCGTTCTCCCGTTCGCGCGGCGGACACGGCTGCGCACCATCGGCTGGCTGGTCGCCTACATCGTCGCCGACGACACGGTCGCGCTGGTGCCGCTGCTGCTCGGCTGGAACTTCGGTCGCTGGAACTGGGTCGGCCAGGGGGCCTCGCTCCTGTTCGCCCTCGCGATCGCCCGGCTGTATTTCAGCAAGGAGGAGGTCGGCTTGCGACTTCCGCGGTCCCGGGCGGAGGTTCTCTGGACCGTCGCCGGGGTCGTCGGCGCTCTCGTCGTCGCCGCCCCGCCTGCGATCACGAGTCCCGTCACGCGGCCGGACACCGAAACGTTTCTCTTCGAGGCCACGCTTCCCGGGCCGGTCGAGGAGCTCGTCTTCCGGGGGGTGGGGCTGGCGCTTCTGCTCCGGGCGTTTTCCGACAACGGGAGGATCGGGCGACGGGAGCAGATCATCGCGTCGCTCGTCACCGCGCTGTGGTTCACGTCCGGCCACGTGTTCCACCTCGAGCACGGACAGCTGGACGTGCGCTGGATCCGCGTGCTGGACGTGTTCCCGATGGCGATCTGGTACGTGGTCGTCCGGCTGCGCAGCGGCAGCCTGCTCGGCGGCGTTCTGGCGCACAATGCGGCGAACACGCTGGTCGAGACGCTGGCGGCGCTGCGCACGTGATACCCGGCGCCCGTGCAGGCTCGTCCCGCTGCATGGTCCGGCCCCGCGGGCCAGCCGGCTCCCGGCCGTCCGGTGATCTGCCTCGACACGCTGCAAGGCTGGCTCCTCCGCGGTTCCGGGGTCGGGGTGGATGCTGAAACAGCCCAGGCGTGGACCGAAGTCGGTATCCGGATCCGGAAGCACTTCCGTCAGGAGGCGACGGCTGCCATCCCGCGCGCCGGCGCCCTGCCGGCAGGAGCGGCGGCGCCAGGCGCGTGGGCGTGACCGATCCGAGATTCCGTCGAACGGTTCCGGGCGAGGACGCCGTTCCCGCTGCCGTCATCCGCCGCGTGAACCACGGCCGGCTGCCCTCAGATCCGCGTCGCGCTTCCCGACCTCAGCCTCCGACCTCAGCCGTTCGTCGCCAGGCCGCGACGGGCTCACGTTCGTTCAGCGGTCGCAGTCCAAATCCTTGTTCCGACGAGCAGTCCGACGGACTGCAGATCAGGGATCCTGGAGCGTTTCCCCGTTCGCTCGGGTTCACGTCGAGTGCCCTAGCTCGTTGCTCCGGGAAGGCGTCGCTGCCTGGCGGTGCCCGTCATTCCGGCGTCGCGGGAGACCAGACGAAGCCGTGGTTCAGGCCGTTCCGGTCGAGATAATGTCCCGTCACCATCCCCTCGACATCGGTCGTCGTCGGGACGGTGCCCTGATTGGCGGCGGTGCCGGCATCGGGGGCGTCGAAGGTGCCGACGCGGCCGAACGGGTCACGGGAAAAGCCGTGGCTCAGCCCGGACGCGTCGATCGCCTGTCCCACGGCGACGGTGAACAGGTTGATGGAGGTCACTATCGTGCCGGCCTCGATCGCTGACGAGCTGGTTCCGGCTCCGGGGGAAGCGAAGGTGACGGACTGGCCGTTCGGATAGCGGAGGAAGCCGCGTGCGGTGTTGTCCGGGGCGATCTCGTATCCGCTGACGACCCCGAACGCGTCGATGCCGGTCACGTAGGTGCCCTGGTACTGTCCGGTTCCCGCGCCCGGCGCGTCGAAGGTGGCGAGGGCACCGTCGGGCTTGCGCAGGAAGCCGTGCCCGACCGCGGCGGCGTCGAGATAGTAGCCGGTGGCGATGCCCTCCAGGTTGAGGCAGTCGGACTGGCAGACGAAGGTGTCGGTGGAACCTGGCGGGTCGAAGCCGGCATAGGCGCCGTGGTCGATGACGAGGCCGTGGTAGGTGTTGGTCGCGTCGATGGTGACGCCGGCCAGCTCGCCGGCGTCGTTGATGTCGAACAGGAGCGTGCCCTGGTACGGGCCGGTGCTGGCGCCGGGAACGTTGACCACCACGAACGAGCCGTCGGCCTCGCGGACGAAGCCGTGCGTGGTCAGGTCGGCGCTCTGGAACAGTCCGGCGATCTGGCCGAGGTCGTTGATGGCGTAGGGAAGCGTGCCCTCGAACAGGTTGGCGCCGAGCCCTGCGCCGGGCGCGTCGAACGAGATGGCGGAGCCGTCCGCATGGCGCAGGAAGCCGTGCAGCACGATGTCCGGGTCGGTGTAGGAACCGACCACGTTGCCGAACGCGTTGATGGCGACTGGCATCGTGCCGCAGTCGGGCGCGCAAAGCCGCGACGACGTGGTGGCGCTGCCCGGCGCGTCGAACTCAACCAGGCGGGCGCTGCCGCCAGGAGCCGCGGCATACGTCGGAAGCGCCCCCAGCAGCAACGGGCAGGCGACAAGGCTGAGCTTGATCATGGCGGGACGCCTCCGTTCCGGCATGCCGTGGCACCGGCCCCGACCCGTGAGGCCAGCGATGGAGGCTAGCGGCGACCGTCCGCGAAAGCCAGGACAGTTCGGCTGGAACGCAGGCCGGCTGGTCGGCGCGAACCGGAGCCTTCCAGCCGAGCGGCGCGCGATCAGGCGAACGAGCGGGCCGTGGCGGGGGCTCCGAGCTCGAACGGCGTGACGTCGGACCAGAAGCGCTGCGTGAACTTGGCAGCGTCGACGACGTAGGGACGGTCCCAGGTGAAGCCGACGTCGGCCACCTCCCGGGCGAAGCGCGACACGAGCCCGATCGGCCGCAGCAGCTTCAGGGGGATGGCCGCCAGCCTGGCCCGGTGCCCGGTCGCGGCGGCGCCGAGGGCGAGGATCTCGCGCGGGGTCCGGGTCGGGGCGCAGGGCATGTTCCAGGCCTGGCCGTAGGCGTCGTCCGGCGCGTCGAGCAGGGTCACGGCGGCGCGCGCGATGTCCGGGACGTAGGCGAAGTCGTGCGGCGTGTCGGGCGGGGCGAACAGCAGGGCGGTTTGTCCACGCGCGATCCGGGCGAACCCGGCGGCGCCCAGGTGCGACGCGGCCACGCCGGGCCCGTAGAAGTCGGCGCAGCGCAGGGCGGCCACCCGCACCCGGTCGCGGGCCGCCATCCAGGTCCGCGTCACCTCCGACAGGATCGCGGGCTTCTGCCGGTGGTCGCTGAGCGGCGTGTCCTCGCGCCGCGGCTCGGTCTGCGGCCCGAGCTGGTACAGGTTGTCGATGAACACGATGCGCGTGCCGGACGCGGCGCAGGCGTCCAGGAGGTTGGTCATCGCGGCGGGCCACGCGGTGCGCCACACGCGGGCGTCGTAGGGGAAGCTCACGGCAAGCAGCACCTGGGCTGCCCCCGTCCACCGCCCGGCGCACGGCGTCGGGATCGAGGACGTCGCAGGCGACGAAGCCCGCCCCGGCCGGCAGGTCGGCGGGACGGGTGCGCTGGGCGATGCGGACGCAGTCGCCGCGGGCCAGGAGGCGCGCCGCGACCAGGCGGCCGATGCTGCCGTGGCCGAGGACGACAATCGGTTCGGTCATGATGCTGCCTTCTCGATGGAGCGGGCCGATGCCGGCCGCTTGCGACGCTTCGAGGATCGGGCGTGGGGACGTGGGAGGAAATCGGGGAAGGCCGTGGGCGTGCTATACGGAAATGGATGAACGGCGAACCGGACTGGGACCTGTACCGCAGCTTCCTCGCGGTGGTGGAGGAGGGCTCGCTGTCGGCGGCCGCGCGCCGGCTCGGGCTGACGCAGCCGACGCTGGCCCGGCACGTCGAGGCGCTGGAGCGGGCGGTCGGCAGCGAGCTGTTCCTGCGCAGCCCGCGCGGTCTGTTGCCGACGGCGCTGGCACTGGAGCTTCGTCCGCACGCCCGGAGGCTGGCATCGGCGGCGTCCGCCCTGTTGCGCGCCGCGAGCGGCCAGGTGGGCGAGGTGCGCGGCAGCGTGCGGGTCAGCGTCAGCGAGGTGGTCGCGGTGGAGCACCTGCCGCCGATCCTGGTCGGGCTGCGCCGGCGCCATCCAGGCCTGGTGATCGAGCTGGCGGTGTCGGACTCGGTGGACGACCTGCTGCAACAGGAGGCGGAGATCGCCGTGCGCCAGGTCGAGCCGTCGCAGGACGCGCTGGTGGCGCGGCGGCTGCCGTCCCTGGAGCTGGGCCTGCACGCGCATCCTGCCTATCTCGACCGGCGGCAGCTCCCGGCGTCGCTGGACGACCTGGCGGGGCACGACCTGATCGGCTTCGACCGGCCGACGCCGGCGGTGCGCGCCCTGGTCGGCGGCCTGCCTTCGCTCGACCGGGCCGGGTTCGCGCTGCGCGTGGACAGCGGCCTGGCGCAGCTGGCGGCGATCCGCGCCGGGTTCGGCATCGGGCTGTGCCAGGTGGCGCTGGCGCGGCGCGATCCCCTGCTGGTGCGGGTGCTGGCGGACGAGGTGGCAATGCGGCTCGGGCTGTGGATCGTCATGCACGAGGACCTGCGGACCAGCCTGCGCTGCCGGGCCGTGTTCGACGCGCTGGTGGAGGGCCTGGCCGAGGCGTCGGGTTCCGGCGGCTTCTCGGGCCGGGACGGTCCACCCGTGGGATGACATGCCGGGACCCGCAGCCGCCTGGCGCGTCCCGTCCCTGCAGGCGATGCCGGATTACCTGGACGATGCCGCCGACCGTGCGGCGGTGGTCGACGCGGCGCAGGGTCGCACCGGGTCGGGAAGAACGGCTCGATCCGGCGCAGGCCGGGCGCGGCAACAGCGGGGCGTCGGGAATCGGGCGCTTCCGGTGCCCTCAAGACCACGCTGCATCGAGCCGTGCGGGGGTTCCCGTCCCTAGTTCAGCGGCGCCAGGATCGCGTCCAGGCTGCCGCCGGTGCTGCCGGGGATGCGTTCGAGGTGCGGGTAGCGCAGGCCGCCATGGTAGTCGATCCGCACGGTGCGGTAGTGGTCCTGCGCCTTCAGCAGCAGCTCGATCGGCGCCTTCGTGGTCTTGGCGTCGGTGATGGCGCGAAGAAGGTCGTCGGGATCGAAGGCGGCGCCGTTGACCGCGACGATCTCGGTGCCGACCGAGATGCCGGCCTTGTAGGCGGGGCTGCCCCAGATCACGCCGCGCGCGGCACCGTCATGGGTGAGGAACAGGCCGAGCGAGTAGCCGAGGTCGGTCATCTTGCGCAGGCCCGCGGCGCTCTTCTCGTAGGGGCTTTCCACCGCGGTATAGACCAGCCGGTAGCCGCCGCGGGTGATGCCGTCGAGCGGCGCCTGGCCGCCGACGCCGTCGAGCCGGGTGCGCAGGAAGCCGGCCCAATCGAACGGCGCCACCGCGTCGAGCGCGCTCACGACGTCGGCGAACACGTAGGTGCGGACGACGTAGCTGCCGTTGTCCATGCCGAAGAAGCCGCGGGCGAAGTCGTTCAGCGACTTGGTGCCGTGGCTCAGCTCGCGCAGCTTGGTGTCGACGTCGAGCCAGACCAGGGCGCCTTCGTCGTAGTAGTCCTCCGAGCGCTGCCAGCCGCGCCACGGGATCGGCCGGCGCTCGGCGATGATCGGGTCGTTGGTGGTGTCCTCCAGGTCGCGCCAGGAGCGGCCGACGCCGTTGTCGTAGGTGGCGGCCATGTCGGCGAGCTGGTCGAGCCCGTCCTGCTTGCTCCACAGCCCGGAGCGGGCGGACAGGATCTTGCCCCAGTACTCGGTCTGGCCCTCGTAGACCCAGAGCAGGGTGTCGCGCTCGGGCGTGTTGAAGTTGGGCTGCCAGAGATCGAACGGCCGGCGGAACTTGCCGTTCCAGCTGTGGGTGGATTCGTGCGGCAGCAGGTCGCGGTCGGCGAGGTTCTTGTCCCAGGCGGTGAAGTCGTCGGCGCCCTCGCCGTTCTCCGAGGAACGGTGGTGCTCCTCGCCGATGTCGCCGAGCTGGTCCGACACCGACAGCAGGAAGTCGTAGTGGTCGTAGTGGTGCGAGCCGAACAGGCGCTGCTCCTGCACCACCAGGTTGCGGTAGGCCTGCAGCACGGCGGGGCTGATGGCCAGGTCGTCCGGCACGTCGCCGGCGACGTCGAGGTGCACCGGTGCCGCGCCGCCCGGAACCGTGGCCGGCGGCGACAGGTCCTCGCGACGGACGTAGCGCCCGGCCAGGATCGGGTTGTCCACCAGGGTGTTCAGCCCCACCGTCTTGTAGTGCACCACCGCGCCCTGCTGGCTCGCCACGTCGAGGCCGGCGAAGGCGGTCCAGCCGGCCGGGTAGGTGACGGTCATGTCGAACGGCAGGTCGCGGGAGAAGATGCCGGCCGGGTAGAGCAGGATCTCGTTGGCCTGCAGGCTGAGCATGCTGGGCGTCATCACCACCCGGCCCTCGTTGGGCACCACCGGCGACAGGTACTGGAAGTCGAGGTCGAGCGCGCTGGCGCCCTGCGGCACCGGAACGTGGAAGGCGTACACGTCCACCGGATCGCGCACCCAGGCCAGGCGGGTGCCGCCGGCGTGGATCACCAGGCTGGCGAACTTGTCGATCTGCCCGGTGGGGGAGTGGTCGCCGGGCACCCATCTCGGGAACAACAGCACGGTGTCGCCGGAGCCGGACACCGGAATGGTCTCGTGCGCGGTGAAGATGTGGCGGTCGAGGTCGGTGGCGTCGATCCGCAGCGTGATGGTGCCGGGGTAGGGACGGTCCTGCGGCGCCTGGATCGGCGGCACGTCGGGCGCCGGCTCGGGCTGCGGCTGCTGCCGCGCCATGGCGGCCGGCGAGGCGGCGCAGGCCAGGCTGGTCGACAGCGCGGCGCCGGCAATCCCGCGCAGGAGGCGATCGCGGCGGCCGGCGGGAAGGAACTGGATGATCACGGTGTGGCGGGCCTGTCTGTTCGGCCGCACCACGCCATCAAAACCGATCGTGTTGCAACATCGTCCGGTTTGCCGTCACGTGAGCGAGAGGTGCGGTGTCGGCGTCTCCCGCAGCCGGCGCAGTCGGACCATGATGGTGCGGTGCACGAGGCGAGGGTGATCAGCATGGGCGAAGGCCGGGACGATGCGGCGATGCCGGGTG
>CAXUEL010000048.1:662-17296 GCA_964249915.1 uncultured Acetobacteraceae bacterium | reverse complement strand
ACCAGCGGGAAGGCCGACGCCGCCCAGCTGGACGGCGATTCCGGCTGCAGCGTGCGCGCGCGCTCGGCCAGCGCCAGCGCCGCCTCCGGCATGTCGCCCAGCTCGCCGCGCACCAGGCAGCGCAGGGCCATCGCCACCGCCAGCAGCGGCGCGCGCTCGACCGCCGCCCGGGTGCAGGCGTCGGCCAGCTCCGCCTCCCGGGCCGGGTCGCCCCAGCGCTGCACCGCGCGCAGGAAGTGGGCGAGGCCGGCCGCGACATGCGCCAGCGGATCCTCCCCGTCGCGCTCGATGCTTTGGCGCAGCAGCGACAACGCCTGCTCGCTCTGCGTCCGGTCGCCGGTCAGGATGCAGGAGAACGCCCGCACCACCAGCCCGTGCGGATCCAGCTCCGACAGCGGCCGGCGACGCAGGCGGCGCCCTTCCACCAGCATGATCTCGGCCGGCAGCCGCGCCGACACCACCGTCGCGATCTGGTCGTGCAGCGCCAGCGGGTCGGCCTCGGCCGCGTCGAAGCGCTGCGCCCAGATGATCTGGCCATGCTGGCGTATGTCGGTCAGGCGGACGATCGCGCGCAGCCGGCCGGCGGCGCGCTGCAGGGTGCCGTCGAGCACGTAGTCGAGCCCGAACGAGCGGCGCAGCACCGCGTCCTCGCGTCCCTGCGACAGGCTGCCCTGCAGCTCGCTGCCGCTGAGCAGCTTCAGCTGGCCCTGTCGCACCAGCCCGGCGGTGATCGCGTCCACCACCCCGCTGGCGAGGCTGCCCTGGCCCCCTCCGTCGAGGTCGAGCAGCGGCAGCACCGCCAGCAGCGGATGGCTGTCGTTCGGATCGCGCCGCCGCGCGTCCGCAGGCTCCGACGGCCGCACGGCGCCGAACCCCTGCGCCGACGCCTCCGTCCGCTGCTCCGGCGCGGCGGTCCCCGCCTGGTCCTGCCCGGACGCGGGATCGTCCCCGAACGCGCTGGCGACGTTCCTGAGGATGTCGCCGGCCAGCGACCCGGACGAGGAATGGCCCAGCTCGGACAGCAGGCGCCGGGTTTCCGGCCCCGGCTCCGCGCCGTGCATGGCGGCGAACGCGGCGTTGCACCGTTCCGCGGTCTGCAGCGCCAGCCCGGTGTCGCCCTGCTCCAGCTGCGCGCGGATCATCGCCCGCCAGGCGCGCTCGTGCAGCGTGTCCAGCAGCAGCAGCTGGCGCGCCGCCGCCAGGGTTCCGGCCGGCTCGCGCTGCCGCAGCAGCATCTGCTCGAACAGCCCGATCGCGTGCTCGCGCAGCCGGGTGCGCTCGCCCTGCAGCCAGGCGTCGAGGGCCGGATCGGTGCCGTTCAGCTCCTCCAGCAGCACGCCGTCGATCGGTGGCAGGGTTTCGGCCTGGTTGGCGTTGGCGTTGAGGATGCGCTCCGCGTCCACCGAGGTGAGGGCGGGCTTCAGCGCCAGCGTGTGCCGTTCCACCGTGATCACGTCGACGCCCACTGGCGCCAGCGCTTCCAGCAGGCGGTGGATCTCCTGTCGCAGCGAGGCGCGCGCCTGCTCCTCCGACCGCCTGCTCCACAGCAGCTCCGCCAGGCGGAGTCGCAGCACCGGCTGGCGTCCGGACAGCGCCAGGATCGCCAGCAGCCCGCGCGTCTTGCGGCCGAGCGGCAGCACGCTCTCGTTGGCAAGCGTCAGCGCCTGCATGCGGCCGATGAGCCGCAGCCGAAGCAGCACGGCATCCGGCCTGGGCAGGCCAGGCCTCAGCGTTTCCAAGCCAGAACCCCGCGATCACGTGTCACGAAATCACCATGACAGGTTTTCCCGGCCGCGTCATCGTTGCACAACCGGTTCGGTTTCCGATCTTCGGTCGAGCCTGATCGCAGGATCGCGTTCCTCCATCCGACCGCCCCGTGCGGGACCGGCAACCGCCGGACAGCCATCCCGGGAACGAGGCCCCGCATACGCCCTTCCGGGCGATCCGGCTACCGCAGACGGGGCGGCAGGCCGGCCACCGGGCCTGATGCCATGCCCCGACTCCTGCCGTGCGGATATCCGGGCCTGGCGCAGCATCGCCTCCAGGATGGCGGCATGGTGGCCGACACAGCCGGAGGGGCCCGCCCGATCGCCCGCACCGACCGGAACTCCCGCCGTGCTGCCGTCTTGGCGGTGTCGGACGCCCGGTCCGGACACCAGCGACCAGCTTCCGTCGACACCGCCGGCGGCGATCGCACAGGTCGATCGCAAGCGCGTGATGCGGATCCCGTTCCTCCTTGTCGTGCCGGCTTCCATCTCCTCCTTTTGCCCTGCACACGACCGGCCGCGCCGTGCCGCCCCCGACCCTGGAGACGTTTGATGCCCCCCTACCATGACAGCCCCCTGTTCAAGCCGTTCCGGGCCGGCGCCCTCGGCCTCGCCAACCGCATCGTCATGGCCCCCCTGACCCGCAGCCGCTCCAGCGACGACGGCATCGTCCCGGACTACGCCGCCACCTACTATGCCCAGCGCGCGCAGGCCGGGCTGATCGTGTCGGAAGCGACCAACAGTTCCGCGCAGGGCCGCGGCTACGCCCTGACGCCCGGGATCTGGAACGCCGAACAGGTCGCGGCCTGGCGTCCGGTCACCGACGCGGTGCACGCCAACGGCGGCCTGATCGTGTCGCAGCTCTGGCACACCGGCCGCATCTCGCATCCGAGCCTGCAGCCGGGCGGCGCGCTGCCGGTGGCGCCGTCGGCGATCAGGCCGGTCGGCCAGGCCTTCACCAACGCCGGCATGCAGGAGCACGTGACCCCGCGGGCGCTGGCGACCGCCGAGATCGAGGCGATCGTCGACGACTACCGCAACGCCGCCCGGTGCGCCCGCGACGCCGGCTTCGACGGGGTCGAGATCCACGCCGCCAACAACTACCTGCTGGAGCAGTTCATCCGCGACAGCACCAACCAGCGCACCGACCGCTACGGCGGCTCGCTGGAGAACCGGCTGCGCCTGCCGCTGGAGGTGGCGCGGGCCGTGACCGAGGTGTGGGGCGGCGGCGAGCGGGTCGGCATCCGGCTGTCTCCCACCACCACCATGCCGGGCGAGACGCCGCTCGACAGCGACGTGATGGGCACCTACGGCGCGTTGCTGGACCGGCTCGCCCCGCTCGGCCTGGCCTACGTGCACGTGATCGAGGGCATCACCCAGCAGACCCGCGACCACCCGGAGGACGTGGACTTCGCCGCGCTGCGCCGTCACGTGACCGGCGCCTACATGGCCAACAACAACTACACGACCGAGCTCGCGGAGAAGGCGATCGCCGAGGGCCATGCCGACCTGTTCAGCTTCGGCCGCTCCTTCATCGCCAACCCCGACCTGGTGGACCGGCTGCGCACCGGCGCCCCGCTGGCGGACGCGCCGAAGCAGTACTGGTACGGCGGCGACTCCACCGGCTACACCGACTGGCCCGCCATGACCGGACAGGTCCGGCTCGCCTCCTGAGGCCCGCCGCGCGGGCGGCGTCCGGCTCCGGGAGCACCCCGCTCCCGGATCCGGACCACGGTTCAGAACTTCCGCGGCGCGGCGTTGAGCGGCATGTCCCGCATGTCGCTGCCGCGCTCGCCCTCCTCCAGGTCGAAGTCGTCCAGCGCCTCCATGTTCACGGTGCGGTCGCCGCCATGCACCTCGACCTCGTGCTCGCGCGGCCCGGCGGTGCGGTCGATCCGGTACAGCCGCTCGATCCCCGCCTCCTCGGCATCGCCGATCACCCGCTGCTCCGCCTGCTCCCACGGCATCGGCAGCCCGTCCGGGGTCAGCAGCCGGCTGGTGCGCTCGGTCTGGTCGGCGCCGATCACGATCAGCTCCATCATGTCGTGCTTCGGGTCGTCCTCCTCGAAGCGCCGCATCAGGATGATGGCCGGGCCGTCCGGCAGCGGGTCGTGCGGGTCCAGGTTGGTGATGGCGGTCATGTCGTTCTCCTCGGGCCACGGGGGAAACGACGGCCGGCCGCCACGGTTCAGCCGCCCGGCGTGACCACCATGCAGGGAATGTTGCGTCCACGCAGCGCCGCACACGCGCTGCCGGCGTCGCCCTGCGCCAGGCCGGCCAGCCGGGCGCGGTACAGCACGCCGCGCCCGAACCGGCTGGTCGGCTGCACCACGCTCTGGCTGCCGGCCAGCACGGCGAAGTTGGCCTGCCGCGCCATGGTGGTGGCGTAGCGGGCCTGGTCCACCGACACGAACGCGCCGACCTGGATCGCCCAGGCCCCGGCCGGCCGCACCGGCACGCTGGCGCTCGCCAGCATCAGCGCCGGGCGGGTCGGTTGCGGGCCGACGAACCGCATCACCGCCCGGGTCGGGCACGGGGAGTCGTAGGCGGCGTCCGGGTCAGCAGCGCAGCCGGACGCGGCAGGCGGCGGCGCATAGGCGATGGCCGAGGAAGCCGGCGCCGGGACGCGCGTTCCGCACGGCGAGTCGTAGGCCGCGTCGGGATCGCGCGCGCAGCCGGCAGCGGCGACCGGGACCGGCTGCACAAGGGCGATCGCCGACGGCACCGGCGGCGCCACGACGGGCGGCGCCACGGCGGGCGGCGCCTGGCACGGCGCGTCGGGATCGTAGGCTGCGTCCGGATCGTGCCAGCAGGCGGCGGCGTACGAGCTCCGGCGGCTGCGGCGCACCGGCTGGTACGCCGCGAGCTGCACCGGCGCCGCGTCGCCACCCCCCGCATAGGCGCTGCCGCCTCCCGTCGCGTACGCCGCCAGCGGCCCGCTCATCGCGATCTCGGTGCCGAGATACGGCGCGATCGCCGCCACGTAGTCCACCGTCTCGTTCGGCAGCGGCCGCCCCTGCGCCAGGTAGTCGTCCAGCCGCTGCGGCCCGGCGTTGTAGGCGGCCAGGAACGCCGGCGCCCCGTACTTCCGGTACATCTGGCTGATGTAGCCGGTGCCGGCCATGATGTTGTCGTGCGGCTCGAACGGGTCGCTGCCGAGGCCGTATTGCCCCTCGAGGTCGGCATAGGTCGCCGGCATCAGCTGCATCAGCCCCATCGCCCCGGCGCTGGAGGTGATCGGCTCGCCGTTGCGGTACTCGTGCCCGCCCGACTCCTGGTGCATCACCGCCCGGATCCAGGCCTGCGGCACGCTGAACCGATCCGACGCCTGCCGGATGTAGGGCCGCCACGGATCCCCCGGCGGCCCCGGCTCGGGATAGCTCATGCTGCCGACGCCGTAGCCGACCTGCGCCGTACGGCCGCCGCCGCACGCCGCCAGCAGGCACAGCAGCGGCAGCAGCCAGAACAGGCGCGGCAGGACACCGGTGGCGTGCGGCGGGGGCATGACCGAGCCATGATGACCAGCGCCGGCGCCCCGATCAACCGGAGCGTGCGACCGGGGACCGGATCCCCGGCCGCCGTGCCGATCTGCCACAGGCACCGACGCGTCTGGACCGGTCCCGGGCCGGCCGATACGCTTCCGCACGGACACGGGAGATGCCGGACGTGAACCCCCTGCTGCCGGCCGCGATCCTCGCCTCCATGCTGGTCCTGGCCGCACCGCGCGCGATCGCGGCCCCGCTGACCGTGCGGCAGACGCGGGCGATCGACGACAGCGTGCGCGAGTGGCTGTCCCGCAGCGGCGCGCCGTCGGTCTCGGTGGCGGTGGTGCAGGACGGCCGGCTCGCCTACGCCCGCGCCTACGGCCAGGCCCGCCTCCATCCGCGGCGTCCCGCCACCACCCGCACCCGCTACGCGGTCGACAGCGTGTCCAAGGCCTTCACCGCAGCCGCCGTGCTGCTGCTGCAGCAGGACGGCATGCTGCGGCTGGACGACCCGGTGGCGAAGAACCTTCCTCAACTGTCCGGCGTCCCCGCCGGCGCCGTCACCATCCGCCAGCTGCTCAGCCATACCGCCGGCACCCGCGACTACTGGCCGCAGGACTACGTGCCGGTGGAGATGACCCGGCCCATCGGCCTCGATGCCCTGCTGGCGGAGTGGGGCGGCAAGCCGCTCGACTTCCCGCCCGGCACCGACTGGCAGTACTCCAACACCGGCTACGTCCTGGCCGGCGCGATCGTGCAGACGCTGTCGGGCCAGCCCCTCCCGGCGTTCCTGCGGCAGCGCGTCTTCGCCCCGCTGCACATGGTCCGGGTGACGGAGGACGACACCGCGCCGCTCCGCTCCCCCGACGCCGAGGCGATCACCCGCTACGCCCTGGGCCCGCTCCGCCCGGCCACCAAGGAGGCGCCCGGCTGGCTGTTCGGCGCCAGCGAGCTGGCGATGGACCCGTCCACCCTGGCGCTGTGGGACGTCAGCCTGATGGACCGCTCCCTGCTGGCGCCCGGCTCCTACGACGAGATGACCAGGCCGGCGATCCTCCGCAGCGGCCGCGACACCCGCTACGGCCTCGGCCTGGAGCTGTCCGACGCCGGAGGCCGCCGCGAATGGAGCCACGACGGCGCCGGTTCCGGCTACCTCGCCGCCAACGCGGTCTGGCCGGACGACAAGGTCGCGGTGGTGGCGCTCACCAACAACGACTGGGCCAGCCCCGGCGCGGTGGTGGACCGCATCGCCTTCGTGGTGCTCAAGCCGGATCCCGCCGAGGCCCGCGCCCGGACCGTGTTCGACGGCTTCCGCCGCGGCACGATCGACCGCCGCCTGTTCACCGCCAACGGCAACGCCTACCTCACCCCTGCCGTGCTGGCAGACCAGAAGGCCGGCCTGTCCGGCCTCGGCTCGGCCCGGCTGTTCCACCTCGACCGCGAGTCGATGCGCGGCGGCATGCGGACCCGGATCTGGACCATCACCACCGCCCGCCGCACCCTCACCGCGATCGAGCGCAGCTACCCGGACGGCGGCATCGAGCAGTTCATGATCGATCCCGCCATCTGACCGGCGCCGGCGCGCGGCAGCTCCTGACCGGGCCCGGCGTCCGGCAGCAGCGACGGCAGCGACGGCAGCGCCGGTGCCGCAACACCTCGATCGCGAGCCATCCCCGCGTCGCGACCGGGCTGGGGTCCGGGTTGTGGATCAATTCCAGGTCTGACAGGAAGCGCCAGGTCGCGACCGCATCGCCGGACATCGCCGGGCCGCCATCGCGGCCCGGCTGCACTCCGCCTCCGACCGCGCTGACGATGCTGGCTGCCGACCAGCCCCAGCAGCAGCCTTTCCGGAGGTGCCAGCGTCTAATCCAGGCCCTCCGCCTCGTCGGACCGCGCCAAACGTGGCCGGTAAGGTCGTCTGCCCATCCTCGACCACCAGACGCGCGGCCGTGCCGGGACTCCGTAAGTCGTCGGTTCAGACCGGATCCGGCCCGATCAGAACCCGCAGCTCACAGCAGGCACAACGCCAGCAGCTCGCGACGCAGCTTGGGCGGCAGCTCGTCACCAGTCGCCGGATTGCCGTCCAGGTCTGCCGGCGTGTCCGCCTCGGTCAGATAGCGCCAGCCCTGGAACGCCCGCACCGCGCGCGGCACCACCGCCACCACAGGCCCGTCCAGCACCACCCCGGTGCAGGGCGTGCCGTCGTCGCGGCAATCTTGCACGATGTCGTGGATCGACTGCCGGCACAGCAGCAGCCCGGCCGTCACCCAGTAGATCGAGCCGCCCGCCAGCAGCTCCTCCGACCGCCTGGGGAAGCTGCGGGTGCGGAAGAACGCCCGCCCGCCATGCGCGCCGGTCTCCTGCGACCGCGCCCGCTGCCGCTCCCCCAGCGCCTCCGGCGTGGCGACCCCGACCGCGAGCTTGATCAGGTTCAGCGGCATGGAGCGCCTACCAGGCCACCGCCTTGTTCTCGTGCGTCACGAACGCCACCCCGGCCTGTCCGCGACGGGCCTGCAGCATGTCGGCGATGCCCCGCGTGCTGGTCGCGACGTCGAGCGGCGCGTCCGGACCGCCCATGTCTGTCAGCACCCACCCCGGATCGACCGCGAGATAGCAGATTCTGCTAGCGCTTTTCCTCGCCGCCAGCGACCGCAGCATGGTGTTCAGCGCCGCCTTGCTGGCCCGGTACGCTTCCAGGCCGCCGCTCTCGTTGTTCGCCACGCTGCCCAGCCCCGACGTCATTACCGCCACCGTCCCGCCCGCCGGCACCAGCCCGCCAAGCTGCTCCACCACCCGGATCGGTCCCAGCGCGTTGGAGCGCAGCACGTGCATGAACGCCTCGTCCTCCATCTCGCCGGCGGGCTGCGCCGGGTTGTGCGTCACGCCCGCGTTGACGAACAGAACGTCCAGCTGCGTGCCGGACAGGCGCTCCGCCAGCGCCGCGATCTGCTCCGGCCGGGTGACGTCCAGGGTCTCGATGCTGAGCCGTCCGCCGGCCTCGGCCGCCAAGGCGTCGAGTGCCTCCGACCGGCCGCGCACGGTCGCGATCACCCGCCAGCCGCGTTCGAGATGCCGCTGCACCAGCCCCAGACCGAGCCCGCGCGACGCGCCGACGATCAGGACGGTGGACGCTTCGGTTGACGTCATGCGTGCTCCTTCGGTGCCTTGAAGCCGTTCGTTGGTTTATCAGGGCGGCATCGCGAACCGCCGGTATCCACCTGCCATGTCGTCGCGACAGGTTGCGACGGGTCCGGCCTGGATCCTGCCGCTCGGGACATGGGCATGGCCGGTATCGGCTTCATCGTCCAGATCCGCATCGACGGGCGCATCCACCGAGGTCGCGATCATCAGCGGCTTCCAGGACGACCGCCCGTCACCGCCTCGCCGGGCAGGCGCCTGGCGAGCGGATCAGGACCTGCGCGTCGCCATTCCTCACCGCACCAGCGCAGCCAGCAACGCCTCGAGCCGGAGCCGCCCGGCCGGGGTCGCCACAAGGCGGTCGCCGTCCCAGTGCAGGTAGTCCGCCTCGATCGCTGCCTCCAGGATCGCCGGCTCCAGGGCGTCCGGCAGGGCCGTGCCGGTGCGCGCGGCAAAGCGCCGGGCGTCGATCCCCTCCGACAGGCGCAGGCCCATCAGCAGCATCTCCAGCGCCGGCTCCGGCGCCACCAGCCGCGTGTCCTCCGTCGTGCCATGGCCGGCGCGTTCCACCCGCTCGGCCCACGGTTCCGGAGCGCGGTGCCGGCGCGTGGCGAAGATCGCGCATGTCCCGTCCGGTTCCAGGCGGGTGATCCGGCCATGCGCGCCAGGACCGACTCCGAGGTAGTCGCCATACCGCCAATAAACGAGGTTGTGCCGGCTTTCCGATCCGGGAGCCGCGTAGTTCGACACCTCGTAGGCCAGCAGACCATGTGCCGCCGCGACGGCGGCGGTCTCCTCGTACAGCGCGGCGCCCAGGTCCTCGTGCGGCATCGCGATCAGGCCCTGCCGGTGCAGCGCCTCGAAGCGCGTGCCCGGCTCGATCGTCAACTGGTACAGCGACAGGTGGTCCGCCGCCAGCGCCAGCGCCCGGTCCAGCTCTGCCCGCCAGGCCGGCAGGTCCTGTCCCGGACGCGCATAGATCAGGTCGAACGAGATCCGCGGAAACACCTGGCGCGCCAGCTCCAGCGCCGCGATCGCCTCGTTGGCGGAATGCGCCCGGCCGAGCAGGCGCAGCGCGTCGTCCTCCAGGCTCTGCACGCCCAGCGACACCCGGTTGACGCCGGCGGCACGGAACGCGCGCAGCCGGCCCACCTCGACGCTGGTCGGATTGGCTTCCAGGGTAATCTCGAGGTCGGGCAGGGGGCGGAACAGGCGGCAGGCGTCGGCGATCAGCGCGGCCACCGTTTCGGGCGCCATCAGGCTCGGCGTGCCGCCGCCGAAGAAGATCGACGCCAGCGGCCGAGGGCCGAGCCGTGCTGCCTCGGTGGCCAGCTCGGTGCGCAGGGCGCGGGCGAACCGGGCCTGCGGGACCTTGTCGCGGACGTGGCTGTTGAAGTCGCAGTAGGGGCACTTCGCCAGGCAGAACGGCCAGTGGATGTACAAGGCAAGGCCAGGGCTCTGCCCTGGACCCGCCAAGGGCGCAGCCCTTGGAACCCGGTTGTTGAGCATGGACGCTAGATGGCGACGCGAACGCCGAGTTCGACCACGCGGTCGGAGGGAATGCGGAAGAATTCGATCGCCGGCACAGCGTTGCGCGCCATCAGCAGGAACAGCGAGATGCGCCACAACCGCATCTTCGGGATGGTGCCGCGCACCAGCACCTCGCGGTTGACGAAGTAGGACGCCTGCATCGGGTCGAAGTCGACGCCCTGTGCCCGCAAGCCTTCCAGGGCACGCGGCAGGTTGGGGCTTTCCATGAAGCCGTAGCGCAGCGTGACGCGGTGCATGCCCGGCGCCAGCTCCTCGACCAGCATGCGGCCGCCCGGGTCGGCCTCCGGCTGGTCCAGGTTCTGCGCAGTGACGAACAGCACCCGCTCGTGCAGCACCTTGTTGTGCTTGAGGTTGTGCAGCAGGCATGCCGGCACGTAGTCGGCGTTCGCGGTCAGGAAGATGGCGATCCCGGGCACGCGCAGGGTCCGCGACTGCGGCAGCCGCGCCAGGAACGAGGCCAGCGGCATGCTGTCCTGCTTCCAGCGCGACAGGATCAGGTTGCGGCCCGTCTTCCAGGTGGTCATCAGGGTGGTCAGCACCACGCTCAGCATCAGCGGCACCCAGCCGCCCTGCAGGAACTTGAGCGCGTTGGCCGAGAAGAAGGTGGCGTCGATCAGGAAGAAGGCACCGAAGGTGCCGAACGCCGCGAAGCGCGACCACCGGTAGACGCGCCGGAACACCACCGCCGCCAGCACGCAGGTGCACATGAAGGTCCCCGTCACGGCGATGCCGTAGGCCGAGGCCAGGTTCGCCGAGGACCGGAACGCCAGCACCAGCACCACCACGCCCACCATCAGCGCCCAGTTCACCTGCGGCACGTAGATCTGGCCTTCCTCGTCCGCGTTGGTGTGCAGCACGCGCATCCGAGGGAAGTAGCCGAGCTGCACCGTCTGGCGGGCGACCGAGAACGCGCCGGTGATGAGCGCCTGGCTCGCGATCACCGTCGCCAGCGTCGCCAGGATCACCATCGGCAGCTGCAGCGGGGTCGGGCACAGCAGGAAGAACGGGTTCTTGATCGCCGCGGGGTGCGAGATGATCAGCGCGCCCTGGCCGAGGTAGTTCAGCGTCAGCGCCGGCAGCACGAAGCCGAGCCACGCCACCCGGATCGGCTTGCGGCCGAAATGCCCCATGTCGGCGTAGAGCGCCTCCGCGCCGGTCACAGACAGCACCACCGCACCCAGGGCGATGAAGGCGATCCAGCCGTGGTCCCAGATGAACAGCGCAGCGTGGTAGGGCAGCAGCGCGTGCAGGACGAACGGCTGGCGCGCCACCTCGACCGCGCCCAGCGCCCCGATCGCGGCGAACCAGAGCAGCATCACCGGACCGAAGATCCGGCCGACGCTGCCGGTGCCGCGCCATTGCAGCCCGAACAGCGCCACGATCACCACCACCGCGATCGGCAGCACCATGCTGGCGGCGTCGGGGATGCTGACCTCGAGTCCTTCCACCGCCGACAGCACCGAGATCGCCGGCGTGATGGTGCCGTCGCCGAAGAACAGGCAGGCGCCGATGATGCCCACCAGCCCCAGCATCGCGCGCAACCTGCGGCCGGGCGCCACGCGTTGCGCCAGGGCCATCAGCGCCAGGATGCCGCCCTCGCCGTTGTTGTCCGCGCGCATGATCAGCGCGATGTACTTGACCGTTACCACCAGGATCAGCGACCAGAAGATCAGGCTCTCGATCCCCAGCACCTCCCAGCGCGTCGGCGGCGCGCGGTCGCCGATGATGTTGATGGTGGCGCTCAGCGCATAAAGCGGGCTGGTGCCGATGTCGCCGTAGACGACGCCGAGCACGGCCATCAGGGAGGCGACCGTCACCCCCCGGTTGCGTATCGTGCCGTGGCCGCCGCCGGGTGCGGGCTCGGCGCCGACCTCCGACAGGTTGCCGCCGAACAGCCCGGGGCCGGATGCTCCGGCGATGTCACTCATCCAGCCATGCTCCGGCTCCGGGGGCAACGCAGTCTGGAGCCCGACGCTGCCCCATACGACCTAGTTCCGCGCAGGCGCAAGCGGCGGCGCCACGGGCCGGCCGCCGAAGATCGCGGTGCCGATCCGCACCGAGGTGGCGCCGCAGCCGATCGCCTGCTCGAAATCGCCCGACATGCCCATCGACAGCCGGGCCAGCCCGTGCGCCGCGCCCATCGCCGCCAGGCGCCGGAAGAACGGCACCGGATCGGCCCCTGCCGGCGGGATCGCCATCAGGCCGACCAGCCGGTTGCCGAACCGCCGCCAGCAGTCGTCGATGAAGCGGTCCGCGTCGTCCGGCAGCACGCCGGCCTTCTGCGGCTCGGCGCCGATGTTGACCTGCACCAGCAGCCTCGGCAGCCGCCCCGCCTTCTGCGACGCCCGCTCCAGCGCGTCCGCCAGGCGCAAGCGGTCCAGGGTCTCGATCACGTCGGCGAGGCCGACCGCATCCTCCGCCTTGTTGGTCTGCAACGGCCCAATCAGGTGCAGCCTGAGCCCGGGCCAATCCGGCCGAAGCGGGGGAAACTTGGATTGGGCTTCCTGCACCCGGTTCTCGCCGAACAGCTCCTGGCCGGCGCCCAGCGCCGCCGCGACCGCCTGGCCGGGATGGGTCTTCGACACCGCGACCAGGTCCACGGCGCCTGCCGGACGGCCGGCGCGCTCCGCGGCCTCGTGGATCCGCCGGCGGATCCGCGCAAGCGCCGCGGCGATCGGATCGGAGCCGGCTTCCGCCGCCTCCTCGACCCATGGCCGTGGTCCGTCCGCCTCCGATGCGATCATGCGGCGCACGCTCCCGCGGCGCAGGGTCCGGGTCAAGCGGCACCGGCCACCGCCCTTGCGGCCCTAGGTCGCCTGAAGCTCGAAGGCCAGCTCCTGCGCCCGCACCCGTTCGTTGCGCGTCAGCCTTTGCCGCTGCCAGCTGCAGCTCGCGGCGTCTGCGTCGCCCATGACGGCGTCCGGTTCCCGCCCGCCCATCAGCCAGCCGTCGCTGCTGCTGGTGCGGGTAAGGGCGGCGATCTCGGGAATCAGCAGCTGGCGCAGGCGCGGGCTCCGCGCGTCGAACCACAACAGGCAGATGCGGTCCCAGCCGTCGAACGCCGCCTCGAGCGCATGCAGCCAGCTCGACGCCATCAGGCTGCCGGCACGCCAGGCGTCCAGCATGAAGATCGGGTTGGCCAGCATCGCCCCGATCTCGGGCAGCAACAGCCCGCACTGGCGGATGCAATGGTCGGCCGCCGCCATGATCCGACCCAGCAGCACCGCATCGGTGCCGCCACGGCTGAACTGCTCCTCCGCCAGCGAGCCCCGAAGCTTCTGGACTAGCGACAGCAGCCGTCCCCAGCGGCCGGTTTCGTGCCGCCCGATCTCGCCCGAGATCCGCTGCGGCGGCTGCGTCCCGGATGCGTGTCCGGCCCCCACCGCAACCGAGGCGTAACGCACCGAAACCTGCTGCAGCGCCTCGGCAAGCTGCGGTCCGCGCCAGCCCAGCCGCCCCGCCAGCATGTTGAAGCCGTCCCGGTCCATGCAGCTCATCGCATCCTCCGGACGATCGAAGCCGCCGTGCCGCGCCAGGGACAGCAGCAGCTGCGCACGCAGCCGAAGGGCGGCGATGTCGAGGGCATCCTGCGCCTGGCGTGCCGCATCCGCAGCGTCCCGGCCGGCATGGCCGTCCAGCGCCACCAGCCGCGCCGCCTGGCGCACGTCGGCCGGGCCGATGCTGTCCAGGCCGGACAGGCGGCCGACCAGCAGCGTGTCATGCAGGTTGGGCGCCGCGAAGCCGGCCACGACGCTCCAGGCGGCGACATAGACGCCGCGCCCTCCGGACGGGTTCGGCAGCACGAACTCCAGGCCCTGCGGGCTGGGACGCAGTCGCACCGCGCCGAGCATCGGCGCCAGGAAAGGAAGGTGTACTCCGGTATCGGGCTTCTGCTCCGGCCGGCGGGCCGGCGGCGCCATGTCGCCGAACGTCGTGGACGCGTGGGCGGGCCAGCCCGGCCTCGTGAAGGTTCGCATCGATTGCAGGGCACCCATGGATCGTCCGCCTCTTGCCGGTCCGCTGCGGCATCGGGCCGCTTCGCGCTTCCAGCCCAGCATGGCCAAAGACGATAAACAAACCGTGAACTTCGTGCCGGATCACGCCAGGCCAAGCACCTGGATCGCCTTCTCGCTTCCCACCAGCAGTTCGGTCACCCGCATCCGGTCGGCACGCGTCATGCCGCTCCTGGCGCCGGTGCGCACGTAGCGGGCGGCCGCCTGTTCGAGCAGCCGGTCGTACTCGTCCGCGTCCCCCAGCTTCGCAGCGGCCACGGCGAACGCACGCAGCTGCCGCGCTTCCGACTCGATCGCCAGTACAGCCTCGGTCGCCATGACCTCCGGTGCCGGCCCTGCCGGCGCCTGGTCGAGGTCCACCAGCCGGGACTGGAGCGCCTGCTCGAACACCGTGCGGTTCTCGGCGGCCAGCCCTTGCCGCAGCCGCGACACCCGCCGCTGCTCCTCGATCGGCCGGTTCTCCAGCTTGCGGAGCTCCTCGATCCGGTCGATCAGGTGGAGGCGCCCGGACAGCGCGCCCGCGTCGAGCTGCTCCGCTGCCTGGACCGGAGAAGGCGCTTCCATGCGGTCGAGCATCTCCTCGATGGCGCCGTCCAGGCCGGCCTGCAGCGCGGTGGAGGCGCGGCTGCCGCGAGCCACCGCGAGGGCGAGACGCGCCACCTGATCCGGCGGCGCCATGTCGAACAGCAGCCTCAGCATGATGCCCCAGCCGAGAGGCCCCACCCGTATCGCCTCGGACAGCAGAGCGTTCAGCGCCGGCTCGCAGTCTGGGTGCTGGCGTGGCGGCACGGTACGCATCGCCACCGCCTGCTCCAGCACCAGCCGCAGCACCGGGATCAGCGGCATGACCATCGGCACCGTCAGGCCGTTCTGCTTCTGCCAGTCCGGCGTCTCCCACGCCGGTGGGATCGGGACGGTGGCGAGACAGGCGGCGGCGGCCTGCCAGAGCGGCGCCCCCACCCGCGTGAGCTGCGCCTCGTCGCCCTCGTCGAGGGTCGGCAGGATCGACGGGATGCCGTTGCCGGAGCCGAAGATCAGCGCCGAGACGGGCGCCAGGATGGACCGCGGGATGCTGAGGTCGCCGGGACGCCAGGCCGCGCCGGACACCATGACCGGATCGAACGGCGTGAACAGCAGCCGCGTGCGGTTCATCCGGCGGGCCGGGCGAAGGGCGGCGAGGCGGGCACGGACCGGTTCCAGCAGGGCATCGGCCTCGCCGCGCTCCGGCAGCAGGTCGATCATGCGCGTGACCTTGAGGATCTTCTCGTCGCTCGCGTTGCGGAACTCCTTCGACAACGCGCGCACGCCCTCGGCAGCGGGCCTGTCTCCGTCAGCCATCGCCGTGCTCCAGTGTGAGTTCGCGCGCCCTGATGCGCTCGTTGCGCTCGACCAGTCCCGGCGCCGGCGCGCCGCGGGGCGCTTCGCGCTCCTGCCGGCCGGCCTGTGCCTGCGCCGCCGGGGCGTCCGGAACGCCCGGTTGACCCTGGGCACCGTTTCCCCTGCCCGCAGCGGCGGTATCGGCGTCTGCGGCCGTGGCGGCGCCGGCCAGCCGCACCAGCAGCCCGATCTCCGGCAGCAGGCCGAGCCGGGCGGACAACGTGTCGGCGTCCAGCCAGAGAAGGCAGATCCGGTCCCAGCCGTCGAGCGTCTCCTCGACGTGTCGCGCGGCGCCCAGCGCCCCGGCCGGATCGGTTCGCCAGCGGACCAGCAGGGCAGCCGGATCGGCAAGCGCGCGGGCAGCTCCGTCCAGCGAAGCGGCCGCCAGGCCGAGCCCGTGCGACACGCCGTTGATGGTCCGGGCCAGAAGGGCGGGCGACGGCGCCGCGTCCTGCGCATGCTGCGTTTGCTCCGCCAGCAGCGCCGGATGCAGCGCCTCCATCAGGCCCAGCAGCCGCTGCGCCTGTCCCTTGGCGCCCATCGGCAGGAAGGCGGTCGAAAGCTGGCCGAGGGCGTCCGACAGCGCAGACGGCTCCCAGCCGAGACGGCCGGCGGCGGCGACGAACCCGTCGGTGACGATCCCGGGACCGGCATTGCCGAGGCTTGCCAGGATGCGCCCCTGCTCCGGGCCGGGTATCTCCGACCGCTGGATCAGCGCCAGCAGGAACATCGCCCAAAGGCGCAGCGTTTCCGCCTCGATCTTGGTCTGCGAGCGGATGGCCGCTTCCGCCGCTTCCCGGCCGACGTAGCCCTCGGCCGCCACGAGGCGCGCCACGCTGCGCACCGCCGCCGGCGTGAGGCTCGGCAGCTCGTGCAGCCGCTTGGCAAGGATGGTGTCGTGCAGCGTAGGCGCTGCCAGTCCTGCCGCCTGGGACCAGCTCACCACATAGGTGCCCCGGCCGCCGGACGGGTTCGGCAGGATGAACTCGAGCCCGGTCCGCTGCCGGCGCCCGCGAACCCCCGACAGCAGCGGGGCGGTGAACGGGATGTGTACGTCCGCGACCGGCACTTGGGCGCGGGACTGCACCGTCCAGGCCTGCGTTGTCATGATGTCCGGCCTGCCTCGCCCTGGTCCGCCATCCGGCCCCATGCCATCTGTCGCCGAGCATTGTGTTCCGGTGTGCATGAACGAACGATTAAGTCCGGCCGCCGCCTCCGCGCGCGGCCCGGGATCCGACCCCACCCGCACGATCGCCTTCGACGTGCTGGTGGCCGTCCTCGAGCGGGCGACGCCGCTCCAGGAC
>CAXUEL010000048.1:0-652 GCA_964249915.1 uncultured Acetobacteraceae bacterium | reverse complement strand
AGCGGCGTCGCCCGCTCGAGGACGCGCTCGACGGCGCGGATCCTGCCGGCTCCGGCGTCCCGCCGCGCGACCGGGCGGCGGCGCACCGACTCGCCGCCGCGGTGCTGCGACGCATGGGAACACTCGACGCGGTCGTCGAGCCGTTCCTGGCCCGCGCGCCGCCGTCCCGCGTCCGCCTGGCGCTGCTGATGGGAACGGCGCAGCTGCTCTTCCTCGACACGCCGCCGCACGCCGCGGTCGGCACCACGGTGTCGCTGCTGCGGACGCGCGGGCTGGCGCCGTTCGCGGGTCTGGCGAACGCGGTGCTGCGTCGCGTCGCCGCTGCCGGAACGGCGGCGCTGGAGGGACTCGACGGCCCCCGGCTCGACGTGCCGGCCTGGCTGTGGTCGTCCTGGGGCGGTCCGGCGCGGCAGATCGGCGAGGCGCTGGTGCGGGAAGCGCCGCTCGACCTCACCCTGGCACCCGGCGCCGCCGCCCCGGCGGGCGGCATCGTGCTGCCGACCGGCTCGGTGCGGTTCCCAGCCGGCACCGCCGTGTCCGGGCTGTCCGGCTACGACGCCGGCACGGTCTGGGTGCAGGACGCGGCCGCTGCGCTGCCGGCGCGATCATCAGGTGGCCGTCGCACGGGAGGCGCGCCCGTGGCCGGAGCGCC
>CAXUEL010000047.1:0-17788 GCA_964249915.1 uncultured Acetobacteraceae bacterium | reverse complement strand
CTGGATCATCGCCCGGCCGGCGCCGACGCCCCGGACCTCGGGCCGGACGTAGAGCCCGCCGGCCCGGTCGCCCATCACCGGGTCGCAGCAGTACAGCGCGTCCGGACGCAGCGCCCTCACCCGCGCCACCGCGTCGAGCACCGCCTCGCCGGTGGCGGCCTGCCCCAGGTAGCCGGACAGCACCGCCTCGACCTGCCCCAGCACGCCGCGCGCGTCGAGGCCGCCGACCAGGGCCGCGACCGCGGCGCCGTCCGTCACTTGCCCGGCGAAGCTGCCGTAGCCGGGGTGGTTGGAGAACTGCACCGTGTTGATCGCCCACACCTCGGCGCCGAGCCGCTGCAACGGGAACAGCGCCGCCGCATTCCCCACATGCCCGTAGGTGACCCAGGACTGGACCGACAGGATGCTCATCGCGGGCATCCCCCGTTCCGGTCGCCGGCCCAGGCAGAGGATGGTCCATGGTCCAGCGTTGCCGCCCCTACCCTGCCCTCGTCGCCGCCAGCCTCGTCCTGTCGGCCGCACCCGCCCCGGCTGGCGCGCAGCCCGCGCCCGCCACGGCGGCGTCCGCTTCCCAGGCTGGCGTCGCGCGGGGCGAGGGCGCACGGATCGAGGGCCACATCGCCCATCTGCATGCGAGCCTCCGGATCACCCCGGCGCAGGAAAGGCTGTGGCAGGGCTTCGCAGCCGCGTTGCGCGAGAACGTGGCGCGAATGGACGCCGCCTATGCCGGCCGGCAGCGCGACCACGCGACCGCCGACGCGGTGCGCGACCTCCAGGCCTTCGGGGCGATCGAGGACGCCAACGCCCGCAACGTCCAGCTGCTGCTGCCGCCGTTCCGTGCCCTCTACGACAGCTTCTCGCCGGAGCAGAAGCGGACCGCCGACGCCACCTTCCGTCGCTACACCGACAAGGCGGTGCGCCGGCCCGACTGAGGCGGCCGGGCGGCGGGTCCGGTCGTTGCGGGAGAACCGGCGCTTCGCTATACGCCGCTCATCGCGCCCCGGTCGGCATCGGCGGTAGCCTCGAAGGACCCTGGAACCATGAAGCCCGGCATTCATCCGCAGTACCACACCATCAACGTCGTGATGACCGACGGAACCCAGTTCACCACCCGCTCCTGCTACGGCAAGGAGGGCGACACGCTGCGTCTCGACGTCGATCCGAAGTCGCATCCGGCCTGGACCGGCGTGCAGCGCATGATGGACACCGGCGGCCAGGTGGCCAAGTTCAACAAGAAGTTCGCCGGGTTGGGCGTGCGCAGCAAGGGCTAGAACCCCGCCTCGTCCGCCGTCGATTTTTCCATGGTGCCGTCCTTGACCCAGGGGCGGCACTTTCCATTTCTACCCTCGTCGGAGGCGCCCTGATGGGGCCTCGGACGACACGCCGGACCGGCTCCGCCCTCGCGGGGAGCCATCGAACCTTGCTTCTTCAGGAGGTTTTTCCATGACCTATGACTTCGCCCCCCTGTTCCGCACCGCCATCGGCTTCGACCGCCTCGCGCGTCTGGTCGACACCGCGGCCCAGACGGCCAGCGCGCCGTCCTATCCGCCCTACAACATCGAGAAGACCGCCGAGGACAGCTACGTGCTGACCATGGCCGTCGCCGGCTTCGGCCCCAACGACATCGAGCTGACCGTGCAGGACAACACCCTGCTGGTGTCCGGTCGCGTCGAGGGCGAGCAGGACGGCAGCCAGGTGCTGTATCGCGGCATCGCCGCGCGCGCCTTCGAGCGCCGGTTCGCGCTCGCCGACCACATTCAGGTCGAGGGTGCGGACCTCAACAACGGCCTGCTCCGCGTCACGGTGAAGCGGGTGGTGCCGGACGCGCTGAAGCCACGCCGGATCGCCATCGGCGCGACCCAGACGACCCTGTCTGGCCCTGCCAACGACGGCACCAAGACGGTCGACACCAAGGCCGCCTGAGCCCGTTCCGGCTCGCATCGCTAGGAGGGGGCCGGGCGACCGGCCCCCTTTTCTCGTTCTCCGCCACGGTTCGCCTTGACCCCGTCCGGGCCGGCAGCCCATATCCGCCCCATGTCGTGCCCGTGCCGGGCACATCCACGCCGGACCGATCCGACAGGGTCCGGCGCCAGCCGATCTGCGTGGGACGCAGCCAACAGGACAGCTCGATGACCTTGCCGCTGATGCCGAAGGCCACCGCCGTGTGGCTGATCGAGAAGACCGCCCTCACCTTCACCCAGGTCGCCGAGTTCTGCGGCATGCATCCGCTGGAGGTGCAGGCGATCGCCGACGGCGAGGTGGCCCAGGGCATCGTCGGCTACGATCCGGTGGCCAACCACCAGGTCACCGCCGAGGACATCGCGCGCGCCGAGAAGAGCCCGGACGCGCGGCTGACGGTGCTGTCGGAGAAGAACCCGGTCACCCGCCGGTCCAAGGGTGCGCGCTACACGCCGGTCGCCAAGCGCAACGACCGTCCGGACGCGATTGCCTTCGTGCTGCGCAACTACCCGCAGCTGAGCGAGGTGCAGGTGATCAAGCTGCTCGGCACCACCAAGGAGACGATCGCCAAGGTGCGCGACCGGCAGCACTGGAACAGCGCCAACATCAAGCCGCGCGACCCGGTGATCCTGGGCCTGTGCAGCCAGACCGACCTCAACGCGATGGTCGCGACGGCGAACGAGCGGCTGGTCCGCGAGGGCCAGCACGTGCCCCTGCCGCCGTCGCAGCCGGTGGACGAGGAAGCGGCCTGACGCCGCTTCCCGTCCGAGATCCGTCGCTAGGTCTGCCCGCGCAGGCGCTCCATCTCCTCCTTGACGCGCAGCTTCTCGAGCTTCAGCCGGTTCAGCATGCCCTGGTCCGGCGCCGGCCGCGTGTCCTCGTCGAAGATGCGCATGTCCAGCGCGGCGTGGCGGGTCCTCAGGCTCTCGATCCGTGACTGCAGGCTCATGATGCCTCCGGTTCGCAGGGTTCAACCCTTCGACGCTAGACCCGCGCCGGCGGCCGACGCCACAGCAAAATGCCGGCGGCCCTTCACCTCGTCGAGTGGAGGGGCGGAACGGCGCGTGCTATGCGATCACCCATGCTGATCGATCGAGACACCGTGCTGCGCCGGCTGCACGAACTGCGCAGCGAGCATCGCGACCTCGACACCGTGATCGGTCGGCTGGCCCCGCAGCCGATCGACCAGCTGCAGATCCAGCGGCTGAAGAAGCGCAAGCTGCTGCTGAAGGACGAGATCGCCTGGCTGGAATCCCGGCTGATCCCGGACAGCATCGCCTGAGGAGCCGCAGATGAGCGAGACCGAGATCGGGTTCGACCCCAGCGTCGAGCGGCCGGACGAGGCCGGCGGGCCGCTGGTCGGCCTCCTCATGGGCAGCCAGTCCGACTGGGCCACGCTGAGCCATGCCGCGACCCAGCTGGACACGCTGGGCATCCCGTTCGAGAGCCGGATCATCTCGGCGCACCGCACGCCGGACCGGCTGGCCGGGTACGCGCGCGAGGCCGAGGGCCGAGGCATCAGGGTGGTGATCGCCGGCGCCGGCGGGGCGGCCCACCTGCCCGGCATGTGCTCGGCTTGGACCCTGCTGCCGGTGCTCGGCGTGCCGATCGAGAGCCAGCTGCTGAACGGGATCGACAGCCTGCTGTCGATCGTGCAGATGCCGGCCGGGGTGCCGGTGGGGACCCTGGCGGTCGGTCGCGCCGGCGCCGTCAACGCCGCCCTGCTCGCAGCCGCGATCCTGTCGCTGGGCGACGCGGCGCTGAAGGCGCGCCTGGAAGCCTGGCGGGCGTTGCAGACCGCGGCGGTGCCGGAGGTTCCGGCGCCGGGCACGCCGTCGGCATGACGGCGTCGGCGCTGCCGCCGGGTGCCGTGATCGGCATCGTCGGCGGCGGCCAGCTCGGGCGCATGTCGGCGATGGCCGCGTCCCGCCTCGGCTATCGCAGCAACGTCCTGACCGAGGAGGCGGACGGCCCGGCCGCCCAGGTCGCCACCGCGACCACGCTCGGCGCCCATTCCGATCCGGACACCCTGCGCCGCTTCGCGGACGCCGTGGACGTGGTGACGTTCGAGTTCGAGAACGTCAGCGCCGACGGCCTCGACCTGCTGGCGGCGATGCGGCCGGTGCGTCCGGACGGCGCGATCCTGCGAATCAGCCAGGACCGTCTGGCGGAGAAGCGGTTCCTGGCCGGGGCCGGCATCCCGCTGGCGCCATGGCATCCGGTCGACACGCCGGCGTCGCTGGACCAGGCGGCGAGCGTGCTCGGCCTGCCCCTGGTGCTCAAGACCACCCGGCTCGGCTATGACGGCAAGGGGCAGCGCGTGCCACGCGACCGGGACGGGCTTGGGGCGGCGTTCGTGGCGCTGTCGCCGCAGCCGCTGGTGGCGGAAGGTTTCGTCGACTTCGCCTGCGAGCTCAGCGTGATGGTCGCCCGCGGTCTCGACGGCACGGTGCGCTGCTTCGACACGGTGCAGAACCGGCACCGCCACCACATCCTCGACCTGACCCTGGCGCCGGCGCCGGTGCCGCCGGAGATCGCCGCCGAGGCGCAGGCGCTGGCGGTCCGGATCGCCGAGGCGCTGTCGCTGGTCGGGCTGCTGGGGGTGGAAATGTTCCTGGCGGCGGACGGCCGGCTGCTGGTCAACGAGATCGCGCCGCGTCCGCACAATTCCGGGCACTGGACCATGGACGCCTGCCCGGTCAGCCAGTTCGAGATGCACGTCCGCGCCGTCGCCGGGCTGCCGCTGCCGCCGGCGATCCGGCATTCCGACGCGCTGATGAAGAACCTGGTCGGCCCGAAGGAGATGGCACTGTGGCCGCAGATCCTCGCCACGCCCGGGCTGCTGCCTCACCATTACGGCAAGGCAGATGCCCGGCCAGGCCGCAAGATGGGCCACGTCAACCGGCTGTTCCCGCGCGGCGCGTTGCCCGGCGCGTTCGGAATCGAGGCGGCGCTGGGACCGCTTCGCGCCGGGCCTGACGCATGAGGCCGACCCTCCGGTGCGGCAGGGCCGCGCCCAGGGTGATGTCGGCAACCCTGCATCGAACCGGAGCTTGGCCAACCTGGGGATGCTGGATTGGCGCCGTCGTACCCGGCCTTCCCTGTGTCCAGGCTCGCCGTGGGCCGCTCTACAAAGGCGCTGGCCGGACCTGGAGCTTTGTCAGCGTGAGATAGGGGTCCGTCACCGCTTCCAACGCCATGCCCCGCCAGGTGAGCTGGCCGGTGAGCGTGACGCGCTTGCCGACCCACGGGCGCAGCAAGGTCCTCGAGTCCGGCTCCGTGCCCTCGACGTCGACCTCCCGCACGGTGTCGGGTGGCACCGCCACGAAGCCTCCGGTGATCTGCACGCAGAGCGGCTTGTCCAGCACCACGATCATGAAGTCGTCCATGAACAGGTCCCGCTCGTCCTCCGGGTTGCCCCCGGAGCGGGTTTCGAGGTGCTGACGCGGCTGCACCACGCCGGTGAGCGTGACCTCCGGCGACCTCCCCGCGAAGCGCAGGCAATCGCCGGACAATGCCGATGCCGCAGAGGGTAAGCGGGTGAAGTTGACGTTCGGCGCCACCAGGGTGCGCGGCCCGCGTCCGTCGTGCGTGTCATACGTGACCACGCTCGTGTTCGTCCGGGCGGACTGCACCTCGACCTGCGTCCCCGGGGGTACGTCGACGCAGCCGCCCGACAGCGCCGCCTGGCGGTCGCCGGACGCCTCCGCCGAGGTGCCGATCCGGCTCCGGCCGCCGGGAAGGATCAGACGGGCGAGCGCGTCGCGGGACGCGCACATCAGGCTGTGCCGCGTCGACGTCATCGTGTCGGCGGATGCGGCAGGAGCCGCTGCCAACATCAGCAGGATCAGGCCCAGCAGGGATGTCCGCACGTTTCTCCTCCGTGGCGCCCAGGTTCCTACCGGCACCTGAGCCGAAAGCGTCCAGGTCGTGCTGGTCAGCGCGCGGACGCCAGCCCGAGGTCGCTGACCTGCGACGCCCCGGGCCCCCTGCCGAGGCGGCCGATCGGCAGGATCTCCCGCCCTGCGGTCTCGGACAGCACCTCCGCGGCGGCGAGGTAGACCGCCGCCAGCGCGGTCAGCAGGCCGGTGTAGCCGCCGGCGTTGCGGATCAGCCCAGTGCCGGTCCATTCGCCCAGCGCCAGCAGGAAGAAGGTGATCCAGAGCAGGAAGAACACCGTTCCCACCGCCCGGTTGGCGGTGAAGGTGGCGAACCACATGAACAGCGTGAACACGCCCCAGAGCGCCAGGTACCAGCCGACGAAGCTGGGCGGGACCGTGGCGTGGAAGAACTCGACGAACAGCGCGAACGACCACCAGAACGCGCCGAACGAGCAGAAGGCGGTGAAGCCGAAGGTGTTGCCGCGCGGCAGCTCGCACACCCCGGCGACGAACTGGGCGGTGCCGCCGAACGCGAACGCCATGGCGAGCACCATCGGGAGCGCGGGCGGCGCATACCAGCCTGCGTTGATCATGCTGAGCAGCCAGGTTGTCAGCGCGAACCCGGTCAGGCCCAGCGGGGCGGGATTGGCATAGCCCTTCATCGACGTTTTCCTCGGGTGTGGCTCCTCTGCGGGAGCTCGTTTCGGACCGGAGGCTTATACCGGGTTGCCGGACGCTTGGCTTGAGCTTCCTGTCGCCGAAATCCGGCCGGGTGGCCGGCGGACGACCTTCACGATGGAACGGTCCGGCCTCAGGCGAGCAGCCCCTCGTCGCGGAAGCTGGTCCAGCGTCCGTTGCCGATGATCAGGTGGTCGCGCACCCCCACGCCCATCACCGCGCAGGCGTCCGACACCTGCTTGGTCATCGACAGGTCCTCGCGCGACGGGGTCGGGTCACCGCTCGGGTGGTTGTGCACCAGCACCAGCGCGTGCGCCTGCAGCTCGACGGCGCGGCGCACCACCTCGCGCGGATAGACCGGGGTGTGGTTGACGGTTCCCCGCGCCTGCGCCTCGTCCGACAGCAGCCGGCCCTCGCGGTCGAGGAACAGGATGCGGAACTGCTCGATCCGCTCTCGCGCCAGGATCGCGGTCAGGTAGTCGAGCAGCCCGGCGCGGTCGGCCAGCACCGGCTGCCCGTCCATCCGGGCGCGCGCCAGCCGCAGCGCCGCCTCGTGCAGCAGCTTGAGGGCTGCCAGGCTGTGGGTGCCGAAACCCGCCACGCCCCGCAGCTCGCGCACCGGGGCGGCCAGCAGGCTGGCGAACGAGCCGAACCGGGTGAGCGCCCTTCCCGCCAGCGCCTCGACGTCCTCGCAAGCCGGCATCACCACGTGCAGGATGCGCGACAGCAGCGCCTGGTCGGTTTCGGCCGGCGGGGGCCGCGGCAGCGCGCGGGTCGGCGCGACGGCGATCGGCCGGGACAGCAGGCCCGCCGCACCGGCATCGGCAAACCCGTCCGACATGCTGTCCGCTCCGCACCCGCCGTTCGATGCTATCCTGCAACAAACCGGCGGGATGTGCCAGGACGACGTTCGAGGTTCCGTGAACGATGTTCAAGCGCGACCGGACGGTTCAGTCGGCTTCCAGCCCGAGCCGCTGGTGCCAGTCGGCGATCGACTCCTCCGGAAACTCGCCGTACCGCCGGTCCGGCTGGCGTATCTCCGGCTCGACCCAGGCCGGCGCGTCGTCGAGCATCAGGTGGGTGTGCTCCGGCGGGACGGGCAGCGCGGTGTCGATCGCGGATGCGAACGGATGGACCAGCTCCGGCCAGTTGTCGTCGAACAGCCACAGCGCGCTGCCGCACAGGCTGCAGAACACGCGCTCGGCGTTGCTGCGGGTTTCCTCGCCTTCTTCCCGCATCACCGCATGATAGCGTGCGATGTGCTCGCCGCCGTCGATTTGGAGGGTGTCGGCATCCCCGGCGAGGTTCACCGCATACCCGCCGCCGCCCTGCGTCTTGCGGCAGATGCCGCAGTAGCAGCGCTGGTACGGCACCGGGTGGCGGGACTCGAGCGAGAACCGGACCGCGCGGCAGTGGCAGGATCCTTCGAGGTGCATGGCATCGCTCCGTGCGAGGTGATGCCGTCACAGAATCCGGAACCGTCATCCGGTTCCCGCCGGCCGTGGCCCGCGCTACAGCAGCCCCTTCTGGCGCAGGCTGATCCAGCTGCCCCGGCCGACCAGGATGTGGTCGTGCAGGGTGATGGACAGCGCCGACAGCGCCGTGGCCACCTGCGTGCACAGGGCGGCCTCGCGCCTGGGCAGGGTCTTGTCGGCCGGGCCGTCGGGAACCACGCGCAGGAGAATCAAGGCGGTGGCGTGCAGGGCCAGCGCCCGCCCGGCCGCGCGTCGCGGCAGCTGGTCGGTGGCGTCCTCCACCGCCTCGTCGGCCAGCAGGCGGTTGCGGTTGTCGAGCAGCAGCATGCGCAGCTGGCCGGGCACGGCGCCGGCGAGGGCGGTGTCGAAATACTCCAGCAGCCGGTCCCAGTTGTTCAGCACCGGCCGCTCGCGTGCCTCCGCCGCCGCCAGCAGCAGCCCGGCGGTTTGCGGCAGCCCCAGCACCGCCACCGCCTCCGGGCCGAGCTCGCCGCTCGCCCGCGCCAGCTGCTCCGGCCCGGCGGTCAGCACCGCGGACAGGCTACCGAACCGGTTGATCAGCTCCTTGGCCAGCGGCTTGGTGTCGCGCCGGGGGATGCCGAGGAACAGCAGCATCTCCAGGATCTCGTAGTCGGCCAGCGCCTCCGGCCCGCGCGACAGCAGGCGCTCGCGCATGCGGCCGCGATGCCCCTGCGGGCCGGTGCTGCGGAAGAGAGGCGGAGCGGTCGAGGCGGCCGCGTCGGACACCGTGCTTCTCCCGGACTAACGTTTTGTCAGGATGCGTGCCGGCCGTGCCGGAGATCAAGGGGGATTCCGCTGCCGCATTGAGGCGAGCGGCCCGGGCGCCTAGATAGGGTCGGACATGGACACCTATCTCGAACGGCTGAATCCCGAGCAGCGCGAGGCGGTCGAGGCCGTCGACGGGCCGGTGCTGGTGCTGGCCGGGGCCGGCACCGGCAAGACCCGGGTGCTGACCACGCGCTTCGCCCACATCCTGCTGAGCGGGCGCGCCTCGCCGGGCCAGGTGCTGGCGGTGACCTTCACCAACAAGGCGGCGCGCGAGATGCGCGAGCGGGTCGGGCACCTGCTGCAGCGCCCGGTGGAGGGGCTGTGGCTCGGCACGTTCCACGCGCTGTGCGCGCGGATGCTGCGCCGGCACGCCGAGTATGTCGGGCTGACGTCGAGCTTCACCATCCTGGACACCGACGACCAGCTGCGCCTGCTCAAGCAGGTCATGGAGCTGCACCGGATCGACGCCAAGCGCTGGCCGCCGCCGGGGCTGATGGGGGCGATCCAGCGCTGGAAGGATCGTGGACTGACGCCGGACAGGATCACGCCGTCCGAGGACACCGACTTCGCTGGCGGCAAGGCCAGGCAGATCTACGCCGACTACCAGACGCGCCTGGTGCAGCTGAACGCGGCGGATTTCGGCGACCTGATGCTGCACATCGTCGAGATCCTGCGCACACGGCCGGACGTGCTGGCGCAGTACCACCGGTTCTTCCGCTACATCCTGGTCGACGAATACCAGGACACCAACACCATCCAGTATCTGTGGCTGCGGCTGCTGGCCAAGCGCGAGGGAGAGGCCGCCAACATCTGCTGCGTCGGCGACGACGACCAGTCGATCTACTCGTGGCGGGGTGCCGAGGTCGAGAACATCTTGCGCTTCGAGAAGGACTTTCCCGGGGCGAAGATCGTCAAGCTGGAAAGCAACTACCGCTCCACCGCGCCGATCCTGGCCGCGGCCTCCGGCCTGATCGCGCACAACGAGGGACGGCTGGGCAAGACCCTGCGGCCCGGCCGCAACGATGCGGACGGCGAGAAGGTGCTGGTGGCGTCGGTGTGGGACTCCGACGAGGAGGCGCGCATGGTCGGCGAGCGGATCGAGCAGCTGCAGCGCGAGAAGCACCTGCTGTCGGAGATGGCGATCCTGGTGCGCGCCGGGTTCCAGACACGCGCCTTCGAGGAGCGGATGATCACGCTCGGGCTGCCGTACAAGGTGGTGGGCGGCCTGCGCTTCTACGAGCGGCAGGAAATACGCGACGCGATCGCCTACATGCGGGTGATGAACCAGCCCTCGGACGACCTGGCGTTCGAGCGCATCGTCAACGTGCCGAGACGTGGCGTGGGCGACGTGGCGCTGCAGGCGCTGCACGTGGCGGCACGCAACGAGCGCATCCCGATGACGGCGGCGGTGCTGAAGCTGCTGGCCGACGGCACCCTGAAGGGGCGGGTGCGCGAGCAGCTCGGTCTGCTGATGGCGGCACTCGGCCGCGGGCGGGAGGCGCTAGCGCGGGTGGGCGACGAGGCGCTGCTGGCAGGACCGGTGCACATCGGCGTGGTCGAGGCGCTGCTGGAGGAGGCCGGCTACGTCGAGATGTGGAAGAAGGACAAGTCGCCGGACGCGCCGGGGCGGCTCGACAACCTCAAGGAGCTGGTGCGGGCGCTGGTCGAGTTCGACACCCTGGGCGGCTTCCTGGAGCACGTGTCGCTGGTGATGGAGAACGACGAGAACGCCGGCGCCGACCGGGTCAACATCATGACCCTGCACGGCGCCAAGGGGCTGGAGTTCGACAGCGTGTTCCTGCCGGGCTGGGAGGAAGGGCTGTTCCCGAGCCAGCGCACCCTGGACGAGGGCGGCAACAAGGGGCTCGAGGAGGAGCGCCGGCTGGCCTATGTCGGCATCACCCGGGCGCGCAAGCGGGCGCTGATCAGCCACGCCGCCAACCGGCGCATCTACGCCAACTGGCAGAGCTCGGTGCCGAGCCGGTTCGTCGAGGAGCTGCCGGAGGAGCACGTCGAGCAGGTGGGCTCGGCTTCGCTGGCGCGCGAGCAGATGCGCAGCGCGCCGCCGGTGTTCGGCAGCGGGTTCGGGGGCCAGTTCCCGCTGATGGCCCGCCGCCCGCGCACGGTGGAAGCCTGGGAGCAGCCGGCCCGTCCATCGCGCACCGGCGGCATCGCTGTCGGGGCGCGGGTGTTCCACCAGAAGTTCGGCTACGGCGTGGTGACTGGCACCGAGGACAGCAAGCTCGACGTCGAGTTCGACAGGGCCGGGTTCAAGCGGGTGCTCGACTCCTACGTGGAGCCGGTGGCCGGCTCGGACGCGAGGACGACGTCTTGAGCGTGATCACCCGGCGCCACGCCACCTCGCTGGAAACGGTCCACGTGACGGTCCCGGACGCGGCGGTGGAAGCGTACGAGAACGCGCTCGCGTCGGTTTGCAGCACCGTAGGCATCTTCGAGGCCGACGACAGCCAGACGGTATGGCGGGTCGAGGGGGTCAAGGACCAGGGCAGCGGCGAGGCGGCGCTGTCGGCGGCGCTGGCGCTGGCGGAAGCGGCGACCGGGGTCGCGGCGTCGCTGGAACGGGCGGCCACCGAGGCCGAGGGTTGGCTCGCGCGCACCTACGAGAGCTTTCCCGAGCAGCAGGTCGGCCGGCGCTTCGCCATACGCGGCACCCATCTGGGACGCGCGCGTCCCGGCCCGCGCCTCACCCTGACGCTGGATGCCGGGATCGCCTTCGGCTCCGGCGAGCACGGCTCGACGCGCGGCTGCCTGCGCGCGCTGGAGCTGGTGGCGCATCGCCGGCCGCGGCGGATCCTGGACCTCGGCACCGGATCGGGGATCCTGGCGATGGCGGCGGCGCGGCTGCTGCACCGGTCGGTGCTGGCGGTGGATATCGAGCCGTGGTCGGTGCGGGTGGCGGCGCAGAACGCGGAAGCGAACGGGCTCGGACGACGGCTCGCCTGCCGCCACGGCAACGGCTGGCGCACGCCGGCGATCCGTCGCGGCGGGCCGTACGACCTGGTGTTCGCCAACATCCTGGCGCGACCGCTGTGCCGCATGGCGCGCGACCTAGGGCAGAAGCTGGCTCCTGGGGGCACCGTGATCCTGGCCGGGCTGCTCGACAGCCAGGTCCGGATGGTGCTGGCCGCGCACCGGCGGCAGGGCCTGCTGCTGGAGCGACGGCTGCTCGAGGGTGACTGGGCGACGCTGGTGCTGCGCCGGCCGGAGCGGCCATGAGCGGCCTCATCCGCGACGCGGTCCCGGACGACCTGCCGCGCGTCCTGGAGATCACCAACCAGGCGATCCTGACCGGGACCGCGCTGTGGACCATCACGCCGGCGACGCTCGGGACGCGCGGCGCCTGGATGGCGGAGCGCCGCGCGGCCGGCCATCCGGTGCTGGTGGTGCTGGAGGACGGCGCGGTGCAGGGGTTCGGCGCCTATGGGCCGTTCCGGCCGCATGACGGTTATCGCCACACGGTGGAGCACTCGTTGTACATCGACCCGGCGGCGCAGCGGCGCGGTCATGGCCGGGCGATGCTGTCGGCGCTGGTCGCGCGGGCGACGGAAGCCGGGCTGCACGCCATGGTGGGCGGCATCGCCGCCGAGAACGCCGCCTCGATCGCCCTGCACCGGCGGCTCGGCTTCACCGAGGCGGCGCGGCTGCCCGAGGTCGGCGCCAAGTTCGGGCGCTGGCTCGACCTGGTGTTCATGCACCGCCTGCTCGGCGACGGTCCCGCGCCGGTGCCGCGCCCTCCCGGAGACTCCGCATGACCGACACCGACCGCACCGCCGCCGGGCGGCTGGCCGCCCTCAGGACCGTGCTGGCGGCGGACGGCCTCGACGGTCTCATCCTGCCGCGCGGCGACGAGCACCTGGGCGAGTACGTGGCGCCCTATGCCGAGCGCCTGGCCTGGCTGACCGGCTTCACCGGCAGCGCCGGCACCGCGATCGTGCTTCAGGACGACGCCGCGGTGTTCTCGGACGGGCGCTACGTGCTGCAACTCGACGCGCAGGTGGACGGCGCCTGCTACCGCCGCCTGCACCTGACGCGCAACCCGCCGGAAGCGTGGCTGGCGGCGGCGGCGCGGCAGCCGGACAGGAGCGCGCGGATCGGCTACGACCCGTGGCTGCTGAGCGACGACGCGCTGGCGCGCTACCGCAAGCCCGGGCTGGAGCTCGTGGCGGTGTCGCGCAATCCGGTGGACGCGATCTGGACCGACCGGCCGGCGATGCCGACGGCACCGGCGGTGCCGCATCCGCTGGAGTTCGCCGGCCGCGGCGCCGACGAGAAGCGGGCGGAAATCGCGGCATCGCTGCGCGAGGCGGGCGAGGATGCGGTGGTGCTGGGCGACCCGGCCTCGGTCGCGTGGCTGTTCAACCTGCGCGGCGGTGACCTCGACTTCACCCCGTTCGCGCTCGGCTTCGCGCTGCTGGAGGCGGACGAGCGCGCGACGCTGTTCATGGCGCCGGAGAAGGTGTCTCCCGAGCTGCGCGCCTGGCTGGGGAACGCGGTGCGGGTCGAGGCGCCCGAGGCGATCGCACCCGCGCTGGCCGGCCTGTCCGGGCGCAAGGTGCGGCTCGATCCGGCCGGCACCGCGTCCTGGTTCGGCCAGAGCCTCCGCGCGGCCGGCGCGGTGGTGTCCCCTGCCCCGGATCCCTGCCTGCTGCCCAAGGCGCGCAAGAACCCGGTCGAGCAGCAGGGCGCGCGGGACGCGCATTGGCAGGACGGGATCGCGGTGTGCCGCTTCCTGCATTGGCTGTCCGGGCACGGCGTCGGGCAGGACGAGACGGAGCTGTCGGCACGGCTCGACGCGTTCCGCCGCGAGGCGCCGGGCTACATGGGGGAGAGCTTTCCGGCGATCTCCGGCACCGGCCCGAACGGCGCCATCATCCACTACCGGGCGGTGCCCGGGACGGCACGGCGGCTGCAGCCGGACGAGGTGTACCTGATCGACAGCGGCGGCCAGTACCGCTGCGGCACCACCGACGTCACGCGTACGGTCTGGAGCGGTCCGGGCCAGGCGCCCGCGGCGGTGCGCGACCACGCCACCCGGGTGTTGCAGGGGCACGTGGCCCTGGCCAGGGCGCAGTTTCCGGCCGGCGTGCACGGGGGCCGGCTGGACGCGCTGGCCCGCACGCCGCTGTGGCAGGCCGGGCTGGACTACGACCACGGCACCGGCCACGGCGTCGGCAGCTTCCTGTCGGTGCACGAGGGGCCGTGCGGGATCGCGCCCACCGCGCGCCCGATTCCGATCGAAGCCGGCATGATCCTGTCGGACGAGCCGGGCTACTACCTGCCCGGCGCCTACGGCATCCGGCTGGAGAACCTGCTGCTGGTGCAGCCGTCCGGTTCCGGCGAGGCGCCACCCTTCCTCCGGTTCGAGACCCTGACCCTGGCGCCGTTCGACCGAGCGCTGATCGATCCGGCGCTGCTGTCCCCACCCGAACGCGACTGGATCGACCGCTACCATGCGCGCGTGCTGGCGGAGATCGGGCCGGCGCTGCCGGAGCCTGCCCGCACCTGGCTCGACGTCGCCTGCGCGCCGCTCCAGACCTGAGAAGGAACCCAAGCCATGTCGGACACGCGGACCGCCGAGGGCGGCATTCCCGCCACCCTGATCCCGGGCGACGGCATCGGCCCGGAGCTCGCAGAGTCGGTGGTCGAGGTGCTGGAGGCGATCGGCGCGCCGTTCCGGTGGGACCGCCAGCTGGCCGGCATGGCGGCGGTGGCGGATTGCGGCGACCCGCTGCCGCTGCCCACGCTGGACAGCATCCGGCGCACCGGGCTCGCCTTGAAGGGGCCGCTGACCACCCCGGTCGGCGGCGGGTTCAAGTCGATCAACGTCACCCTGCGACAGGAATTCGAGCTGTTCGCCAACCTGCGGCCGGCGCGGACGCTGATCGGCGGCGGCCGGTTCGAGAACATCGACATCGTGCTGGTGCGCGAGAACCTGGAAGGGTTCTACGCGGCGATGGAGCACTACCTACCGATCGGGCACGACCCCAAGGCGATCGCCATGTCCACCGGCTTCAACACGCGGGCGGAGTGCCGGCGCATCGTCGAGTACGCCTTCGACTACGCGGTGAAGAACAACCGCCGCCGCGTGACGGTGGTGCACAAGGCCAACATCCTGAAGGCGCTGACCGGGCTGTTCCTGGAGGAAGGGCGCAAGGTCGCCAAGAAGTACGAGGGGCGGGTCGAGATGAACGACCGCATCGTTGACGCCTGCGCGATGCAGCTGGTGCTGGACCCGTGGCAGTACGACGTGATCGTCACCACCAACCTGTTCGGCGACATCCTGTCCGACCTGATCGCCGGCCTGGTGGGTGGGCTCGGCATGGCGCCGGGAGCCAACATCGGCACTGACGCGGCGATCTTCGAGGCGGTGCACGGCTCGGCGCCGGACATCGCCGGCAAGGGGATCGCGAACCCGCTGGCCATGCTGCTGTCGACCGGGCTGATGCTCCGGCATGTCGGGCGGCTCGACCTGGCGGAGCGGCTGACGGCCGGGATCGACGCGACGCTGGCGGCCGGGGTGCGGACGCGCGACCTGGGCGGCAGCGCCGGCACGCGCGAGCTGACCGACGCGCTGCTGCACCATCTGCGTTGAGCGACGACACTCCTTCTCCCGGCGCGCTGCGCGCCGAGATCATGCGGCAAGTGACCGAGCGGGGCGCGGACAAGTCGATCTGCCCCAGCGAGGTGGCGCGCGCCTACGGCGAGAACTGGCAGAGGCTGATGGGCCGGGTCCGCGATGCGGCCCGCGCCCTGGCGCGCGACGGGATGATCGAGGTGCTGCGCAAGGGCAGGCCGGTCGATCCGGACACGGCGAAGGGCGTGATCCGGCTGCGGCTGGCCGGTGCCGGGTCAGCGCCTGCGGATGAAGCCGGTCAGGGCGGCGAGCAGCAGGGCGCTGCGCGGCGTCACCAGCAGGTCGTCGCCGTGACGCAGCTCGGTGGTCAGGATGCAGACCGACGAGCTGCTCAGGAGCGCCGCGCCGAGGCGCTGGGTGGAATGGGTCGCCAGCAGCACAGCGCCGAGCAGCTCGGCACAGCCGATGATCTGCATGTCGGACCTGCTCCAGCCCCAGGAGCGGAACAGCTTGGCCTCCGGCTCGACCGCGACCAGCTTGGCGACGCCGGCGGCGGCGAAGGCGAGGCTGACCAGCGCGTGCCAGGTCGAGGGCGCGGTGTGTCGGCGGGCGATCGGGGACATGGCGGCTCCATCAGCGGTCTGGACCCGCTTGAACCGCAGGCGGCGGAGGGAGTTGCCGGTGCTGCGGATCCCGCTTGCCTTCCGGAGCCCAGATGAACCACGCCCTGGACGTCGTGCTCGGCCTGCTGGTGCAGCTGTTCGGACTGGTGGTGGCAGCGATCGCCTTCATCGAGAGGGGTGCTCGGCATCTGCTGTCGCAGGTCGGCATCACCGGCCCGCTGCAGGGCGCGCTGCTGGTCGTCCTGGGGGTGCTGCTGGTGGTGGCGGCGCTGCGCCTGTTCGGGCGGCTGTTCGCGGTGCTGCTGCTGATCGTGCTGGTGCTGCTGCTGCTGCACGGGCTGGTCGCGGGACCGCTGCCGGTGAATGCGTGAACGCTGTTCACGCCGCAGGTCGGGGTCAGGAAAGCGAAAAAACCGCCGCCAGCCCGTTCGGGGCCGGCGGCGGTTCGGGCAGGCTCAGGCGTGAGGTTGTGGGTCAGAAGCCGGCCTTCGCCGGTCCGGTCAGCACGTCGACGTTGCTGAAGTCCCTCGGCAGCGGCGTGGTCTCGCGGTGGTGCAGGCAGTCGTAGACCAGGCGGCCGCAGATGCTGTCGGGGTCGGTCGGGTTCACGTCGACGCCGGCGTAGTGCACGGATTCGACCCGTCCCTGCTCGAAGCGGATCGCGGTGTGGCAGATCCCCGGCCGGCCCAGCTTCAGCTCGTAGATGCCGAACGCGATGTCGACGTCGGTGCCGGTCTGCACGTAGTCCCACTGCATGACCGATTGCTGCGCGCTGATGTACTGCTTCTCGGCCGGCACGCCCATGCAGGCGATGATGTCCGGCTCGGCGGCGCCGACCAGCTTGATGCGTGCACGGTAGGCTTCCAGCGTGCCGCAGCCGCCGAGCGCCAGCAGGAACGGGATGACCGGGAGCAGGAAGCCCCTCACGCCGCCCTCGCGGCGCGCAGCTCGTCGGCCATCGCGAACAGGGTCTCGCGCATCGGGCTGGTGCCGTTGATCTCGAGCCAGTCGCGCGACAGCAGCCCGTAGGCCTCGTCGCAGAAGGCGTCGAGGAAGCCCCACTCCATCCGCTTGCGCTCGGCCCAGCTGTTCAGCCACAGGCCGTCGGCATCGTAGCCGTGCACGAACACGGCGTGGCCGCCGGCGATCTTGTAGTGCTGGGTCGGCGTCGCCCAGACGGCACCCTCCGACACCGCGTAGTCGGGCAGGCTCAGCCCGATGTAGAGGCCGCCCAGCATGGCGACGGCGCGGCGCACGCCGTCGTGGTTCTTCGGCTCCACCGCGCCGTAGCCGGTCAGCACGTCCGGGGCCTGGCGGCCGACGGAGTAGCCGGTCTCGCACCAGCGGTTCAGCACGTCGAGCTCGACCGCGCCCTGGTCGGTGGCCGGACGTGCGGGGTCGTAGCCGTTCGCCCCGTAGATCCCGACCACCTGGTCGTCGGTCAGCTCGATCTCGCCGCCGCGTGCCGCGGTCAGCACCCGGATCGCGCTGGCGACGCTGACCGCGGTGCAGTCGCCGAGGCCGGGGATGGTCTGGCCGTGGTTGCTGAGCTGGTCGCCATTGCGCCAGAGCGGCCAGGAGGCGAAGCGTGCGCCGTAGTCGCAGGCGGTCGGCGGGTCGGGGAGGTGCGCCGACAGCACCGAGGACAGATGCGGCGTGCGCGGGTCGAAGACGGCCGGCTTCTTGCCGAGGGCGCGTGCGGGCATGGGAGTTCTCGCATGACAGGGAAGGAGGGCGGCGGTCACGCCGGGGTGCGGCAGGCGCGCACCGCGCGCGCCACGCCGAACG
>CAXUEL010000046.1:5524-17919 GCA_964249915.1 uncultured Acetobacteraceae bacterium | reverse complement strand
CGAGCCGTCCGGGCGCGGCACCGCCACCCTGCCCTCCGCCCCCTGGCGCTTCCTGCCGATCCGCATCGTCGGCGCCGCTGCCGAGGCCGGCAGCGTCGGCAACGGCGACGGCGGCCTGGACGGGCTGCACGGCCTGCTCGCGGTGCAGTCCGCGGTCCCGGTCGACGGGCCGGCGCTGCAGGCGCTGCAGGCGCTGACCGACCAGGCGGCGCTGGCGCTGGAGCGGGTCCGGCTGGTGCGGGGCGCCGCCGACGCGACCGCCCGCGACGAGACCCAGAAGCTGCGCACCGCCCTGCTGAACTCGCTGTCGCACGACCTGCGCACGCCGCTGACCGGCATACGCGGCTCGGCCGAGACCCTGCGCACCGCCTGGGCCCGCCTGCCCCCGGACACGCGCGACGACCTGCTGCTCGCCATCGAGGAGGACACGCGGCGGATGACACGGTTCCTGGCCAACATCACCGACATGACACGGCTCGACAGCGGCGTGGTGGTGCCGCGCCTGGTGCGGGTGACGCTGCACGACGTGGTGCAGGGGGCCACGTCGCGCCTGGACGACCCCGGCCTGGTCTCGGTCGCCGCCGACGGGCCGTCTCCCGCCGTGCTGGCCGACCCGCTGCTGCTGGAGCAGGTGCTGTTCAACGTGCTGGACAACGCCCTGAAGTATTCGCAGCCCTCCGCCGCCGACCCGGTCGCGGTGCGTGTCGCCGCCGAGGCCGGCCAGGCGGTGGCCCGGATCAGCGACAACGGCGTCGGCATCGCCGAGCCGGACCTGCCGCACGTGTTCGACAGCTTCTTCCGCGCCCAGCACGGCGACCGGGTGGTGCCGGGCACCGGGCTCGGGCTGGCGATCGCCCGCGGCCTGATCGAGGTGATGGGCGGCACCATCTCCGCCGCCAGCCCGTCGCCCGAGCGCAGGCTGCTGGACCGCACCCGCGGCCCTGGCACCACCGTCACCATCGCCCTGCCGTTGGCACCAAGAGCCGGGGCGCCAGGAGCGGGGGCGCCATGAGCGGGGGTGCCATGAGCGGCAGCGCCATGAACGGGATCGACCGACCGGCGGTGCTGATCGTCGACGACGAGAAGCAGATCCACCGCTTCCTGGCTCCCGCCCTGGAGGCCGCCGGCTACCGCCCACGCTCGGCGTTCAACGGCGCCGACGGGCTGCGCCAGGCGGCGTCGCGGGCACCGGACGCGATCGTGCTCGACCTCGGGCTGCCGGACATGGACGGCCAGGTAGTGCTGGAGCGGCTGCGGGCGTTCTCGCAGGTGCCGGTGATCGTGCTGTCCGCCCGCGACCGCCAGGCGGAGAAGATCGCCTCGCTCGACGCCGGCGCCGACGACTACGTCGAGAAGCCGTTCGGTCTCGGCGAGCTGCTGGCCCGCCTCCGCGCGGTGCTGCGCCGCCACGACCCGGGCATCGAGCCCCGGCCCGACGAGATCCTCACCTGTGGCCCGATCATGCTCGATCCCGGCCGCCACGAGGTCAGGGTCAACGGCGAGCGGGTCACCCTGAGCCCGCGCGAGTACCAGCTCCTGGCCATGCTGATGCGCCACGAGGACAAGGTGCTGACCCACCGCCAGCTGCTGCTCGCCCTGTGGGGCCCGGCGCACGGCGAGGACGTGCAGTACCTCCGCGTCTACATCGGCCAGCTGCGCCACAAGCTCGGCCCGGAGGTGGCGCCGATGATCGCGACGGAACCGAACGTCGGCTACCGGCTCACCCGGTCCGCAGACTGAGATCCCTCGGAGGCCGGCCGTCCCGTCGCCGACGGACCGGACGCAACCGGCAGCAGGCGAGACCCGATTGCCGACGGTCTTCCATCCTGCTACCCGAATCGATACGATATCGGATCGGGATCATGACGAAGACGTTTCTTCTGCTCTGCCTGGCGGCCGCCTCCGGTCCGGCGATCGCCTATGCGCAGCCGGTCTCGGGTCCGTATGTCCAGCTGGGCGGCGGCGTCGACTTCCTGCAGAACGTGCAGGTCAGGCCGTCGGGGTTCGGCCCCGCGCCGCGCGACTATACGTTCGACCCGGGCGGGAGCGCCTTCGCCGCCGCCGGCTACGGGTTCGGCAACGGGCTGCGGATCGAGGCGGAAGATGACTACGCCTTCAACCACGTGCACGGCGTCGAATTGGCGCCCCAGTACGCCACGGAGCGCGCCGGCGGCCACCTGCAGCAATACGGCGGGTTCGGCAACGTGCTCTACGACCTCCGCCTCGGCCTTCCGGTCACGCCCTATTTCGGCCTCGGTGCCGGCTATTAGGAGATCGAGCTGAACCAGATCAACTCGTCGGGGTTCGGCGCGCGGGCCGGACATCTCGATTACGGCGAGACCAGGGGCAACTTCGCCTATCAGGGGATCGCAGGCGCCGCCATCGCCACGCCCTTGCGCGGCCTGTCCCTGACCGTCGAGTACCGCCTGATCGGCGTCCTGTCCCCCGGCGCCTATTACCGCGGCTCGGCGAACGAGCTGGTTCCCGTAGCCAGCGCCAACCAAGCCACCTTCAGCCCGTTCCAGGATATACGCATCCCCGCAAGACCGTCGTTCCGCGAGGTCGAGATCCCGGAACACGCCACCTTCAACAACATCTTCAATCATGAGATCCTGTTCGGCCTGCGCTACACCTTCGACAACGGCGCGCCGGCGGCGCCACCTCCGGCACCTGTGCCGGCCGCGGCGCCCGCCCCTGCGCCGACCCGCACCTATCTCGTCTTCTTCGACTGGGACAGCGCCACCCTGACCGCACGCGCGTCCGGGATCGTCGCGCAGGCGGCGCAGAACACGGCGCGCGTCGGCACGACCACCATCGAGGTCGACGGCTATGCCGACACCTCGCACGCCCTGCCGGACGGATCCGGGCAGCGCTACAACCTGCGTCTGTCGATGCGACGCGCGGACAGCGTACGCGCCGCCCTGATCGGCGACGGCGTGCCCGCCTCCGCGATCACGGTGCACGGGTTCGGCGACGCACACCTGCTGGTGCCGACCGGTCCGGACGTGCGCGAGCCGCAGAACCGGCGGGTCGAGATCATCCTCCGCTGACCAGCCCCGCGCCGTCGCGCCGTCGCCGAAGCCTCGCCCTACTGCAACGGCTCGACCGGCAGCGCCCAGAGCAGGCCACCCTCGGCGGCGAGCGCGTTGCGTCCGCGCGGCAGCATCAGCGCCGACCCCGCGCCGACGTTGCGCTCGAAGATCTCGCCGTAGTTGCCGACCGCCGCGACCGCAGCCGCGAAGGCGGTGTCCGGCACCCCCAGCGCCTTGCCGATCCAGGGCGCGCTGCCGACCAGGCGACGCACCACCGGGTCGGCGCTCCGGCGCATCTGCGAAAGGTTCGCCCGCGTCACCCCGTTCGCTTCCGCCTGCACCGACGCCCACACCGTCCAGTCCACCAGCGCCGCCCACTGCCTGTCGCCCGCGCGGAAGGCCGGCGCGAACGGGTCGACCGAGACCGTGTCCGCCAGCACGGTGAACTCGGTCCGGCGCTTGTTGAAGCTGGCGCGGACGTCGGCCATCCAGGAGATGTCGCCGGTGATGGCGTCGCAGTGCCCGTCGAGCAGGGCGACCTCCATCTCGCCGCGCTCGGAGAACGGGAACCGGTGCTCCGGCGTCCTCAGCCGCGGCTCCAGGAGGTCGTACAGCACACGCTCGTGCGGGGCGGCGTTGATGAAGCAGACGTTCCTGCCCCCCAGGTCGGCCAGCGTGCGTATGCCGCTGCGGTTCGACGCCAGCACGCCCTGGCCGTCGAAGAAGATCGGCGGCCCGAAGGCGACGCCATACACGTTGCCCACCACCGGGTCCGGCGTCGCGCCGAACAGCACGTCCACCTTGCGGTCGCGCAGCGCCGCGAGCCCGCTCGGCTCGTCCGGCAGGGTCAGGAACCGGGCCCGGCCGGCATCGCCGAAGATCTCCGCCGCCATGGCGCGGCAGAAGTCGGCGCCGAGGCCGGACAGGTTGCCGTGGGTGTCGGCCTCGGAATAATCGTCCTCGTCGCTCACCACGCCGCAGGCGAGCACGCCGGCATGGCGCACCGCGTCCAGGGTCGCGTCCGCACGCGCCGGACCGACCGCGCGGCCAAGCAGCAGCACCGCCAGGACCACCGGCAGCGCCTTGAACAGGCTTCTCAAGATGTCAGCTCCGCATGAACGAAAGGGGAGCCGGGCGAACCCGGCTCCCCTTCGATGTGGTCCGCCGGACCGGACGGATCAGGGCGTCCAGGTGCCCGAGGTCGGGATGCCCGGGGTGACGGACGGGCGCGGGTTGAAGTCGGCCGGCGCCGGGTCGATCAGCTTGTCGCCGACATAGTCGGTCGGCACGATGTTCAGCGTGTAGCAGCCGCCGGCCGCGTACTGCGGCAGGCTCGGCTTGGTGCCCGGCAGGATCTCGGCATACGAGGCCGGGAGCGGCGCCGTGTCGCCGGTCAGGCGCGAGTTGTCGAAGGCTGCCAGCATGTCGCCGATGTTGGGCACGTTGTCGTCGGCCGGACCCACGTAGTCCTGTCCGAACTCGGTCTTGCCGAGTGCCGCGCCCTTCTTCTCGTCCGGAAGGTCGGCGAGCGGGGTCAGGTTGAACACGGTGTCGATGAACTTGATGATCGAGCTGTGCTCGGCGTTCTGGTGCACGATCGCGTGCGCCTTGGCGAACGGCGAGATCACGATCGCCGGGATGCGCGAGGACGGCTCGAGCGGGTTGCCTTCCGGATCGCTCACCCGGGTGGTCACCGCGGCGTGGTCGTACAGCCCGTCGGTCTCGTCATAGACGATGATGATGGCGCTGTTCGGCCAGTACGGGCTGGCGGCGATCGCGTTGACCTCGTCGGCGAGCAGCTGCTCGCTGATCTGCAGGTCGGAGTATCCCGGATGGTCGTCACTGCCCGGGAAGGCCGAGCGCACCGCCGGGTTTGGATCGACCGGCAGCAGGCTGTCGTTGTTGTCGTAGCCGCCGCGCACGTAGGCGACGCCGCCGGCGGCCGGCAGCAGCCGGTCGTTCACCGCGGTGAAGAAGTCCTGCAGCCCGAACAGGTGGTTCTGCGCCACCGCCGGGTTGTCGCCGATGTAGCCGAAGAACTGCGGCGCGTCGTGGTGGATGATGTAGGAGCTGTGCAGCGGCGCGGCCGTGGAGTCGGTCGGCTCGGCGTCGTAGCCCTCCTCGAACCAGCCCCAGTTGGTCGGCTGCCGGCCGCTGCCGGCGATGGTCTTCAGGTCGTGCTGCACGTCGGCTAGGTCCAGCGCCGGGTTCTGGTCGGTGCTGACCGTGGAGGCGATGTCCTTGCCCATGAACGACAGCGGCAGGGTGGCGTAGGTCTGGTTCAGGGTCGGCTTGGCCGGGTTCTCGTCGATCGGGTTGGACGGCGGCTTGATCGGCGAGGTGTCCAGGGTGGAGCCCGGGAACGGCTGGTAGTCGCCCACCATCGGCACGCCGCCGGTCGCCGCCACCGTCGGGCTGACGGTGTTGCTGCTGGCCTCGCCCGGATGCAGCGCCCACTGCGTCAGCCCCGACTGCCCGGCGATCATCGCCAGCGCGTTCGGGGTGGACGGCCCGGTCACCGTCATGTGGAAGTTGTCGAACAGGGTGAAGCGGTCGGCGAACTGCCACAGGTAGGGCGCGGTGTCGCAGTCGACGTGGCCCAGCGCCAGCTCGCCCATCTGCTTCTGCATCAGCGACGGGTTGGAGCTGGCCGGCAGCCCGGTGGTCTTGGACACGATCTGTCCCTGGGCGTTGGTGGTGAGCCCCTCCTCGTCCAGCGCGAACCGGTCGTTCTGCGACACCCCGGCCACGAAATGCTGGCTGTTGACGATGCCGGCATGGGAATGGTCCACCGACGCGGTGTCGGCCGGATAGATCGGCACCGTGGCGCCCGTCGTCGCCTTCACCGTCTGCGGGATCAGGAACGGCGACACCGTGCCGACCGAGCCGTCGGTGTTGACGATCGCCTGGCTGAAGCCGGGCGTGGCGGAGGCCGACTGGCTGTACAGCCCGTGCGCGCCGGGGAAGGTGCCGAAGTAGAAGTCGAACGACCGGTTCTCCTGGAACAGGACGAACACGTACTTCACCTTCTGGCGCAGCAGCGCGATCTTGGCCGCGGTGGTCAGCGCCGGCTGCCTGGCGAGGTCGGTGGTGACGCCTTGCACCAGCGCGCTGCTCCTCGGCGCGATCGTCACGTCGTCGGGCGCCTGCCTCGCGAACACGATCGTCGGCTGGGCCAGCGCGAAGGTCATGGCGATGGCGCAGGTCGATCTGCACCAGCTTCTGAAGGTCATGTCGTGTTCACCACCGGCGGTTGTCGTGCAGGGATATCGGCCGGCGTGTCTGCAGGCCGCGGGGCAGGTTCTGGGACGGTTCGGCCGTCCTGGCTAACGACAATTCCATGAAATCTGGATCCGGCGCGTTTTCCGGCACGATCGTGCCGGGCCGGAGACGGGTCCCGGCGGCCCTGGTTTGAACGTTGTTCACGGGAAGCGAGTCCCGGCGAGCTCCCTGTTCCTCGGCAACCCGTCCCGCCGCCCGCTGTTCTGCTGCGGACACCAACATCGGGGGAGCGTGCCATGGCGGACATCCAGGAGCCGAACAGCTTCGGCGAGGGCAAGCACGGGCAGGCGCGGCGCCTGGCCGACGCGGCGCTGACGGCGCAGCGCGAAGGCCGGCACGAGGAAGCGGAGCGGCTGCTCGACGAGGCGCAGCGCACCGACCCGCAGGCGCTGGAGGAGGCGCTGGCGGAAACCCGGGTCGGGGCGAAGCTGGACGCGGCCGAGATCGGCACCGATGCCGAGGTGGCGGCGATCAGCCGCACGATCGAGCCCGGCGCCTCCGCGCCGTCGCGGGCCGGCATCACCGGGTCCGGCAGCGGGGCGGATGGCTGAGCCGCCGCAGCTGTAACGTTCCTGCACCGGGCGGAGACGAAGTGTCACACTCACGACGCTGTTATGCGCGCCTCGCGCCGCCACCGGTCTAAGACAGGACACCCACAGGACGTCCTTTGTCCTCCAGATATCAGAGGAATACGACGCCTCGATGTGCGATGTGCTGATCCTGGACGACGAGGAGGTCGTCCGCTCGGTCCTGGTGGACCTGCTGGAGGATCAGGGGCTGGATGTCCGCGCTGTGGGATCTCCCGCCGAGGCGCTCGACATCGTGCTGCTGCCGGACGGCTGCACCCTGCTGCTGACCGACATCGACCTCGGCGTGCGCGAGATCGACGGCTTCGGCGTCGCCGAGCGGGCACGGCAGGTGCGGCCCGATCTGCCGGTGCTGTTCATCTCCGGCCGGCCATGGAAGCTCGCCGAGTACAAGGCGACCGAGAACGACCGCGTGCTGGCCAAGCCGTTCCGCATGTCGGCGCTGCTCGACGCCGTGCAGCAGCTGCTGGCGCGGGTGGACGCGGTCTGACGCTCAGGGGAGGCCGCGCATCAGCGTGTCCAGCCGGTCGGCATCCTCCGGCTTCTTGTCCAGGCGCAGCCGGCCGACGCGCGGGAACCGCAATGCCACGCCGGACTTGTGCCGCGCCGAGCGCTGCGCCGCGTCGAACGCGATCTCCAGCACGATCCCCTTCGCCGTGCCGTGCTCGACCTCGCGCACCGGGCCGAAGCGCTGGGTGGTGTTGTTGCGTATCCAGCGGTCCAGCATCACCAGCTCGGCGTCGGTGAAGCCGGAATACGCCTTGCCGACCGGCACCAGCTCCTCGTCGCCGTTGGCGAGCTCGCGCCACAGGCCGAAGGTGTAGTCCGAATAGTACGACGAGCGCTTGCCGTGGCCGCGCTGCGCGTACATCAGCACCGCGTCGATGGTCAGCGGGTCGCGCTTCCACTTCCACCACATCCCCTTCGGCCGTCCCGGCAGGTAGGGGCTGTCGCGCCGCTTGAGCATCAGCCCCTCGATCGAGGCGGCGCGGGCGCCGTCGCGCAGCTCCGACAGCGCCGGCAGGTCCGGCGCCTCGACCAGCTCGGACAGGTCCATGCGCTCCGGCCGCACCCGGGCGACGAACCCCTCGAGCCGGACGCGTCGCTCGGTGAACGACAGCGGCCGCAGGTCGACGCCGTTCTCGAACAGGATGTCGTACAGCCGCACCAGCACCGGGAACTGTGTCAGCATCTTCGCCGTCGGCGACTTGCGGTTCAGCCGCTGCTGCAGGTCGGCGAACGGCGCCACCATGCCGTCGCGCACCACCAGCAGCTCGCCGTCCAGCACCGCGTCGAAGCCCATGCGCTCGACGATCTCGGGGAACGCGGCCGAGATGTCGTCGGCGCCGCGGGAGTACAGCCGCTGCCCGGCCGGGGTGGCCACCAGCTGCACCCGGATGCCGTCCCACTTCCATTCCGCGGCGAAGGCCGCGTAGTCGAGCGCCGCCAGGTCCGGCGCTTCCAGCGGATGCGCCAGCATCGGCGGCCGGAACACGGGTGCCCCGGCCGGATCGGGCCGCTCCCCCCTGCCCTCGATCCAGGCGAACAGCGGGTCGTACGGCGGCGACAGCCCGTGCCACACCTCCTCGATGTCGTCGGCGGCGATCGTGCCGCCGCTGAGCTCGGCGAGCGCGATCTTGGCCAGCCGCACCGAGGCGCCGACGCGCAGCGCGCCGGTGATGAGCTTCAGGATCGCCAGCCGGACCGGGGCGGGCGAGGCGTCGAGCCAGCCGGCCACCAGCCGCGGCAGCTCCGACTTGGGCGTGACCGCGAGCGCCTCCACCACTTCCGCCAGCAGCGGCGGCGCGGCGTTGGACCGCCGCTCCGGCCACATCAAGGCCACCGTCTCCGCCAGGTCGCCGACATAGTCGTACGACCAGGCGAACAGCACCGGGTCGGTGCGCGCCTCCGCCAGGGCGCGGATCAGGCCGGGCTTGGCGGCGTCGAAGGCGAGCTCGCCGGTCAGCGCGGCCAGGCCGATGCCGCGATCCGGGTCCGGCTCGGTTTCGAAGAAGCGTCGCAGCAGCGCCACCTTGGCCAGCCGGCCGGGGGTGAGGGTCAGACGTTCCAGCAGCTCGGCGAAGGCGATCATGCGGTCGCGTCCGCCGCCACGTCCGGCGGCGCGGCGGACGGCCCGTCCTCGCCCTCCTCCTCGTCGCCGTAGCCGACCAGGCGCAGCGGCCGGCCGCGGCGACCCTGCGCTTCGGCGGCATGGATCAGCGCCTCCTCGCGCCCGTGCGTCACCCACACCTCCGGCGCGTCGACGTCGGCCAGGGTCCGGCACAGCTCGTCCCAGTCGCAATGGTCGGAGATCACCAGCGGCAGCTCGACCCCCTTGGCCTTGGCCCGCTGGCGCACACGCATCCAGCCCGAAGCCAGGCACACCACCGGATCGGCGAGGCGGCGCGCCCAGCGGTCGGCGATCGCCGACGGCGGCGCCAGCACGATCGCGCCGGCCAGCTCTGCCTTGGCGGCGACGGTGGCCGGACGCAGGTCGCCGAGCGGGATGCCGAGCGACTCGTAGGCGCGGCACACCGGCAGCAGCGCGCCGTGCAGATACAGCGGGCCGTCCCAGCCCGCGTCCCGAATCAGCCGGATCAGCCGCTGGCACTTGCCGAGCGCGTAGCAGCCGACGACGTGGGTGCGCTCGGGGAACAGCGACACGCTGTCCAGCAGGCGCGCCACCTCCCCCGCCGGCGGCGGGTGCCGGAACACCGGCAGCCCGAACGTGGCCTCGGTCACGAACACGTCGCAGGGGATCGGCTCGAACGGCAGGCAGGTCGGGTCGGGCACGCGCTTGTAGTCGCCGGACACCACCGCGCGGCTGCCCCCGTACTCCATCGCCACCTGGACGCTGCCCAGCACGTGGCCGGCCGGCTGCAGCCAGACCCGCACGCTGCCCAGCGTCAGCACCTCGCCGAGCGGGAGCGCCTGCTGCGTCTGCCCGGCGCGGCCGGCGCCCATGCGCACCTCCATGATCGCCAGCGTCTCGGCGCTGGCCAGCACGGCGCCGTGGCCCGGCCTGGCGTGATCGGCGTGGGCGTGGGTGATCACCGCACGCTCCACCGGGTTGACCGGGTCGATGAAGAAGCCGCCGGGCTCGCACCAGAGCCCGTCGGGGCGGACCTTCAGCCATGTGTCGGGATGCGGCATCGCCGAGCCAAACCGCCGGGATGCGTCCGCGGTTGCGCATGGCCGCGAAACCCCACCCTGAGGACGGCACTTCTTGCGTCAGCGAACGGTTCGGCCCGAGCAAACCACGCGGTGGCCGTCCCGCAACACCAACCAGGCAGGGGATCGTATCATGAGCGGAATCATGGGCTCGCTCGAGGGGCTGATGCAGGGCGGCGGCACCGCCGGCGGCGCCGGCAACCTCCTGTCCGAGGCGTTCCAGTCCGCCGGCGGCGTGTCCGGCATCGTGTCGAAGTTCCAGCAGGCCGGGATGGGTGACAAGGCGCAATCCTGGGTCGGCTCCGGCGGCAACATGTCGCTGGCCGCCGAGGAGGTGACCAAGGTGTTCCCGCCGCAGCAGATCGAGTCCTGGGCGGCGCAGCACGGGATCCCGGCCGGCGCCGCGGCGGGAGTGCTGGCGCACCTGCTGCCGCACGCGGTCGACAGCCAGACCCCGGACGGGCAGCTGGGCGGGCAGGGCGTGCAGTCCGGGAGCGACGACCCGTTCGCCGACGGCCGGGCGTCGGACGCGCCGGACACCGACTCCTACAACGACACCCAGGCCCAGGGCGGTGGCCAGGGTGGTCGCCAGGGCGCCGGCCTTGGCGGTGGCGCGGGCCAGGGGTTCGACTTCGGCGGCCTGGTGCAGCGCCTGATGGGCGGAAGCCGGTAACGCCGGGTTAAGCTGGACCTGCTATCGTCGGCATCTGGATCGATACACGAGGAGAGCGGGTTGATGCGGCATCTGGAACGGGCGTGCTTCGGTGCGCTGCTGGTCGGAACCCTGGTCGCCGGGGCGGCGCCGGCACGCGCCGAGTCGATGAAGGAGTGCAGCGTCAAGTTCCAGGCGGCCAAGCAGGCCGGCACGCTCAACGGCGCCGACTGGAAGACCTTCCGGTCGACGCAGTGCAGCGACAAGACTGCCTCCGCCGCGCCAGCCTCCGCGTCGCCAGCCTCCGGGCTGCCGGTCGCCGCCGCCGACCCGGCCGCACCGGCGGACACGGCCGCCGCGCCCGCGCCCACGAGAAAGCGGTCCGCCGCGTCGGACGACGCGCCGGTCGCCACCGGCAACGCCACCTTCCCGGGCAAGGTCGACGCGAAATACGCCAGCCTGACCCCCGGCCGGGCGCGGATGAAGACCTGCGACGACCAGTACAAGCTCAACAAGGCGAACGGCGGCAACGGCGGCATGAAGTGGCTGCAGAAGGGCGGCGGCTACTACAGCGCCTGCGTCAAGCACCTCAAGGCCGGCTGAGCCACTATTCCGCGGCCACGCGCTGGCGCCGCCGGCGGCGGGTGAGCAGGCGCCAGGACAGGGCGAGCCCCGCCGTCTGCTGCGCCAGCCACGAGCCGGACGCCAGCGCCTCGGGCGCACGCCGGTCGCCGGTCTCCACCACGTCGCGGCGGAAGTCGGCGGTGCCCAGCATCATGTCCCACCACGGGAACACGCCGCCGTAGTTGCAGGAGTTGCGGCCGGCGGCATCGAGCCCGTGATGCGCGCGATGGAACTGCGGCGACACCAGCAGCCGCTCGCCGAGCCACCCGAACGAGATGCGCGTGTTGGCGTGGCTGAAGCTTTCAACCAGGCGGAGCACCAGCACCAGCAGCGGGAACTGCATCGGCGGCACGCCGATCAGCAGCCCGGCGGCGATGAACCAGACATAGGTGATGACGTCGTCCAGCACGTGGTTGCGGTCGTCGGACCAGAACGTCATCTGCCGCTGCGCATGGTGCAGCGCGTGCAGCCCGTACCACCAGCCGAACGTGTGGCTGAAGCGGTGGCGCCAGTAGTCGGCGAGGTCGAGCAGCACCGCATAGATGAAGAAGGTCAGCACCGGCATGCCCATCAGCGCCGGCACGAGGCTGTCCAGGGTCGGCGGGATGTAGCCGTGGTCGGCGAGCCAGCCGTTCAGCGCGGTCTGCGTCCAGTAGAAGCCGAAGAAGGTGACCAGCGGGAACACGCCGATCCGGGCGACCAGGGTATAGAACACGTCCATGCCGACGGTTTCGGGACGACGCCAGCGCACCAGCGGCATGAACCGCTCCGCCGGCACGCAGATCGCGTAGTTGATCGCCACCTGCAGCACGCCGTAGGTGGCGAACAGCGCCCACATGAAGGCGGTGTCCTCCCACTGCATCAGGCCGGCATGCCAGAGCAGCGGCAGCAGCACCGTCTCGTGGATCCAGCCGGCGATCCAGGCGAACGGGTCGGTCATGAACGGGCTCCGGGATCGACGGCATGGGCCGTGGCGGGCGCGCGGGCCCCGCCGCCCCCCCCCGGGTGCCCCCGGGCCCCCCCCCCGGCCCCCCCCGGGGAAGGCGC
>CAXUEL010000046.1:0-5514 GCA_964249915.1 uncultured Acetobacteraceae bacterium | reverse complement strand
GCGGGGGGGGGGGGGGGGGGGGGGGGGGGGGCCGCGCCCCCCCCCCCCCCCCCCCCCCCCCCGCCGCAGGGTAGCACGCGGCCTCCCGCCGTGCAGCCCGCATGAGATGCGCCCGACTTGCGCCGGGCAGGCGGCTCGGGCCTTATTCCCCCATGGTCCGGAACGGACGCGGAACACGGGAGGCTTTTGGATGGCGGCACGCCGGCTGCTGATCGTCGAGGACGAGTTCCTCATCCGGATGACGCTTTCGGAGGTGCTGGCCGACGACGGCTACGAGGTGGTGGAGGCTGGCGACGCGGACGAGGCGCTGGCGGCCCTCGCGCGGGAACCCGAGCTGGCGGTGATGCTGACCGACATCCAGCTCCCCGGCTCCATGGACGGACGCGCGCTGGCGGCCAAGGCGCGGGAAACGCGGCCGCTGCTGCCGGTGATCTTCATGAGCGGGCGGCCGGATCCCGGCGCCGGCGGCCCGCTCGACCTCCACATCAACAAGCCGTACCTTCCCTCCACGGTTTCGGCCGCGGTGCGCCGCCTGACCGGCGGCTGAGGCGCGGCGGCTTGGGCACGCGCGCGCCGGACCAGGCCGACCGGCAGCCGACGCTCAAGGCGGCCTTCGAGGCGCTGCAGGCCGGACGCTTCGAGGCGGCGCGGGACCTGGCACGGCCCCATGTCGGGGACCGCGACCTGGAAGCCCAGCTGCTGTTCGGGCTGGCGCTGGGCGGCAGCCACGACGCCGCAGGAGCAGCTCCCTTCCTGACCGCCGTCGCCACGGCGCGGCCGCAGGCGCTGCATCCGTGCATGGACCTGGTCTCGCTGCTGCAGCGGCAGTTCCGCGCCCGCGACGCCGAGCCCGCCTTCCTCGCCTGCCTGGCGATGACGCCGCGCGACGCCAAGCTGCACCTCGGCCACGCGCAGCTGCTGTCCGAGATGGGCCGGCTCGACGAGGCGATGGCGGCGGTGGAGGAAAGCCTGCGCCTGGCGCCGGACTCGTCGGCGGCGCTGAACCAGCAGGGCATCATCCTGGCCGGCCTGCGTCGGACGCCGGACGCGCTGGCGTTGTTCCGGCGCGTGGTCGAGCGCGACCCGCGCAACGCGCCGGCCTGGGCCAACCTCGGCTGCACCCTGACCGCCGAGAACGCGTTCGAGGACGCGCTGTCGGCCTACCGGCAGAGCATCCAGATCAAGCCGGACGACGCGCAGGTGCGCCTCAACCACTCGATCTGCCTGCTCAAGGCGGGCCGCATGGTGCAGGGCTGGCAGGAGCACGAGTGGCGGTTCCGGCTGCCCGGCCACACCCGCCTGCCGCTCGACCGGATCCTGCCGACGCTGGGCTCCCGCACCGACCTGAGCGGCCGCAGCGTCCTGCTGACGCACGAGGAGGGGGTCGGCGACACGCTGATGTTCCTGCGCTACGCGCCGCTGCTGGCACGGCTGGGTGCGAAGGTGTTCGCCTGGGTGCCGCAGAACCTGGCGCGGGTGGTGGCGCGGGTCGAGGGCATCGGGGGCGTGATCGCCACCGACGAGGTGCGGCTCGACGCCGACTGGCACTGCCCGTTCATCAGCCTGCCGCGCGCCTTCGCCGGCACGGCAACGCCCTGGGGCGTGCCGCCGCCCTATCTCGATACCGACCCGGCCGAGGTGGCGTCGAAGTCGCTGCTCCTGCCGCGCGCCGGCGGCGGCAGGCCGACGCTGCGGGTGGGGGTGGTCTGGGGCGGAGCGCCGCGGCCGGACCACCTGCCGGCCAACGCGGTGGACCGGCGGCGGAGCATGGACCTGGACCAGCTGGCGCCGCTGGCCGCCCTGCGCCACGTCAGCCTGGTGAGCCTGCAGTACGGTCCCTACGCCCGCGCCCTGCACGATCCGCCGCCCGGGCTGCACCTGGCCGACCCGATGGAGTCCGTGGGCGACATGGACGACACCGCGAGCCTGATGCGGTCGCTCGACGTCGTGGTGAGCGTGGACACCTCCATGATCCACCTGGCCGGCGGCCTCGGCGTGCCGGCGATCCTGATGGACCGCTACGACAACTGCTGGCGCTGGTTCCACGGCCGCACCGACAGCCCCTGGTATCCCTCGGTGACGATCGTGCGGCAGAAGCGGCTCGGCGAATGGGCCGACGTGGTGGACCGGGTGGTGGCGACGCTGCAGCGGATGGCGGATGCCAAGCAGGCGGCGTTCGCCTAGAGCATCTTCACCCGATCAAATGCTCCACCTGATCGGGGCCTGCCCCGGCCATCTGGTTCTGGGACGCCGTGACGCCATCCCGGGCCGGGAGGCGGAGGAAGCACCCGCATGGCGCCGCGAGTTCGAGCCGAGCGTCCCGAGCGTCGCAGGACAGGACCAGCATCCCGGCCGGGCGCCACGGCCCGAGCCACACGACGGTGACCGGGTGGCGAAGCCGAGCCACCAGTGACAGCCCGGTGCGACCAACGGCACCGCGCGGCACCGTGCTGGCGCCGACCGAGCGGAGTCAGAGATCGACGCTGTTGGGCAGGATGACGAGGTCGCGCACCGTCACGCCCGGCGGACGCGTCAGCATGAACAGTACCGCTTCCGCCACCTCCCGCGGCTGCATCAGGCTGTTGCTGGCCAGCGCTTCCTGCATCTTGGCCTCCGGCCAGTCGGCGAGCAGCGAGGTGACGACCGGCCCGGGCAGCACGGCGCCGACCCGGACGCCGTGCGGTGCCAGCTGCCGGCGGGTGGTATGCACGAAAGCCTGCACGGCGAACTTGGACGCGGTGTAGATCGGCTCCCACACCACCGGCACCACGCCGGCGATCGACGAGGTGAACAGCACGTCGCCGGATCGCTGCGCGACCAGGTGCGGGATCACCGCCCGCACCGACCGGAAGGCGGCGTTGACGTTGAGGTTGAGCATCCGGTCCCAGGCATCCGGATCGCCTTCCGCCACCGGGCCGCCGACGTAGGCGCCGGCGTTGGCGTGGAAGATGTGGAGCCCGCCGGCGAGGTCCAGGATGCGCGGCAGCATCCCGGACACCGCGCCGGGATCGAGCAGGTCGATCGCCAGCGGGAACGCGTTCGCTCCGAGTTCCGAGCAGAGTTCGCGCAGCCGGTCGCCGGCGCGGTCCACCAGCACGACGCGGCAACCGGCACCCAGCAGGTGCCGTGCGCACTCGAGCCCGATGCCGGACGCGGCTCCGGTGATCGCGGCGATCTTGCCTTCGAGGGATTCGGCCATGGATGGTTCCTCCGGAGTTCAGGCGCGGCCGTGGGAGGCGCGGGAACGGCGGGCCAGGCTGTCGACGATCACGGCGATGGCGAGCACGCCGCCGGTGATCATGTAGCGAAGGCTCGACGACAGGTTGAGCAGGGTCAGGCCGTTGGAGATCGCCTGGATGACGATCACGCCGAGCAGGGCCGAATAGGCGCTGCCGCGGCCGCCGAACAGGCTGGTGCCGCCGATCACCGCAGCCGCGATGGCGTTGAGGTTGACGTCGCCGGTGCCGGCCTGGCGGCTGGCGGAGGCGAGACGCGCCGCCGACAGCACGCCGCCGGCGGCGGCGAAGGTGCTGCACAACACGAAGGCGCTGCGGTGGATGCCGCGCACGTTGATGCCCGAGCGGCGCGCGGCCTCGCGGTTGCCGCCGACGGCGAACATCGACCGGCCCCAGCGGGTGCGCCGCAGGGCATACTCCATCAGCACCACCAGCACGGTGAACAGCGCGAACAGCCACGGCAGGCCGCGGCCGAGGTTGAGGTAGAACATCGCGGCGAGCAGGGCCGCGGTGACCACGCCGGCCTTCACCGCCAGCACCCGCACCGGCTTGGCCGACAGCCGCGCCGCGTGCCGCCGCCGGCGCTCGCCGAGGCCGGTGGCGAGCAGCACCGCGCCGGGCAGGAGCGCCAGCAGGTAGGACAGCCAGGCCGGCATCACCAGGATCTGGCCGAGCTGCACCAGGGTGCCGTCGTAGGGCAGGTTGATCGAGCCGGTGTCGCCCAGCAGGTAGAGCTGCAGCCCGAGCAGGGCCAGCAGCCCGGCCAGGGTGGCGACGAAGCTCGGCATGCCGAAGCGGGTGTACAGCTCGGCGTAGATCAGCCCGACCACGGCGCCGGCGACGAGCGCCACCGGGATCACCACCGCCAACGGCCAGCCGGCCCCGACCCAGAGCACGCCGAGGATCGCCGAGGCGAGCCCGCTCATCGAGCCGACCGACAGGTCGATCTCGCCCAGCAGCAGCACGCACACGATGCCGAGCGAGATCAGCCCGACGGTGGCGCAATCGAACAGCAGGTTGACCAGGTTGTCAGCGTCCACGAACACCGGGTTGAGCGCCGTGAACACCGCGGTGATGGCGAGGAGGCCCACCACCACCGGCAGCATCCCGAGGTCGCCCGAGCGCACGCGGTTGGCGAAGGCGCGGAGCTCGCCGCCGAAGCCCTCCTGGTGGCGGACCCGCTCGTCGGCGCGGTCCAGTGCCGCGTCCGGGACGGCGGGCCGGTCGGACGCGGAGCGGGGAAGCGGCACGGTGCTCATGCGGCACCTCCGTTTGAAAGCGGCGCATCGGGAAGCGGGGCGCTCCCGAGCGGGACGGTCTGGGCCGGGACGGTCTGGGGCAGGACGGTCTGGGGCAGGACGGTCTGGGGCAGGACGGTCTGGGGCGAAGCGTCGGCGCGCGCGGCGTGACGGCGCGACACCGAGTTCTCGGCGGCGCCGGTGATGGCGGCGACCAGGTCCTGGTGGCTGGTGTCGGCGGTGAACACGCCGTTGTTGCGGCCGAGCCGCAGCACGATGATGCGGTCGGCGACCGCGCGCACGTCGTCCATGTTGTGGCTGATCACGATCACGCCGAGGCCGCGGTCGCGCACCCGCTCGATGAGGTTGAGCACCTCGGCGGTCTGGGCGACGCCCAGCGCCGCGGTCGGCTCGTCGAGCATGATGATCTTGGGGTCGAGCAGCAGCGAGCGGGCGATCGCCACGGTCTGGCGCTGGCCGCCGGACAGGGAGGCGATCGGCTCGCGCACCGAGGGGATACGTGCCGCCAGCTCGCGCAGCAGCGTCCAGGCGCGCACCTCCATCGCCACCTCGTCCAGCCGCCACGGCGCCAGCTCGTGGCCGAGGAACAGGTTGGCGACGACGTCGAGGTTCTCGCACAGCGCCAGGTCCTGGAACACGGTGGCGATGCCGAGCTCCAGCGCCTGCGCGGGCCCGTCGAGGCTCACCAGCTGGCCGTTGAACCGGATCTCGCCGGCGGTGGCGCGGTGCACGCCTGCCAGCACCTTGACCAGGGTGGACTTGCCGGCGCCGTTGTCGCCGACCAGGGCCACCACCTCGCCGGCGTGGACGTCGAGCTCGATGTCGGTCAGCGCCGACACCGCGCCGAAGGTCTTGGTGATGCCGCGCAGGCTGAGGATGGGCCCGCCGGATCGCGGCGACGGTTCGGAAGCGGAGACAGGGGTCACGGGCGGTGGCCTTCGGGTTGCGGGGGGGGGGGGGGGGGGGCCCCCCCCCCCCCCCGGGGGGGTGGGGGGGGGGGGGCCCCCGGGGGGGGGGGG
>CAXUEL010000045.1:0-18188 GCA_964249915.1 uncultured Acetobacteraceae bacterium | reverse complement strand
TCAGACCTTCTCGACCTGGCTGTACTCGAGGTCCACCGGGGTGGAGCGGCCGAAGATCGAGACGCTGACCTTCAGGCGGCCCTTCTCCTCGTCGACGTCCTCGACGGTGCCGTTGAAGGAGGTGAACGGGCCGTCGGCCACGCGCACCTGCTCGCCGATCTCGAACAGGATGGCCGGGCGCGGACGCTCCACGCCTTCCTGGGTCTGCTTCATGATCCGCTCGGCCTCGGAGTTCGAGATCGGCGTCGGCTTGGTCTTGGAGCCGAGGAAGCCGGTGACCTTGGGCGTGTCCTTGACCAGGTGCCAGGCGTCGTCGGTCAGCTCCATCTTCACCAGCACGTAGCCGGGGAAGAACTTGCGCTCCGAGTTCACCTTCTGCCCGCGGCGCACCTCGGTGACGTCCTCGGACGGCACCAGCACCTCGTCGATATGGTCGGCCAGGCCCTTCGCCTGGGCCTGCTCCTTGATCTGCTGCGCGATCTTCTTCTCGAAGCCCGAGTAGACGTGGACCACGTACCAGCGTTTCGCCATGACCTCTTCCTCAGACTTCAAGCTTCGGCCTGGTCGGCTTCAGGAACCGAAGCCGAACAACGCGCGGACGCCCAGGCCGATGATCTGGTCGACGGCGAAGAAGAAGATCGCCGTCAGCGACGCCATGGCGGCGACCAGGCCGGTGGTGATCAGGGTGGTGCGGCGCGTGGGCCAGGTGACCTTGGTCACCTCGGCGCGCACGTCGCGCAGGAACTTCGCAGGACTGGCCGCCACGATCCACCTTCGCACCTATCGATTGGACGAGCCTCGCCAGTCCGGAGCCCGGACCCGCGAGCGGCTGGCAGGGGCGGAGGGTCTCGAACCCGCAACCTCCGGTTTTGGAGACCGGCGCTCTAGCCAATTGAGCTACACCCCTGCAGCGCCTCCCCCTGGCAGCCGGCGGGGGTGGAGCCCCGCATCGGCCGCACGGCGAACCCGGCGCAGGTCGCGTAAAGAAGGCGTGCGGCCTGTCCTGTCAAGAGCGGCCTGGCGGGCCTGGCTGCCGCGCCGGCCTTGCCGAACCGGCCGCCGCCGCGCTAACAGCAGCCTGGGCCGGGCGGGCGTAGCATAGTGGTAATGCAGTAGCCTTCCAAGCTACCGAGGAGGGTTCGATTCCCTCCGCCCGCTCCAGCCCCAGGCGACCGGACCCGGCATCAGGCGACGTGGTGCAGCAGCGCCGCGAGGCTGGCGATCTCCTGGCCGCCGGACGCGTGCGCGAGCACGGTCGAGCCGCCGCCGCTCGCCGGCTGCAGCTCGCTCGCGATCGTCGCCAGGACCGTGCCGAGCCTGGCCGGGCTGGCGAAGTCCGCCGCGAGCGCCGGCGCGTCCGCCGCCAGCGTCGCCATCGCGGCGCCGAAGCTGGCGGCGTGCATCACCGAGGTAAGCTCCGACGCCAGGTCCGGGAACGCCGACTGCACGCCCGAAAGAGCGGCGCCGACGCTGGGCGCGCGCAGCAGCGACGGGAGGTCGGCGAGCAGCCTCGGCACGTCCCGCGACAAGGACGAGGCCATCGTCGCCATGCTGGTGTTCTGCAGCCCGTAGGCGGTGGCCGGCACGGTCGCGGTGGCCGCGTCGGCGTCATAGGTGTTCAGCCCGTGATGCTCGCCGAACAGGGTGAGGAACTCGTTCGTCAGCCCCTCCACCTCCGCCGGCGTCGCCGGGATATGGCCGGACTCCAGCGCCCGCAGCGAGGTGCCGCTGATGGCGGACGCGAACGGTGCCAGCTCGGCGGCATCGGCGGCGGTGCCGAGCTGCACCACGGTGCCGTAATGATCCATGTGGGCCATCGTGGCCGAGGCGCTGCCCTTCTCGGCGGTGTCGGTGCCGTAGTTGGCGAACGGGTCGCCCTTGTCGACATAGCTGACGAAGTTGGCGGCCGGCACCGCCGGGGCCTGGTAGCCCGGGATCCCGGAGGAGGCGAACGACACGCCGGCGAGGCCGGTCCGGGAGGCGACGAGGGAGGCCAGGGTTCCGCCCAGCGAGTATCCGGCGACATAAACGTTGGACGGCAGGATGCCCTCGGCCCTGGCCGCCTGCTGCGCCGCCGCCGCGAAGCCGATCGCGTCGGCGAATCCCTGCACCGTCGACGGGTCGGCGCCGCCCAGGATCTGCAGGTCCAGCGCGGTCTGCGCCGCCGTGGTGGTGCCCTGGTAGGCGATGATGACGTTGCCCGACCGGTCCAGGAAGGCGGACGCGTTCACGCCGCTGGCGGTGGAGATCGTCAACGGGTGGCCGGACCGGTCGAGCATCAGCGCCAGGCCGAACGAGGAGGCAGCCTGCGGGTCGATCGAGGCCTGCACCGCGTTCTCGAAGGTCGGCAGGCCGGGCGCCGCCGCGAACAGCACCGGCAACGGCGGCAGCACCGGCAATGGCGGCAGCACCGGCGGATCGTCGATGGAGGAGTCTTGGCTGCCGTCGATCTTCGCGCTCATCGTCTTCCCGCAAGAACATCCCGATGGCTGTTCTTATGGGCGACGGAACTTAACGCCGTTCTAAGGCGGCAGCCGGCGCGGACCCATCTCCGGGCGTGCACGCCCCCGGCCGCCTCGCCGGGATCGTCGCCGGTCCGGCAACCCGGACGGCATGTACTGGCGATCGCGACGGGTCGGCTTCGGCCGCAGACTCGGCGATGCCCAGAGGGAATGGCTGGTCGGCACCGGGGCCTGGCCGCGGCTGCCGACGTCGCGACCTCGTGAAGCGGGATCCCAGGATCGACGGTCGCGCCGAAGCGTCGAACCGGATAATCGGGTTGAGCTGTCGCGGGGAGATCTTGTGGTGCCGGATGACGAGAAGGCGCTTCTCAAGCTTGCCGTCGAGAACTCGCTCGCTGCCAAGGCAGCCTGGCAGGCCATGGCAGCCATGGCCGCCCGCAAGGGTCCGGTGACCAAGCGGCTGGTGCTCGACGCCTTGTTCGCGGCGCAGACCAAGCTGGATTTCGAGGCGGTGGTGAACGCCGGCTCCATGGCCGGCGACATCTCGGGCAGTGCCCGGGACCAGATCCGCCAGTTCCGCGACAGTCTGGCCGACATCGCCCCGTCGCCGCCGCTGCTGCAGCGGCGGCTGGGCGCGGAACCGGCGCCGCAGCCGACCCGGGAGCCGGCCAGGGGACGCGACCAATCCTGAACGGGTTGCCTGGCCCGAGCCTGCTGGTGGAAGGGGTTGGATTCGAACCAACGTAGGCGTACGCCAGCGGATTTACAGTCCGCCCCCTTTAGCCACTCGGGCACCCTTCCGGCCGGGGAGGCACCTACGGCCGAACCGGTTGCGTGTCAACGCAGGGCTTAGCGAAACCGCATCGCCCGTCCGCGGTGACGGCAGGCAGGCGAAAGGCTAGGATCGGCCCATGCCGTCCAGACCTCCCGCCACACCCGTTCCTCCCGGCCCGAAGCGTCCGCCGCACCACCCGGGCGGCCACGACCGGACCCGGCCGAAAGGAGCGGAGCACGGCCGCGCCGCGCCGCGTCGTCCGGGCACGCCGCAACAGGGCGGCCCCGCCGGAGCGGCGAACTGGCTCTACGGCACCCATCCGGTGGTGGCGGCGCTGCAGAACCCGCATCGCCGCCTGCGCCGCCTGCTGCTGACCGAGGAGGCCGAAGCCACCTTGTCCGGCCGCCTGAACGGCCCGCTGCCGCTGCCCGCCGAGCGCACCGACCGCGCGCGTCTCGACGCCCTGCTCGGTCGCGACGCGGTGCATGGCGGGCTGGCGCTGCTGGCTGACCCGCTGGCGCCGCCGCCGCTCGACCAGGTGCTGCAGCGGCCGGGGCCGGTGCTGGTGCTCGACCAGGTGACGGACCCGCGCAACGTCGGCGCCATCCTGCGCTCGGCCGCCGCGTTCGGCGTCGCCGCGCTGATCGTGCAGGACCGCAACGCCCCGGAGGAAACCGGCGTGCTGGCCAAGGCGGCGTCCGGCGCGCTGGAAACCGTGCCGCTGCTGCGTGCGGTCAACCTGTCGCGCACCCTGGCCGCGCTGAAGGCGGCCGGGCTCTGGACTGTCGGCCTCGACTCGAGCGGCGGTCGCTTCGACGGCGGCGCCTTCCGGGCGCGCCGCGTGGCGCTGGTGCTCGGTGCCGAGGGCGAGGGCCTGCGCCGCCTGACGCGCGACACCTGCGACGAGATCGCCGGCCTGGTGATGCCCGGCACGATGGAAAGCCTCAACGTGTCCAACGCCGCCGCGGTGGCGCTCTACGAGCTCGTCCGCGGCGCCTGACCGGCCGGATCCGCAGCACCCTTGCGTCGGCACGCATCGGAGCAGTAGCGCACCGCCGCCCAGTCCCGCGCCCACTTCCGGCGCCAGCTGAACGGCCGCCCGCAGCAGGCGCAGGTCTTGACCGGCAGGTCCCGCTTGGCGATCCCGCGCGGCATCAGCCGGCCGCCCCGATTGCCGCGGCGAGGCCGACGCCGGATCGCCAGGCGTCCTCCACCTGCGCCCCCAGCAGCCAATCGCCGCACACGCCCAGGCGGTTTGCGGGCTCCCACAGGTGGCCGCATCCGGCGCTGCCCGACCTGGCGTAGCGCCAGCGATGCGCCGACACCGACACCGGATCCGGCAGGTCCGCGCCGAGCAGCGCCCCGAGCAGCGCCGGCAGCGCCGCCGACACCGACGCCGCGTCGTCCTCCAGATGCTCGCGCGACCAGCCGGGTGCTGCCTGCACCACCCAGGCTTCCGGGCCGGTGCGCCCCGGCTTGGCCGAGTTGCGGGCCGCCCAGCCGATCGCGCCGGCCGCCTCCACCATGTCGACCGGGATGGGTAGCCGATCAACAAAGCTCGCCATCACCGTCCAGCACGGCGCGCTGGGGGTGGCGTCGGCACGCTCCGACCACCGGCGCGACACCGGCCCGAGCAGCACCGAGGCCTGCTCCGCCGGCAGCGCCACGATCGCCGCGTCGTGGAGGCCCGCCGAGCCGGTTTCCCCCTGCAGCTGCCAGCCTTCCGCCTGTCGGTCGATCGACAGGATCCGCTGCGACCGGCGCACGTCCAGAGTCGCGGCCAGGTGCCGGGCCGGGGCGGTCATGGTCGGCGTGCCCACCCAGGCTTGCGCGCCCGCCGCCGGCCACGGCGCGGCCAGGCCCGCCGCCTGCCAGCGCCCGACCACGGCGCGGAAGCCGGGATCGCCGGCGGTGAAGTACGGCGCGCCGTGGTCGAACGTTGCCTCGCCCCCGGCCGTGTCCATCCGACGCGTCGACATCCGCCCGCCGACCCCGGCGGACTTCTCGAACACCGCAACCCGGTGCCCCGCTTCCTGCAGCGCGGCGGCGCAGGCGAGGCCGGACAGGCCGGCACCGATCACGGCGATCCGCATGGGCGCTCCCGGTTGCGGCGCCGGTCCGATGACGCCATCTCATCCACCATGTCTCAACTCCTCGTCTGGTTCGATGGCGGCTGTCCCTTGTGCCGTCGCGAGATCGCGCTGATGCGCCGGCTCGACCGCAGCGGTGCGATCCGCTTCGTCGACGTGGCCGCCGGGGACGAGGCCTGCCCGATCGACCGCGCCGCGCTGCTGGCTCGCTTCCATGCCAGCGAGGAGGGCCGGCTGCTGTCCGGCGCGGCTGCCTTCGCGGCGATGTGGCGCGCGATTCCGCTGCTCCGGCCGCTCGGGCTGCTGGCGCGCAACCGGATGGTGCTGACGGGGCTGGAGTGGGGCTATCTGCGCTTCCTCAGGGTGAGGCCGTATCTGAGGAAGCGCTGGGGCGCTGCCCCAGGCCCCGCCAAAGGCGCGCCTTTGGAAACCAGACTCTAGATGATGTAGTCCAGGGCGGGCAGGGTCTGGTCCATGGTCAGGGCGGGCATGTTGGAATGGCGGGTGCCGACCAGGCGGGCGGGATTGCCGACCACGGTGGTGTAGGGGCGCACGGCTTCCAGCACGATGGAGCCGGCACCAATCTTGGCGCCCTCGCCGACCTCGATGTTGCCCAGGACCTTGGCCCCGGCGCCGATCAGCACGCCGCGCCGGATCTTCGGATGCCGGTCGCCGACGTTCTTGCCGGTGCCGCCCAGCGTCACCCCCTGCAGCAGCGACACGTCGTCCTCCAGCACCGCGGTCTCGCCGATCACGATGCCGGTGCCGTGGTCGATCAGCACCCGCCGCCCGATCAGCGCCGCCGGGTGGACGTCGAGCCCGAACAGCTCCGAGCACCGGCTCTGCAGGTGCTGCGCCAGGTGCCGGCGCCCGTCCCGCCACAGGTGGTGCGCGACGCGGTAGATCTGCAGCGCCTGGAAGCCTTTGAAGTACAGGAACGGCGTCACCAGGTCCGGGCAGGCCGGGTCGCGCTCCTTGATCGCCACCAGGTCGGAGGCCGCGGCCGCCACCAGGTCCGGATCGGCCTCGTGCGCCGCCGCCGCCAGCTCCGTCAGCGCGTCCGCCGGGACCGCGAGGTCGGCCAGCTTGCGGCCGACCAGGGCGGCCAGCCCTGCGGTGAAGTCGGCGTGCGCATGGATGGAGCCGCTCATCAGCCGGCTCATGATCGGGTCGCCGCAGCACGCCGCCTCGCCGACCATCTGCCGCCACAGGGCGGCGAGATCGACGGCGCCCAGGGTGAAGCCCGGCAGAGGCGCGACCTGGAGGGGGGCGGGTGCGAGATCGATCATGTCGTCCATCATCGTCGATACCGGCTTCAGCTCCTGAGCGATGGCAGATGGGATGCGTCCGCGGTTTCTGCGAGTCCAGCGGTTCCCGGTGCCGCACTGCCCATCGCCGCCCCGCCCATCGCTGCACGCATGAAGGCGCGGCGCAGCGGCGGGATCCGGTTCACCCCGGCGATGCCCAGGTCGCGCAGCAGGCGCAGCGGAGGGTTGTCGTTGGAGAACAGCCGGTCGAGCAGGTCGGTGGCGGCCAGCATGGCGAGGTTGGCCGGCCGTCGCGCCGCCTGGTAGCGGCGCAGCAGCGCGGGGTCGCCGAGGTCCTCGCCCCGGCCGTGCGCCGCGACCAGCAGGTCGCCCAGGGCGGCCACGTCGCGGAAGCCGAGGTTGAGCCCCTGGCCCGCGATCGGATGGATGCCGTGCGCCGCGTCGCCGACCAGGGCGAGACGGGTGGACACGTAGCTGTGCGCGTGCAGCGCGTTCAGCCGGTACATCCAGCGCCGCCCGACCGGGCGCACGGTGCCGAGATGCTGGCCCAGCCGCCGCTGGATCTCGCGCGCGAACGCGTCCTCCGGCAGGGCGAGCAGCCGGTCCGCCAGCGCGTCCCGCTCGGTCCACACGATCGCCGACAGGTCGGGCGCGCCCTCGGTGCCGGCCATCGGCAGCTGCGCGAACGGGCCGCCCGGCAGGAAGTGTTCGAGCGCCTGGTTGCGGTGCGGAGCCGAGTGCGCCACCGCGCAGACCAGCCCGGTCTGGCCGTAGCGCAGCCGGGTCACGGCGATGCCGGCCTCCGTGCGCAGCGGGCTGTCGCGGCCTTCCGCCGCCACCAGCAGCCGGGCGCGCACGGTGCGGCCGTCGTCCGTCCGGACCACCACCCCCGCCCCGTCGCGCCGGAGCACGGTCGCCCGCGCCGGCGCCGCGACCACGATCGCAGGGCTCGCGTGCAAGGTGGCGTTCAGCGCCACGCGCAGGCTGCGCGCTTCCGTCATCCAGCCGAACGGCTCGCCGACCTCGCGGTGGTCGAAATGCAGGAACAGCGGCGACGCCGGCCGGCCGAGCCGGCCGTCCGACACCCGTATGTCGTCGATCCGGCCCGACGGCAGCGGCAGGTGTGGCCACACGCCCGCCCGCTCCAGCAGCCGCCGGCTGCCCGACGCGATCGCATAGGCGCGGCCGTCGAAGTCGGGATGCTCCATCGGCGGCAACGGCGCGTGGTCGATCACGGCCACCGGGATCCCGGCGCTGCCCAGCAGGCAGGCCAGGGTGGCGCCGACCGGGCCGGCACCCACCACGCACACCGCTACGTCGACGATCCCTGCCTCGGATGTGCTCATGAGCCGGCGTCCTCCTGGGCAGGATCGGTCGATTGCCTGTTTCCTGGGCGGCGTTGCGCGGCAGATTGTGGCATCGGAGACGCAAAAAGAGACGTTCTTGCGCAACGCAGGGCGATGGCATGGATCTTGGAACGATGCCGTGTCAAATCGAGTGAACTCCGGTGGGATCCTGCCGACCGGCAGCCGGAGGCCATGTTGGACAAAGGAAGGTGCGATGAAGCTCGTCACGGCAATCATCAAGCCCTTCAAGCTCGATGACGTACGGGAAGCGCTGACGCCGTTGGGTGTTCAGGGTCTGACGGTCTCCGAGGTGAAGGGATTCGGTCGGCAGAAGGGCCAGACCGAGATCTACCGGGGTGCGGAATACCACGTCAGCTTCCTGCCGAAGGTGAAGATCGAGGTCGCGGTGTCCGATGCCCTGGTGGACCAGGTGGTGGAAGCCATCCTGCAATCCGCCCACACCGGCAAGATCGGCGACGGCAAGATCTTCGTGAGCGAGATCCTGCGCACGGTGCGCATACGCACCAGGGAAACCGGAGAGGACGCGCTGTGAGAACCACGCCCATCCCCGCATCGCCGTTCGCGTCCCTTGGCGCCCGCGCCGCGATCGTCGCGGCTCCCCTGCTGGCGGCGTCCCTGCTGGCGGCGCATCCGGCCCTGGCCGCGGCACCCCCGCCGCCGCCCAAGATCGACACCGGCGACACCGCCTGGATGCTGACCAGCACCGCGCTGGTGCTGCTGATGACGGTGCCGGGCCTGGCGCTGTTCTACGCCGGCATGGTGCGCAAGAAGAACGTGCTGGCCACCCTGATGCAGGCCTTCGCGGTCTGCTGCCTGGTCAGCATCACCTGGACCGTGATCGGCTACAGCCTGACCTTCACCACCGGCTCGCCCTACATCGGCGACCTGTCGCGCTTCATGCTGGGCGGCATCGGCGCCAACATCTCCAAAGGCAGCGACATCGCCTTCACGCTGGGCGCCGGCTCGTCCAACCCCACGGTCACGACCATCCCCGAGACCGTCTACATGATGTTCCAGATGACGTTCGCGATCATCACCCCGGCTCTGATCGCCGGCGCCTTCGCCGACCGCATGAAGTTCTCCGCCATGTGCATCTTCATGGTGCTGTGGTCGATCGTGGTCTACGCCCCGATCGCGCACTGGGTGTGGAGCCCGATCGGCTGGGTCGGCGCGTTCGGCGCGATCGACTTCGCCGGCGGCACCGTGGTGCACATCAACGCCGGCATCGCCGGGCTGATGTGCGCGATCGTGCTCGGCAAGCGCAAGGGCCTCGGCCACGACGACATGTCGCCGTACAACCTCACCTATGCCGTGATCGGCGCCTCGCTGCTCTGGGTCGGCTGGTTCGGCTTCAACGCCGGCTCCGCGGTCGGCGCCAACGGCCGCGCCGGCATGGCGATGGCCGCCACACAGATCGCCACCGCCGCGGCAGCACTCGGCTGGATGTTCGTGGAGTGGATCGTCAAGGGCAAGCCGACCGTGCTCGGCATCATCTCCGGCGCGGTGGCGGGCCTGGTCGCCATCACACCGGCTTCCGGCTATGTGCTACCCGGCCCGTCGATCGTTATCGGCCTTGCCGCCGGCGTCGGCTGCTACTTCGCCGCCACCACGCTCAAGCACGCGCTGGGCTACGATGACAGCCTGGACTGCTTCGGCGTACATGGCATCGGCGGCATCATCGGCGCGCTGCTCACCGGCGTATTTGCCTTTGCCCCGCTGTCCGCGACCGATACTACATCCGGCACCGCAGGCGGGATCCATCAGTTGGGCATTCAGGCGGAGGCGGTCTGCGTCACCCTGATCTGGAGCGGCGTCCTTTCCTTCGTGCTGCTCAAGATCATCGACCTGACCATCGGCCTGCGCGTCAGCGGCGACTACGAGGTCGAGGGCCTGGACATGACGCTGCACGGCGAGCGCATCAACTAGGATTGCCGGGCGGGGGCGGCCTCCGGGCCGCCCCCTGCCTCACAACAGGTCCTCGATCCGGATCGGCAGGTCGCGGATCCGGCGGCCGGTGGCGTGATACACCGCGTTGGCGATCGCCGCGTTCATGCCGACCAACCCGATCTCGCCGATCCCCTTCATCCCCAGCGGGTTCACGCCCTCGTCCTGCTCGGGCACCATGATCGCCTCGATGGTGCGCACGTCCGCGCTCACCGGGATCAGGTACTCGGCGATGTTGTCGTTCACGTAGCGCGCGGCGCGGGCGTCGATCTCGGTCGCCTCGTGCAGCGCCGAGCTGATGCCCCAGATCATGCCGCCCATCAGCTGGCTGTGCGCGGTGCGCGGGTTGATGATCCGCCCGGCCGCGAACGCCCCCACCGCCCGCGACACCCGGGTCTCGCCGGTCCGGGCGTGCACCCGCACCGCGACGAACTGCGCGCCGAAGGCGTAGGCGGTGAGGTCCTCGCGCTGGTTGCCGCGCGAGATCCCCATCTGCCCGGAGTACAGCTTGCCGACCGAATCCGGCGGCAACCCCTTGGGGACGTTCTCGGCATAGGCCTCCAGCGCGCCGCCGGTGACACGCGCCAGCGCCTCGTGCAGCGTTTCCGCGACGCCGTCCTCGCCGCGCAGCTGGCCCTGCGCCAGGCTCAGCGTCGCGGGGTCGCGCCCGGCGAACCGGCCGGCGTTGCTGGTGGTCGCGGCCAGCGCGATCCGCGCCCGCACGTCCTCGCAGGCGTGGGCGACGGCATGGCAAATCCCCGAAGCGTGGCTCGATCCGGCAGCGAGGCCGGCCGGCGGCAGGTCGGAATCGCCGAGTTGCACGGTGACCGCTTCCAGACGCAGGCCGAGCCGTTCCGCCGCGACCTGGGCGATGATGGTGTGCGAGCCGTTGCCGATGTCGTGGGCGGCGATCTGCACCGTGGCCTGCCCGTCCGGCCCCAGCAGCACCCGCGCGGCACCGGCGCCGATGTTGGCCGGGTAGGCGGCGGCGGCGCAGCCCCAGCCGACCAGCCAGTCGCCATCGCGCATCGAGCGCGGCTGCGGCGTGCGCTGCGCCCAGCCGAACCGCTCCGCCGCCACGTCGAAGCAGCGCATCAGCGAGCGGCTGGAGAAGGCCTGGCCGGTCGCCGGATCGGTCGGGGTGTCGTTGATCCGGCGCAGCTCCACCGGGTCCATCCCCAGCGCCTCCGCCAGCTCGTCCATCGCCACCTCGAGCGGGAACATGTACGGCACGTCCGGCGGCGCGCGCATGAAGCCCGGGGTGTTGCGGTCCGTGTGAACGACGTTCACGCGGGTCAGGATGTTCGGGCAGGCATACATCCGCGCCGTGGTCTCGGTGCCGGACACGTTGTAGTCGGACGGCCGCGAGGTCACCTCCCAGCCCTCGTGCCGGAACGACACGAGGCGCCCGTCGCGCGAAGCACCCAGCCGGATGTGGTGCCGCGTCTCGGCGCGGTAGGTGGCGATGGTGTAGCCCTGGCCGCGCGTGGCGACCAGCTTGACCGGCCGGTTCAGCCGGCGTGCCGCGATCGCGATCCAGGCGGTGCGGGCGGACGGGATGCCCTTGGAGCCGAACGCGCCGCCGACGTGGCGCGCCACCACCCGGATCCGCTTCGGGTCGAGGTGCAGCTGCTTGGCCAGCGAGCCGCGCAGCCCGTGCACGAACTGGCTCGGCTCGTACACGGTCAGGCTGCCATCGTGCCAGGTGCAGGTGGTGGTGAACAGCTCGATCGGGTTGTGGTGCTGGGTCGGCGTGCCGAACCGCCCGTCGATCCGGACCGGCGCTGCGGCGAAGGCGGCGTCGGCGTCGCCGATGGCGAACTCCTTGTGCTCGCCGGGCTCGCGCACCTGCTCTTCCGCGCCCGGGCTGCCGAAGGTGGCGGCGGGCGCCTCGGCGTCGTACTCGACGCCGACCGCGTGGGCGGCCTCGCGCGCCGCCTCGAAGGTTTCCGCCACCACCACGCCGATGATCTGCCCGTCGTGCCAGATCCTGTCGGTCTGCATCGTCGTGGTCTCGTCGCCGGCGCCGTGCGGTGCCGGCGGATCGGCCTCCCCGCCGACGTTCTGGTAGGTCAGGATGTCGAGCACGCCGGCGACGGCCTGCGCCGCCCGGAGGTCGAACGACCGGATCCGGCCGCGGGCCACCGTGCTGAGGACCAGGAACGCGAAGGCCGGGTTGGCCACCGGCTCGTCGGACGCGTACAGCGCCTGGCCGGTGACCTTGGCGCGGCCCTCGATCCGCGGCACCGCGGCGCCGATGGTGGTCCAGGTGGCGTCGTCGGGCATGGTCAGACCTCCAGGGCGGCGGCGGCGAGCAGGGCGCGCACCAGGGTGCGCCGGCCGAGCTCGGGCTTGAAGCTGTTCTCCCCGTGCACCACCGCGTCGCGGAACGCTGCCGTGGCCGCAGCCTCGGCGGCGCCCTCGTCGAGGCGACGTCCGGTCAGCGCGGCCTCCGCGGCGTGGGAGCGCCAGGGCTTGGCGGCGACCCCGCCCAGCCCGATCCGCACTTCCCGCACCATTCCATCCTGGAGGTCCAGCGCCACCGCGGCCGAGGCCAGCGCGAAGGCATACGATTCCCGGTCGCGCACCTTCAGGTAGAGCGAGCGGCGCATCCACGGCGCCGCCGGCACGTGGAAGGCGGTGACCAGCTCGCCCGGCCGCAGCACCGTCTCGACGTGCGGCGTGTCGCCCGGCAGCCTGTGCAGCTCCTCCAGGGGCAGGGAGCGGGTTCCGTCCTCCGCCTGGAGGTCCACCGTGGCGCCGAGGGCGACCAGCGCCGTGGCCAGGTCGCCGGGGTAGTGCGCGATGCAGTGCTCGCTCACGCCCAGCACCGCCAGGTGGCGGTTTACGCCGCCGATCGCGGCGCAGCCGCTGCCGGGCGTGCGCTTGTTGCAGGCGTCCCAGCCGGTGTCGCGGAAGTAGGAGCAGCGGGTGCGCTGCAGCACCGTGCCGGCCAGGCTCGCCATGTTGCGCAGCTGCGGGCTGGCCGCCAGGTGCAGCGACTGCGCCAGGACGGGATAGTGCCGCGCCACCTCCGGGTGGTCGGCGACCTCCGCCATGCGCGCCAGCGCGCCGAGATGCAGGCCGTCCCCGTCCAGCACCACGCCGCCGAGCGCGCGGCGGAGGTCGCCGATGTCGACCAGCGCCTCGGGCCGGATCACGTCCAGCTTCATCAGGTCGAGCAGGACGGTGCCGCCGGCGAGATACCGCGCGCCGGCGCCCGCTCCGGCCCGCAGCGCGTCCGGGACCGCGCGTGCGTGGTCGTAGACGAAGGGCCGCATCTCAGGCGTGCTCCATCGCCAGCTTCGCCTGCGCCACCGCCGCCACGATCTTCGGATAGGCGGCGCAGCGGCACAGGTTGCCGCTCATGAACTCGCGTATCTCGTCCTCCGAACGCGCGTGCCCCTCGGCGACGCAGGCGATCGCCGACATGATCTGTCCCGGGGTGCAGTAGCCGCACTGGTAGGCGTCGTGGTCGAGAAACGCCTGCTGCATCGGGTGCAGCGGCGCGTCCTCGCCGGCCAGCCCCTCGATGGTGGTGATGGCGGCACCCTGCGCCGCGGCGGCCAGGGTGAAGCAGGCCAGCACCCGCCTGCCGTCCATCAGCACGGTGCAGGCGCCGCACTGGCCCTGGTCGCAGCCCTTCTTGGAGCCGGTCAGGCCGAGCCGCTCGCGCAGCACGTCGAGCAGGGTGGTCCGCACGTCCACGGCGAGCCGGTGCTCGCGGTTGTTGACGGCGAGAACGATGTCCATGGAGCCTCCACGAGCGAGGCCGGTCGCGGCCGCGGTGCGACGGGCACCGGCACAACACGCGCCGCACGCTTCTGTTCGATCAAAAACACGGCGAGGCGGCCGATCCCGGGCGCCGGCGTCACGCTTCGTCACCCGTTGCACCCGTCCCCCGGCTTCAACCCGGGTCCGGTCGCGTCATACACCTGTCACATCGTCGGCGGGGACGTCCGGGGGAACGAGGAGCGCATGCCGGATCCGGACCGCGGGCTGTTCTTCTTCCACAACCCCAAGGCCGGCGGCTCGTCGATCAACCGGGTGCTCGGGTCGCTGTTTCCGCAGGCCGCCCACTGCCCGCTGATCGAGAACACCGAGCGCGACCACCAGCGGCGCGCCGGGGACTATGGCGGGTTCCGCGGCTACCGCTACTACGCCGGCCACTACGGCCACGACGTCTTCCGGGCGGTCGCGGACCGGCACGACCCGATCAGCAACTTCCGCGACCCCGCCGCGCGCCTGTTGTCACTCTACAACTTCTACCGGATCCGGGTCCCGGTGCCGGAGGATGCGGGCCAGCTCGACGATCTCCACCCCGTGCTGTTCGCCAAGCGGGTCGACTTCCACCGCTTCGTGTGCAGCGACGACCCGCGGATCGAGATCCACACCCGCAACCACCACGTCCGGCAGCTGTCGGGCTCGGCCTGGGAGCCCGGCAGCCGCGGCGACCTGGCCCAGGCGACGGCGATGCTCGACCGGATGCCGTGGTTCTTCGTCTGCGAGCATCCCGAACGCTCGCAGCTCTGGGCGACGGCGGTGTTCGGCGACCGCCTCGCGCCGATCCCGCGCGACAACGTCACCGGCGGGCAGTGCGGCGGGTTCGTCGCCGTGACGACGATGACGGCGGCGACCCGCCGGGTGATCCAGGGCAAGAACGCGCTGGACGCGGCGCTGCATGCCCGCGCGGTGCGGCGCCTGCTGCGACGCACCTGCGAGCCCCCGGGCTGGTGGCCGAGGCACCTGCGTCGCCGGCCGGGCGGCGCTTGAAGGGGAACCGGCTCCGGGGGCGGCTGTTACACGGTCGGAGCGGCAGCGGCGGACAAGCGCTGCCGGACCCGTCAGGAGCAGGCCATGGAAGAGCGCACGCAGCGGTTCATCGACGCCCTCGGGCAGCTGGAAGCGTCGGGGGATGCGGACCCGATCGCGGCCCTGTTCGCAGAGGGCGCCGACGTGTCCAACCCGATGGTCAAGCACGAGTCCGAGGGCAAGGGCGGCGCCCACGCGTTCTGGAGCCGCTACCGCGGCAGCTTCGAGACCATCTCCTCGACGTTCCGCAACATCGTCGACGGCCAGGACGCGGCGCTGCTGGAATGGGTCAGCGAAGGTCGGATGAAGGGCGAGGCGATCCGCTACGGCGGCGTCAGCGTGCTGGAGTTCGGCGAGAACGGCATCACCGCGTTCCGCACCTACTTTGATCCCACGCCGCTCGCCGCCGTGCTGAGCCCGGCCGCCTAGCGCCACGTCCGCGGTCGGCGGAGCGGGCGGCCGCCTCCGCCCATCCCCGGCGCCGACGGGGCGACCGAGCCCATCCCTGCCGATCCCCGGAGGTCGCGGCGGTTCCCGGCGGCCACGCGCCGGACAGGCTGGCCTGCAAGCCTTCGCCGTCACGGTGATGCCGCGGCACGTGGCACGGTCCGCCGACGGGGCAGGGCCGCCCGCCGGTCCCGCAAACGGTTGAACGGTCGGCCGGGCCGCTTCCGGTCGGCTCGTCCGTCCGGCCGCTGCGCCGTGACGTCCACCCGCCCGGCGTTCCATCGCCCCGGCACGGCAGGGCGATGGCCGAACCCCGCCGCCTGCGCCAGTATCCCGGCCTTGATCGCGGTCCGGGCAGCGCTCCGCACCGCGACCGGTGGAAGAACAACACATGAGCATCGACCCGGCCCATTCGATCCGGCCGCTCCTGATGGCGACGGCGCTGCTGCTCGTGGTCCTGGTGGCGCCGCGCCTGATCCGGCGCTGGCCGCTCTGGGCACGGCTGCTGACACGGGTCGGCGCCTTCGTCGCCCTGACCCTGGCGGTGCAGGCCATCATGGGCTCGCCGCTGCAGCCGCGCTTCGCGCCGCTCCCGACCAGCGAGCGGTTCTGGGCGCAGCTGGTGGAGGCGAGCTGGTGGATCGCCGGCGCCGGTGCCGCGATCGGCCTGCTGCGGCTGTTCGTGGTGCTGGAGAACCGGCCGCGCGAGACGCGAATCGTGTCGGACCTGCTGGCCGGCGCCGTGGTGGTCGCGACCGCGCTCGCGATCGTCAATTTCGCCTTCGCGGTGCCGATACGCGGCCTGCTCGCCACCTCCGGCGTGATCGCCATCGTGCTCGGCCTGGCGTTGCAGAGCACCCTGTCCGACGTGTTCTCCGGCATCGCGGTCGGGCTGGAGCGCCCGTACAAGGCCGGCGACCTGATCTGGGTGGAGGGCGGGATCGAGGGCCACGTCATCCAGGTCAACTGGCGCTCGACGCAGATCGGCACCGGGGACGGCAACGTCGCGGTGGTGCCCAACAGCGTGATCGCCAAGGCCAGGCTGGTGAACCGCAGCACGCCGACGGCGATGCGCAGCGTCACCGTGTCGGTCAGCCTCGATGCCGCCGTGGCGCCGGCGCACTGCATCGCCACCCTGACCGCGGCCGCCCGGTCCTGCAGCGTGATGCGCCCGGCACCGGCGCCGTCCGTCGCCTGCATGGCCCTCGCCGGCGACGGCGGCCGCTACGAGATCGACTTCTCGGTCGAGTCGAGCACGGTGCTGGACGCGGCGCGGACCGAGCTGCTCGGGCAGGTGTACCGACACCTGCGCCATGCCGGGATCGCGCTGGCGGTGCCGGGGCTGGCGATCCTGCCGCCGCTGCCGGCGCCGAGCCTGAGCGCGCTGCTGGCAGGCTCCGACCTGTTCGGCGTCATCGACGCCGACGACCGCGAGCGCCTGGCGTCCTACTTCTCGCTCTGCCGGCTGCAGCCGAACGAGACGCTGATCCGGCAGGGCGACACGCCGGAGGCGATGTTCCTGATCGCGTCGGGATCGGCCGAGATCACGGTGCAGCGCGCGCGCGGCATCGAGGTGGTCAACCGCATGGGACCGGGCGAAAGCCTCGGCGCGATCGGCCTGATCACCGGCCAGCCCTATGCCGCCACCGCCACCGCGACCACGCCGCTGCAGGCGTACCGGATCGGCCGGAACGACATCGCGGCGGCGATCAGGGAGAAGCCGGAGATGGCGATCGCGCTGGAAGCGCTGGCCAGGCGGGGACAGGCCGCACTGCGACGCGACGTGGCGCACGAGGACGGCGAGCCGGTGCGTCCGGACATGTTCCTGGGCCGGCTGCGCAACTTCCTGCACGTGCTGGCCAGCTGATCGACGCCCCCGCGGTGGCGGATATCCGCTTCCCGGCCCGGCCGGAACCCGTTGAAAGCCCGGTCCCGGCGGCCAACATCGTGGGTCGCCGCCGCGGTCGCATCGCGGTCCATGCGGAACCGGTGGGCGGAATGGAGATCCTGTCGTCATCATGCGCAGCCTTCTAGCCACGCCCGGCCTGCACCCGCTGCTGCCCGTCGCCTGGCGCCACGCCTACGGCTACGCGCCGGGCTACGGCTATCACCACGGGTTCGGCGGGGGTGGCGGCTGGGTCGGCCACATGGTGGTCTCGTCGATCGTCCACGGCCTGATCTACGGCGTCATCTTCCGGCTGCTGAGCCATCTCAGCCTCGGCGAGATGCTGCTGCTGGCGGTGCTGGTGATCGGCGGGTTGGCGATGTGGAACCGGAGAACCTATCGCGGCTGGTAGGAACGGTTGCGGCTGGACAGCGCCGGGGCGCTCCGTTAGGCAACCGGCTCGGGTTCGGCGTCGCGTGCGCCCGGTCCATCCGGAGACACAGTCATGCGGCTCGTTCGGCTCGGGCTTCTCGCATCGCCGCTGCTCGTGGCCGGATGCGGCCACTCCGAGTCCGGCCCGCCGACCCTGTCCGTGACCTGCAACGGCAGCCTCAGGCTGGCGGGTGCCGCAACCGTCACCGTGATGTCCGCACCCGGCGGCAACGGGGCGACGCTGAGCTTTCCCGACCCGGTGAACGCCGGGCAGACCGGCAGCCTGCCGGTCCCGGCCGGCCAGGCCTGCACGATCGCGCCGACCGCTCCGCCGCCCAAGTCGGGCACCTGAGCGCGAGGCGCGGGCGCGTCCGGTGCCGTTCGACAGCCTGCGCGTTCCCCCGGAGCGCGACCCGCCGCGCCGGCACGAGGAGCCGGAGCGTGCGCTGAGGGCGCGCGACCGGATCGTGTTCGCGGTCGTCGCCGTGCTGCTGGCCCTGGTCACGCTCGCCAACTGCCGCCTGCTGCTGGGCTACTGGCATGAGAACCAGTGGCGCGAAAGCTCCGGATACGAGGGCTCCGGGCATGGCTGAGCCGCCACCGCGCGAGGACGAGCGGTTGTCGGTCCGGGACAAGCTGGTGGCCGGGGCGATCGCGCTGGTCCTGGTGCTGATCATCCTGGGGATCTTCAGGCTCGGTCTGGCGG
>CAXUEL010000044.1:0-18253 GCA_964249915.1 uncultured Acetobacteraceae bacterium | reverse complement strand
CCATGAGGCGGTCGGCGGCCAGGATGTTGACCACGCCGCGGCCGTCCCGGTCGGGGACGGGGCAGGCGACTGGGCATCGGTGGCGCCGTTCTACCAGGCGCTGGACGCGCTCGAACGCCATGCGGCCGGCGGGCCGGTGACGGTGCTGCAGGTCGGCGACAGCCACACCGCCAATGACGGGTTCAGCGGCCGCATGCGCGACCGGTTGCAGGCACGCTTCGGCGATGCCGGGCGCGGCTTCCTGCCGCCGGGCGTGCCGTTCCGGCTCTACCGGCCGGCGCAGGTCGCGGTGACGGCCACGGGGTGGCGGACGATCGGCGGGCTGGCGCCCGGCAACACCGGGCCGTGGGGGCTGGCGCTGGTGCGCCAGCACGCGGACGGGCCGGCCGCGATGACGCTGCAGGTGCCGGCGCCAGGGGACGCTGAGAGCGGCTGGGCGGAGCTGCTGGCACGGCCGGGCGGGGGCACCGTGCGGATCGACGCCGATGATGGCGGCCGCGCATTCGTGTCGCGGGCCGGGCGGCCGGGGGGGGCGCGGATGTGCGCGCGGCGCCCGACGACGCCGCGCACCGCGGCGGTGACGCTGGCGGCGACGGGCGACGGACCGGTGGACGTGCTGGGATGGTCGACGGGTCGCGACGGGTCCGGGATCCGCTACGCCAACCTCGGCACGATCGGCGCCACCGTGGACACGCTCGGGCGGATCGACCCGGCGATCCTGGCCGCCGAGATGCAGCGCCTGCGCCCGGCGCTGCTGATCATGGCGTTCGGCACCAATGACGGGTTCAGCCAGAACACCGACACGCAGGGCTATGCGGCGCTGTACGAGCGGCGGATCCGCGCCCTGCTGGACGCCGCACCGGGAGCGGGCGTGCTGGTCGTGCTGCCGCCGGACGGGGTGCATCGCGAGGCGGACGCCGGAGCGCGGTCCTGTGACGGGGTCGCGGGGGCGGGCGGAAGCTGGGCGACGCCCCGGGCGCTGCCGGCGGTGCGCGCGGCGCAGGTCGCGGTGGCGACGCGCGACGGCTGGGCGCAATGGGACTGGCGGCAGGCGATGGCGGGCCCTGGGCAACCGGACGGGCGCTGCGCGATCCTCTCCTGGGCGCAGCGGGTGCCGCCGTTCGCCGCCGGCGACCACGTGCACCTGCTCCGGCTTGGCTACCAGGAGACGGCGGAGGCGCTGTTCGCGTTCCTGATGCGCGGCTATGCGCTGTGGCGCTCGGCGCATCCGCGGGCCGCCGGCTGATGCTGTTCCCGACGCTCGACTTCGCGCTGTTCTTCACCGCGGTGACGCTGCTGGTGGTGCTGTGCGGCGAGCGCTGGCGGCTGCGCAAGCTGGTGCTCGTGACGGCGAGCTACGTGTTCTATGCGCAGTGGAACTGGCGGTTCTGCTTCCTGCTGCTGTTCAGCACCGCGGTGAGCTTCGCGGCCGGCCGGGTGATGCCGCGGCTGTCGGTGGCGCGGGCCCGGCGCCGGGTGGTGGGGGTGGCGGTCGGCATGCAGCTCGCCGTGCTCGGGGTGTTCAAGTACTACGACTTCTTCATCGGCTCGGCGAACGCGCTGTTCCGCTCGGCAGGATTCGGCGAGCCGTTGCCGTTCCTCGAGATCCTGCTGCCAGTCGGCATCTCGTTCTTCACCTTCCACGGCATCAGCTACGTGGTCGACGTGTATCGCGGCGACGTCGCGTCGTGCCGGCGCTTCGCCGACATGGCGCTCTACATGTCGTTCTTCCCGCAGCTGGTGGCGGGGCCGATCGTCCGGTCGTCGTTCTTCCTGCCCCAGCTCGAGCGACCGCCGGAGGGGCCGGTCATGCCGGCGCCGGCGCTGGCGCTGATCGCCGGCGGCCTGTTCAAGAAGGTGGTGCTGGCGAACGGTCTCGCGACCGGGCTGGTCGATCCGGTGTTCGCCGACCCGGCGGGCTTCCCGAGCGGCGACCTCGTGCTCGCCGCCTACGGCTACGCCGTGCAGATCTACTGCGACTTCTCCGCCTACACCGACATCGCGATCGGCCTGGCGGCGCTGCTCGGATTCAGGTTCCCGCAGAACTTCGACCAGCCCTACCGCAGCGCCAGCCTGCGGGAGTTCTGGCGGCGCTGGCACATGACGCTGTCGTCCTGGCTGCGGGACTACCTGTATCGCCCGCTCGGCGGCAACCGGCACGGCCCGGTGCGCACCCGCCTCAACTTGCTGGCGACCATGCTGCTCGGCGGCATCTGGCACGGCGCGGCCTGGAAGTTCGTGTTCTGGGGCGCCCTGCATGGCGGCGGCCTGGTTCTCGAACGCGGCTGGGCGCCGCGGCTGGAGGCGACGCGCGGCCTGGCGCGCGTGCTGGCGGTGCTGGTCGTGTTCCACGTCGTCTGTCTCGGCTGGCTGTTCTTCCGCGCCGACAGCTTCGGCAGCGTGCTGCTGTATCTGCGCACGCTCGCCGCGATGCGGGGCGGCATCGCGCAGGCGACGCCGTGGACGATCGGGCTGCTCTTGCTCGGCCTGGCGCTGCACGTCATCCCGCGCGACCTTCCCGGCCGGATCGGCCGGGCGATGACGGCGTGCCGCCTGCCGGACTGGGCGATGGCGTCGGGCTTCGCCGCCTGCGCGGTGCTGATCGACGCCGCCGGGCCGGACGGGATACCGCCCTTCATCTACTTCCAGTTCTGATGGCGAGCCGCGACCTGCACCGGTTGCTCCGCACCGTCGCGACCGCGTCGCTGGTGTCGGCGCTGCTGGGGGCGTCGCCGATCCTGGGCTGGACCGAGCGGCTGCCGGACGGGGCGCTGGCGAGCACGCTGCACCGGGCGGCGGTGCTGTGGGACCGGGTGGCCTCGCGCGCCAGGCTCGACTGGCCCTACCGCGTGGTGCGTACGGCGGAACGGCGGGCGGAGGCCTGGCGCGTGGCACCCGCGCCGGATCCGTGACGACCCGGTCGAGGCGCGGGATGTCGCCTGGCCCTCAGGCTGCCGCCGGCCGTCCAGCGCATGTTCGATGCCGCGACGGGACCGCCCTGGTCGCGATCCTGCAAGAGCGCCTGAAGATCGCCGTTCGCACCATCGCGCTTCTGCTTGCTTTCCTGCCGCAGGCCCACGCGCAGGTGATGCAGACGAGGATCCCGAACTCGCCCTGGAGCGTGTCCGCGATCGCCGGAAGCAACCCGGCCTGCAGCATGGACGGCCTGGTGGGACAGGGGACGCTGAGCCTGACCGTGCTTGGCGACGTGCCCGGTTTCGTTCATCTGCAGCTCGACAAGCGGGCTTCGAGCACGCCGGGAGGTCCGGCCCGCGCGGTCTTCCACTTCGCGGGTTATCCGGACGTGTCCTTGTCCGCGCTCACCGGCGGTGCCTCGATGCTGTTCAACCTGACGGCGGCCGAGTTGCCGGCCTGGATGCACGGCTTCACCGCGGCGCAGGATGCGATCATCGAGTTTCCCGGCACGGGCGAGCCGCCCTGGGTCTTCGACCTGCGCGGGACGACGCCGGCGGTCGACGCGATGCAGCGGTGCATCTCGGACCAGGGCATCGCCGGGGTGCCGGCACCGTTCGCATCGGTCCCGGTTCCTCCCGTGGTGAAGCCGGGAAGCCGCTGCCTCGCCTACGACCCGGCCGTCACGACGATCACCGGCACCATCGGCATGGCGACCGGCTACGGCCCGCCCGGATTCGGCGAGGATCCGAAGACCGACCCGGAGTTCAGCTATGCCGAGCTCACGCCGGATCATCCTGTCTGCGTGACCGGCGGCAAGGCGAACGACTTCGACGATGCCGACGGCGTCCGGACGATGGAGCTGTTCCTGGCCGACCGCAGCAAGGCCTTCGACGCGAGGCCCTGGCTCGGAAGGCACGTGGCCGTCAGGGGCGTGCTCGACCGGACGCAGTTCGCCAGCGAGGCGGCGACCCAGCTCTACCTGGTCGTCGCCCTGCTCCGGACGACGCCCTGAACTGCCGCGCCGCCCGGTACGCCCTATTCGAACGACGTCACGGCGGAGGGGCGGTTCAGCATCGCCATCAGTTCCTGCCGCGTGGCCGGGTTGTCGCGGAACGCGCCGAGCATGCGGCTGGTGACCATCGACACGCCGGGACGGTGCACGCCGCGCGTGGTCATGCACTGGTGACCGGCTTCCAGGATCACGGCGACCCCGTGCGGCTGCAGCACGTCGTTGATGGTGTTGGCGATCTGCGCGGTCAGGCGCTCCTGGATCTGCAGCCGGCGCGCATACACGTCGACCACCCGGGCCAGCTTGCTGATCCCCACCACGCGGCGCCGCGGCAGGTAGGCGACGTGCGCCCGGCCGATGATCGGCACCATGTGGTGCTCGCAATGGCTCTCGAAGCGGATGTCGCGCAGCAGCACGATCTCGTCGTAGTCGTCGACCTCGGCGAAGGTGCGGCTCAGCAGCGCCACCGGGTCGCTGGCGTAGCCTTGGAAGAACTCCTCGTACGAGCGCACCACACGGGGCGGGGTGTCGTGCAGCCCCTCGCGCGCCGGGTCCTCGCCGGCCCAGCGCAGCAGGGTGCGCACCGCCTCCTCCGCCTCCTCGCGGGTGGGACGGCGCGCGGCGCGCGCGTCGGGATCCATGCTGTCCATCGAGCCGGCCTGCCCTAGTGGACGATGCCGGGCTGGTGCGGGCTGTCCAGGCTGAACGCCGGGATCGCCACGTCGAACCGCTCGCCCGACCCGGTGGCGACCATGTGGTAGTGGCCGGACATGAAGCCGGTCGGCGTCGCCAGCGGGGTGCCGGAGGTGTACTCGAACGCCTCGTCCGGCTTGAGCTCCGGCTGCTCGCCGACCACGCCCTCGCCCTGCACCCGCTCGACATGGCCGGTGGCGTCGGTGATCAGCCAGGAGCGACCGAGCAGGCGCACGGTGTCGGTCCCGTGGTTCTCGATCCGCACCCGGTAGGCCCACAGGTAGTGCCGCTCGTCCGGCTGCGACTGGTCCTCCAGGAACACCGAGCGCACGCTGACGCGTATGGCGCGGGTGACGGCGCTGAAGCACGGCACCCCGTCCTCGGCGTCCGGCTGCGGATCGGTGTCCGGCACGGGGCTTGCCGTCATGCGTTCCTTGTCCTTCATGGCGCGGCTCCGGTGCTCATTCCGCGGCCTGGCGCCGGTCCGGCTCCGCCAGCGCGTGGAGGCCGCGCCGAAGGTCGTCCAGGAGGTCGCGCACGTCCTCCAGCCCGACCGACAGCCGGATCACGCCGTCGCCGATGCCGAGTGCGGCGCGCTCCGCGGGCCCGATCTTCATGTGGGTGGTGGTGGCCGGATGGGTCACCAGCGAGCGGCTGTCGCCCAGGTTGTTGGAGATGGCGATCAGGCGCAGCGCGTTCATCATGCGGAACGCGTCCGGCTTGCCGCCCTCCACGGCGAACGTCACCAGCGTGCCGCCGGCGCTCATCTGCCGCATCGCCAGCCGGTGCTGCGGATGGTCCGCGCGCGCCGGATACCAGACCCGGGCGATGCCGGGGGCGTCGGCCAGGGCGTCGGCGACCGCCGCGGCGCTGCGCGTCATCGCGTCCACCCGGAGCGCAAGCGTTTCCAGCCCCTTGGACAGCACCCAGGCGTTGAACGGCGACATCGCCGGGCCGGTGTTGCGCAGGAACGGCTGCAGCGTGTTCTCGACCCAGTCCTTCGTGCCCAGCACCGCGCCGCCCAGCACCCGGCCCTGGCCGTCGATGTGCTTGGTGCAGGAATACACCACCACGTCGGCGCCGAACCGCAGCGGCTGCTGCTGCAGCGGGGTGGCGAACACGTTGTCCACCACCACCACGGCGCCGGCGCGGTGCGCCAGCTCGCAGACCGCCCGGAGGTCGACGATGTCCAGCATCGGGTTGGAGGGCGTTTCCAGCAGCACGCAGGCGGTGGGCACCGCGAGCGCCTCGGCCCAGGCGTCGAGGTCGGCCCCGTCGACAAACACGCTCTCGATGCCGTAGCGCGGCAGCAGCTGCGACACGATCCAGTGGCAGGAGCCGAACAGCGCGCGGGAGGCGACGATGCGGTCGCCCGCCTTGAGGTGGCTGAGCAGGGCGGAGCTCACGGCCGCCATGCCGGTGGCGGTGGCGCGGCAGGCTTCGGCGCCTTCCAGGGCTGCCAGCCTGTGTTCGAACGCGGCGACGGTGGGGTTGCCGAAGCGGGTATACTGGTAGTGCGTCGCCTTGCCCAGGAAGGTGGCCTCGGCCTGCTCGGCGTCGTCGTAGACGAAGCCGGAGGTGAGAAACATCGCCTCGCTGGTCTCGCCGTGCGGCGTGCGCGAGGTGCCCGCATGCAGCAGCAGGGTGGCGGGACGCAAGGCGTGCTGGTCGTTCATCTCGGCTTCCCCGATCGGTCGGAGGCGATGCCCGGACGTGGAGGCCGGGCGGCCGGCTTCCCGGATCCCGCTCCCGGACACCTGCCGCCGAGGCCGCTTCAGCGCGCCTGTTTCACCTCGCGGCAGGCCGGCCGGACATGTCGCGAGGGTCGTGACGGGAACGGTTCTAGGAGCCGCCTCCGGGGGCCGTCAACAGCGCGGGGGCGTTGCCGCCGGATCGGGACGGTCGTATAACTCCCGGCGGCCGCACCGGGCGGGTGTAGTTCAATGGTAGAACGGAAGCTTCCCAAGCTTCATACGAGGGTTCGATTCCCTTCACCCGCTCCACTTCCGGCTAGCCGCCCCGGTGCGCCTGCTCCTGGTGCCGTTCGACCGAGCGCCTCAGGTTGCCGATCGGCACCGCCGGCAGGGTGTCGTGGTAGGCCTGGCCGGACCAGGTCCAGCGGTCCTTGTCGCCCACTACCAGGTCGTGCATGCCGCCCGAGCTGGTCGCCAGCACCTTGATCGGGCCGCTGACGGAGTCCAGCACCTTGATCCAGCGCCCGTCGTGGCGGAGGTAGACCGAGGTCGAGCAGCCGGCCGAGCCGCACAGGCTGGCGGACTGCGTCTGCACGAACAGGGCGGTGTCGCCGTGGTCGGTGGACAACGGCGCGGAGCCGATCAGCACGATCGGGGTCTCGTTGCGCTTGGCTGCGCCGGCGAGGTCCTCGGCGTTGAGCTGTCGCGCCGCGGTGTCGAACGCGGTGCCCGGCTGCTGCGTCAGGATCACCGGGCTCGACGCGGCGGGGGCGGGATGGTGGTGCCGGTGCCGGGTCTGGGCCGTCGCCGGCAGCAGCGGCAGCAAGCAGAGCGGCAGGACGAGACCGGTCAGGCGGCGGGTCATGTGGGGGTTTCCAGCGGCGGTAGGGCCAGCGATCCTGGACTGGGGACCGCATCATAGGCGGGACGAACCGGAGCGGCGAGGGGCTCCTGCCCCGTGTGAAGGAGGAGGAACCGCCATGGAGCCGACGCCGGGCGCCTACCGCCACTACAAGGGCGGGCTGTACATGGTGCTGGCCACCGGCCGGCACAGCGAGACCGAGGAATGGCTGGTGGTCTACCGCGCCGACGGGGACGGCAGCACCTGGGTGCGGCCGCTGGCGATGTGGAACGAGACCGTGCTGGTGGACGGGGCAGAGGTGCCCCGCTTCGCCCGGGTGGCGGCGCAGGGCTGAGGGCCGCCGCACCGGCCGGATGGCGGCGCGTGCGGCGATCGGGTTATCCTGCGGTCCTGGCGCAGCACCAGGAGCCCCGATGGACTGTCTCGTGATCGGAGCCGGGCCGGCCGGGTTGACCGCCGCGGTCTACCTGGCGCGGTTCCGCCGCCAGGTGACGGTGGTCGACGGCGGGGCGAGCCGGGCGTCCTGGATCCCGGTCTCGCACAACCTGATGGGCTTCCCCGAGGGCTTGTCCGGAGACGGCCTGCTCGGCCGCCTGCGGGCGCAGGCCGGCCGATACGGCGCCGTCGTGCGGCCGGGCGAGGTGTCCGGCCTCGTCGTGCTGCCGGAAGGCGGGTTCGAGGCGACCGTGGCCGGCGATGCCGTGCGCGTGCCGCGCGTGCTGCTGGCGACCGGCGGCCTCGACGTCGAGCCGGAGCTGCCGGGGGTGCGGAACGCGGTGCGTCGCGGCCTGGTGCGCTACTGCCCGATCTGCGACGCGTTCGAGGTGATCGGGCAGACGGTGGCGCTGATCGCGTTCGGGCGCTGCCGGGTCAGGGAAGCGCTGCTGCTCCGGAGCTACACCGCCGACCTCACCGTGCTGACCCTGGGCCGGGCGATGGAGATGCCGGACGACGAGCGTCGCACCCTGCACGAGGCGGGGATCGCGATCGACGAGACGCCGGTCGAGGCGCTGTCGGTGGAAGGCGACCGGATCGTCGCCTGGCACATGCAGGACGGCACCGAGCGCCGCTACGACACCATCTATTCCGCGCTCGGCACCCGCATCCGCTCCGGCCTCGCCCTCGATCTCGGGGCGGAAGCGGACGAGGACGGGGCGCTGCTGGTGGACCGGCACCAGCGGACGAGCGTGCCCGGGCTGTACGCCGCCGGCGACGTGGTCAGCGGGCTGTCGCAGGTAAGCGTGGCGAGCGGGCACGCGGCGATCGCGGCGACCGACATCAACCGCAGCCTGCCGTTCCCCCGCCCGGACCGCGACCGCGCCTAGGCAACCCGGCCGGTTCCGTGCGGTGATGAACGGCTGCCGCCCCCCGGCAACAGGAGTTCGAACCGATGCCACGCTGGACCCCCGCCACCATGCCCGACCAGGACGGCCGGGTCGTCGTCATCACCGGAAGCAGCAGCGGCATCGGCGCGGAAGCGGCCGACGTGCTCGCGGGGCGGGGCGCGCAGGTGGTGCTGGCGGTGCGCAGCCAGTCGCGCGGCGACGCCGTGGCGGCCCGGATCCGGGCGCGGCACGCCCAAGCGCGGGTCACGGTCTCGCTGCTGGACACGGCCGATCTCGCCAGCGTGCGGGAGTTCGCCCGGCGCACCGCCGACACGGTGCCGCAGGTCGACGTGCTGCTCAACAACGCCGGGCTCGGCCTGCAGCGGGCGCGCGCGGTCACCGCGGACGGCTTCGAGCGGCAGTTCGGCACCAACCATCTCGGCCATTTCGCCCTGACCGGGCTGCTGATGCCGGTCCTGCTGAAGGCCGCGGCGCCGCGGGTGGTGGCGATCAGCAGCATCGCCCACCGGCGCGGCCGGATCGACTTCGACGACCTGCAGGGCGAGCGCCGCTACGACGGCAGCAAGGCGTACAGCCAGTCCAAGTTGGCCAACCTCATGTTCGCCTTCGAGCTCGACCGGCGCGCCCGCGCCGCCGGCTGGCACCTGCTGAGCGTGGCGGCGCATCCGGGCGTCGCCACCACCGGCTTCGTCGCCGCCATCGGCCTGCCGCGGGTCGCGGTGGCGGTCATCAACGCCGGCATCGGCGTGTTCGGCCAGGATGCGGCGCGGGGCGCGCTGCCGGGCCTGTATGCCGCCACCATGCCCGACGTGAAGGGCGGGCAATACTGGGGGCCGGACGGGTTCCGGGAGATCAAGGGCGACCCGGCCCTCGCCGTGCTCTCGCCGCAGGCCCTCGACCAGGCAGCCTGGCAGCGGCTTTGGACGGTGTCGGAGCAGCTGACCGGCGTGCGCTATCCGGCCGTCTCCTGAGGTGGTCGCCGTCTCTGTCACGGGAACTTTACTATGTAACGAAACACGGACCGTCGAGAACTGGGGCCTTGCAGGGCTCGTAGATGATCCATGGTGGCGTGTGACGACCTGCAGGCGGCGAACGACAACTCGCTGAGCCGCGACGCCGCGATCTCGCTCCGCCTGCTGCACTGGTTCATGGAAAGCCGCGAGGAAGCGCTCGCCGCGCTGATGGGCGCCTATTACCGGCCCGACCCGCTGCGCGACGAGCTGATGCGGTCGATCTGCCTGTTCTTCGCCGAGGGACACATCCGCGCCCTGGCCGAGTACCAGAAGGACCTCGAGCCGCGCTGGGATGCGGACGTGGTGGCGCAGGCGCTGGACACGTTGCGGGCGGCGCACCTGGTCGCTGTGGACGGCGCCCCGGGCGGCGGCATCAGGCCGACCATGCGGCTGATCTCGTTCTACAACGACACCATGCCGAGGGTGCTGGACATGGCCAAGCAGATCCTGCGCGGCGGCATGCAGCAGGACGGCTCGAACCGGCATTAACCCTTCGTTGTTCGGGGCGGTGCCATGTTCCGGCACCGAGGCCGAACGGAGGAGCTGGCGAGATGACCAAGCCATCATGACCGACACGATCGCCCGCTTGTTCGGTGTCGTGCCGTCGGCTGGCGGCACGCCGCTGCCGGGGATCGCTCCGCTGGCCCCGACCAGGAGCCTGCGCCAGCTCTGGCAGCAGCAGCAAGCGCGTCCGCTCCTGTCCACCCCGCTTCCGCACTGGGCCGTCTGCGCGGACGATCACTGCCGCACGGTGCGCCACTGCGTGCACCGGCACGCGGACGGGAGTGCGGCGCCCGCAGCGCGTCAGGCGGAGCGCGCGCCGGCGCAGCACCCGGCGGTCACGGCCGGAACGGTGGAGCCGACGCCGGCGGGGTGACCCGATGCGCCGATGCCGATGGACGGGTTGTGGCCAGGCGCGCAGCGGCGGCCGCGCCTCCGCAAGCGGGCACCGGCGACCGGGCGAGGAGGCCGGCCGGGCTCAGAGCGTACCGCCCTTGCGCCCGATCGCGGCACCGAGGCGCAGCCGCAGGGCGTTCAGCTTGATGAAGCCCTGCGCGTCGACCTGGTCGTAGGCGCCTTGGTCCTCCTCGAAGGTGACCACGCGGGTGTCGTACAGGCTGTGCGGGCTGTCGCGCCCGACCACGATCACGTTGCCCTTGTAGAGCTTCAGCCTGACCCGGCCGGTGACGCTGGCCTGGCTGGCATCGATCAGCGCCTGCAGCATCCGGCGCTCCGGGCTGAACCAGAACCCGTTGTAGATCAGCTCCGCGTAGCGCGGCATCAGGCTGTCCTTGAGGTGGCCCGCTTCCCGGTCCAGCGTGATGCTTTCCATCGCCCGGTGCGCGGCGAGCAGGATGGTCCCGCCCGGCGTCTCGTAGATGCCGCGCGACTTCATGCCGACGTAGCGGTTCTCCACCAGGTCCAGCCGGCCGATGCCGTTGACGCGGCCGAGCTCGTTCAGGCGCGCCAGCAGCGCCGCCGGCCCGAGCGCCTCGCCGTCGACCGCCACCAGGTCGCCGCCGGCGAAGTCCAGCGCGATCTCGGTGGGAACGTCGGGCGCCGACTCCGGGCTGATGGTGCGCTGGAACACGCTCTCGTCCGGCGGCAGGGCGGGATCCTCCAGGATCTTGCCCTCCGACGACGAGTGCAGGAGGTTGGCGTCCACCGAGAACGGCGCCTCGCCGCGCTTGTCGCGGCTGATCGGGATCTGGTTCTCCTCCGCGAACGCCAGCAGCTTCGTGCGCGAGGTGAGATCCCATTCCCGCCACGGCGCGATCACCGTCACGTCGGGCTTCAGCGCGTAGTAGGACAGCTCGAACCGCACCTGGTCGTTGCCCTTGCCGGTGGCGCCGTGCGCGACCGCATCGGCGCCCACCATCTCGGCGATCTCGATCTGCCGCTGCGCGATCAGCGGCCGGGCGATGGAGGTGCCGAGCAGGTACTGGCCTTCGTAGACGGTGTTGGCGCGGAACATCGGGAACACGAAGTCGCGCACGAAGGTGTCGCGCAGGTCGTCGACGAAGATCTCCTTCACCCCGAACAGCTCGGCCTTGGCGCGAGCCGGCTCCAGCTCCTCGCCCTGGCCGAGGTCGGCGGTGAAGGTCACCACCTCGCAGCGGTAGGTCAGCTGCAGCCAGCGCAGGATCACGCTGGTGTCGAGGCCGCCGGAATAGGCGAGCACGACCTTCTTGACGTTCCTGGCGGCCATGCGGGCGTCCTCGGGCGCGGCGGGCACTGCGTCGCCCAAACCGGTGCTGGTCCCGTAGCATCCGCACCCCGGCCGGAAAAGGCGTCGCGAGGGCGAGGCCCGGGGCGGAAAAGCGGCACCGGCCGGAACCGGCGCTCCGATCCGGTCGTTGCTGCGACGAAGCGCGCCGGTCCGGACGCTCTCGCAGATCGGGATCGTCGGTGCCGAGCTTCGACCGCCTCCTTGCACGCCCGCTCGTCGTCGCGATCCCGGCGCGCGACGAGGCGGACCGCATAGTCCCCTGCCTGCGTGCGCTGGGCGCGCAGGAGCGCGCGGCCTTCGACCACGTCGTGCTGCTGCTCAACAACTGCACCGACGACACCGCCGCCCGCGCCCGGGAGGCCGCAGCGCGCTTGCCGTTCGAGTTGTGCTGCGTCGAGCGGCTGTATCCACGCGCCTTCGCCCATGCCGGCACCGCGCGTCGCGAGGCGATGGAGATCGCGGCCGGGCTGGCGGGTCCGGACGGCATCCTGTTCACCACCGACGCGGACGGCACCGCGCGGCCGGACTGGCTTTCTGCCAACCTGCGCGCCCTGGCGCAGGGCGCCGACGTGGTGTGCGGACGCGCCGCCATCGATCCGGTCGAGGCGCTCGCCATCCCGGCGCACCTGCACCGCGACGACGACGCCGAGGTCGCCTACGCCACCCTGCTCGACCGGATCCACCACCTGGTCGATCCCGACCCGGCCGACCCCTGGCCGCGCCACGTCGAGCATTCCGGCGCCAGCATCGCCGTCACCGCCGCCGCCTCCGCGCTGGTGGGCGGGGTGCCGGCGCTGCCGTCGGGCGAGGATCGCGGCTTCCTCCACGCGCTGCGTCGCGCCGACCGGCGGATCCGCCACGCCCCGGACGCGGTGGTAACGGTGTCGGGACGCACCGTCGGCCGGGCGCCCGGCGGCATGGCCGAGACCATCGCCCGGCGCGTGCTGCGACAGGACGAGATGCTCGACGACAGCCTGGAACCGGCCGGGGACTGCCTGCGGCGTGCGGAAGCGCGCGCGGCCCTGCGCGTCCTGCGGGACCTGCGTCTGGCCGGGCTGCCCGACGCGGCGGCGCTGTCCGCCTACGCCGCCCGGGTCTCGCTGCCGCCGGGCCTGGTCGGGCGGTGGCTGGAGGAACCGTGCTTCGGCACCGCCTGGGCCCGTGTCGAGGCGGAAAGCGCGTCGCTGCGCCGGCATTCGGTCCGTCGCGCCCAGCTCGCGCGGCACCACGACGAGGCTGCCCGGATCGTCCGCCGGCTGGATCACGCGGCCGGGGCGAGGTTTCCCAGGGCGGCGGGACGGCCAGGCCAGGCGGTCCGGTCCGATCGGCACAACGCGGCGCTGGCTGGCGACGTCAGGGACACGTTGCCGGGTCCGGGATGAGCGGGCACGTGCCGGGCAGGGTCGAGGCGACCGGCGTTCAGCCGATCCGGTCGATCCGGTAGCCGTCCCGCCGCAGCGGTTCCGACACGCGGCGGCCTGCGTCGGCGCAGCAGGCGCGGGCACGCTCCGCCGCCTCGTCGCCGGTGCACGGCGTGTTGGTGGGCCCGGTCCAGTTCACCAGCAGGACTGCGGCGTCCGGCGCGGCGGCGGCCAGCACCCCGGACATCAGCCGGTCGATGTCGCCCGGATTCAGGAAGTAGAGCAGCTCCGACAGCACCAGCAGGTCGCAGCAGCCCGCAGGAAGCGTCGGCAGCCCGTCCGGCAGCGCGGCCTGCAGGAAGCGCACGCCGGGCAGCGCCGCGCAGCGGGTCCGGGCGCGTGCCAGCGCGGCGTCGCTGATGTCGATCGCCAGCAGGGCGTCGCAGCGTGCCGCCAGCGCCTCGGTCATCACCCCGATCGAGCAGCCCAGCTCCAGCCCGTTGCGGTAGCGGCGCCCGTCCAGGGCCGACAGGGTGTCGGCGTACTTGGCGTGCTCGTACGGGCTGCTCTCGAAGCCCCAGGGATCGGCGCGCTCGGCGTAGATCCGCTCGAACACGTCGGCCGTCCAGCTCGGCTCGCTCATGACGACAGGAACACCTCGAACGGCGCCTCGAACACCGACAACAGCGCCGTCGGCAGGCGGAACCCGCCCGGATCGTCGTCGATCAGCCCGTCGTACTGCGTCCGGTGCGAGCGGATCGCTTGCGCCTTGGCCGGCAGGTGGGCCGCGATCGACAGCCGCCAGCCCTCGGGTGCGGGCGCGTCGAGCACGGTGTCCGGCGCGATCAGCCAGCCCCAGACCGGGTAGGCCAGCAGGCGCTGCCCGTGTCGTGCCGCCAGGGCCTCCGCCATCAGCCAGGCCGCCTCGTGGTCGCAATGCGGGTCGTGCCGCCACGGCGCCAGGATCGTGTCGCAGCGATGGGAGGCGGCCAGCGCGGCCAGCCGGTCCACCGCCCGGTCGAACGCCGGCCCCTCGCGCGGGGCGCGGGTGTCGGGCAGGCGGAGAAAGGCGAGGCGGTCGGGCGGCAGGCCGAGGCAGGCGACCGCGTCCCGGGTTTCCGCCTCGCGCCGGTCGCGCAGCCGCGGCGCCGGCCAGGTGGGCGAGTTCGGGTGCGAGCCGGCGCCGTCGGTCGCCACCACCACCAGCGGCGGCCGGCCGGCGGAACACGCCTCGGCGATCAGGCCGCCGCAGCCGAGGCTTTCGTCGTCGGGATGCGGCGCCAGCACCAGGGCGGTGCCGGGCACGATCCGGTCCAGGGGCGCCAGCGGCAGCGACCGGAACCCGTCATGCAGCGCGCCCGCCGGACGCCCGGTCATGGAGCGTCGGCGTCCGGCAGGGTACGGCCTGCGAACCAGGCGGCGCCCTCGACCAGGGTCTCGTCCGGTGCCGGCTGACGCAGGTAGGTGGCGAGGTCGCGCAGCACCCGCTCGACCGGGCTGCCGGACAGGAACGCCGACAGGCCGAGCCCGCGCTGCACCAGCCGGATCACGTCGAGGCCGGCGGTCTCGCAGGCGATCCGCGCCAGGTTGACGGTGGCGGCCACGTCGCCCGGCTCGAACCGGTCGCCTTCCGCCACCAGGGCCGCCTTGCGCGTCCACAGCGACGCGGTTTCCTGCGCGATCAGCGCCTCGCCGATGCGGTTCTGCTGGTGCGGGTTGCCATCCCGGCCGCGGGCGGCGAGCGCGGCGCAGAACAGCGACACGAGCCGGTCGATCCCGCCCAGGGCCACCGCCATGCCGCGCCAGGCACCGGCGGAGAATTCTGGCTGGCGCAGGTAGTCCCCGGGTGCTCCGATCAGCACCTCTGCCGGCCGGAGCAGGCCGGAAAAGTCGTGCCGCCCGGTGCAGGCGCCGCGCATGCCGGCGAGCGGGGCCGGCATGGCGCTTGCGGCCCGCTCGCGTCCGAGCGGCACCACCATCATCCGGATGTCGCCCGCCGGCGAGCATGCGGTGACCAGCGGGTGGGTCACCTGCGCCGCACCGGACGCGAATAGCTTGGCGCCCTCGAGCCGGAGCGGACCGTTCGGCGTGTCCTGGGTGTAGCACAGCCCGTCGGAACCTTCGGTGACCCAGATCCCGAACAAAGCCCCATCGCTGATCGCGGTGGCAGCGTCCTGCACCTGGACGGTGGTGCCGTAGCGCACGAGCAGCTTCAGGGCGTTGACGTGGCCCTCGAACAGCCGCCCGAGCGACAGGTTGGCAGCCCCGACCAGGCGGAGCAGGCGCAGCATCCCGAGGGCCCCGGCGGGCTCGGTACCGAGCCCGAGCCCGTCGGCGCTGGTTGGTAAAGGAGCCGACAGGATGCCCACCTCGCGAAGCAGCGCGATGCCTCGCTCCGGGAACGCCCCGTCGCGGTCGCAGCGTCCGGCTTCGGCCTCGATCTCCGGCAGCGATGCGTGCAGCCGGTCGAACAGGGCCGGCTCAAACAGAGCGGTGCTCGTGGCTGCCGTGTCCGGCGTGGTCGTCGTCGTGGATGTCGGGGTTGGGCGCCGTGTTGCGGTCGCCGCTTTCCACCGGCGGGGCGGCGCCTGGGTGGTCGCCTGGGCCCTTCTTCAGGGCGTTGCCGCCCGGCGCCTTGTGCGTGCCGCCCGGATCGATGCCCTCGACCGGAACGTTGCCGGTCGTTTGTCCGTGGTCTGCCATGGCGGAAGAGCCTCCTGCGCTCCCGGTGGAGACGTGCCGGGCGGGCAGGGGGTTCCCCTCGGCTCAGGCCGCCGGCCGCTCCCGCCTGCTCTCGGTGCGCAGCTGGCCGCAGGCGGCCAGGATGTCCTGGCCGCGCGGGGTGCGGATCGGCGAAGCAAAGCCGGCCTCCGTCACGATCTCGGCGAACCGCGCCAGCCGCTGCCGGGTCGAGGGCCGGTACTGGCTGCCCGGCCAGGGGTTGAACGGGATCAGGTTCACCTTGGCCGGGATGCCGGCGATCAGCCGCACCAGGGCGCGCGCTTCCGCCTCGCTGTCGTTCACCCCGTCGAGCATCACGTACTCGAAGGTGATGCGGCGCGCGTTGGAGGCGGCCGGATAGCGCCGGCAGGCGGCGATCAGCTCGGCGAGGGGATACTTGCGGTTCAGCGGCACGATCTCGTCGCGCAGCTCGTCGGTGACGGCATGCAGGCTGACCGCCAGGTTGACGCCGAGCTCCGTGCCACAGCGGTCCATCATCGGCACCACGCCGGAGGTGGACAGGGTGATGCGGCGGCGCGACAGGCCGATGCCCTCGCCGTCCATCACGATGCGCATCGCCTTCGCGACGTTCTCGTAATTGTACAGCGGCTCGCCCATGCCCATCAGCACGATCGTGGACAGCAGGCGCGGCGTCTCGCCGTGCGGGCTCGGCCACTCGCCGTAGCTGTCGCGCGCGGCCATGAACTGGCCGACGATCTCGGCCGGACCCAGGTTGCGGGCCAGCCGCTGGGTGCCGGTGTGGCAGAAGCGGCAAGACAGGGTGCAACCGACCTGGGAGGAGATGCATACGGCACCCCGGTCCTCGCGCCGGTCGGGAATGTAGACGGTCTCGGCTTCCTGGCCGTCGCGGAAGCGGAACAGGAATTTTCGCGTGTCGTCTGCCGCAGTCTGCACCACCGCCGCGTCGGGACGGCCGATCACGAACCGGGCGGCCAGCTTCTCCTGCAGCGGTCTGGCCAGGGTGCTCATGGCGGCGAAATCGGTGACGCCCTGGTGGTAGACCCAATGCCAGACCTGCTTGGTGCGGAACGGCTTCTCGCCGATCGCCACCAGCGCCTCGGTCAGCTCGTCGCGCGACAGGCCGACGATCTCGCGCCGCCCGTCCGGCAGCACCGGCGCCGGCGGCGCGAACAGGGCGGCCTTGGCCAGGATGCGCTCCCGCTCCGACGCGGACAGGTCGTGGTCGTCGTGCGAAGCGGGGTTCGGGGTCATGGCGGGTCCGGCAGCGACAGGCAGTGCAGATGGCGCGAGGGTTACGCGGGACAAGGGCCGCCTATCCCTCGATCAACTCGGCGCGAGCACGCGCGCCGACCGGCCATTTATAAGAACGTGTCACATTGGCGCCACGTTCGCCATCATGATGAAGCCGGCATCGTGGTGGACACCGGACGGAGCTCGGCAATGAACGACCAGGAATACCGCGCGAAGCTGGACGAGCTCGACCACCTGCTGAACGACCTCGACGTCCCGATGGAGCCGGCGCGGGTGTGGGAGCTGCTGGCCGAGGTGTCGCACCACGACCTGCAGCAGGCCGGCCATATTTGAACGCTGTTCAAACCCTGCGCGCTGCCAGGAGGAACTCGCGGTTGCCTTCCGGGCCGGTGATCGGGCTCGGCTCGATTCCCAGCACGGCCCAGCCTGGCAGGTTGTCCCACCAGGTGCGTATGCCGTCGCAGACCTCCTGGTGAACGGCGGGGTCCCGCACCACGCCGCGGGCACCGACCGCTGCCCGTCCCGCCTCGAACTGCGGCTTGATCAGGGCGACCGCCCAGGCGCCGGGGACGCATAGCGCGAGGGGCGCCGGCAGGACGGTGCGCAGCCCGATGAAGCTCGCGTCGCACACCAGGGCACCGACCGGGTCGGGGACCTCGCTCGCGGTCAGGGTGCGGGCGTTCAGCTTCTCGTGCACCGCCACGCGGGGATCGTTGCGCAGCTTCCAGGCGAGCTGGCCGTGCCCGACGTCGACGGCGTGCACCTTTGCCGCGCCATGCGCCAGCAGCACGTCGGTGAAGCCGCCGGTGGAGGCGCCGACGTCGAGGCAGATCCGCCCGTCCGGCGACAGGGCGAAACAGGCCAGCGCGTGCGCCAGCTTCAGCCCGCCGCGCGACACCCAGGGGTGGTCCTGGCCGCGCAGCGAGAGCGGCGCGTCGTCGGCCAGGGCGTCGCCGGCCTTGTCGATCCGGGTCTCGCCGCTGAACACCAGCCCGGCCAGGATCAGCGCCTGCGCCCGCGTCCGGGTCTCGACCAGGCCGCGCTCGACCAGCAGCTGGTCCGCCCGCTTCCTCACCTGCCGGCGAGGCCGGTGACGGTGGGGCTGCCGGCGTCCGCCACGCCCAGCGCTTCGAGCGCGACCTGGACGATGCTCCTGGCGTCGAGCCCGGCCTGAA
>CAXUEL010000043.1:0-18296 GCA_964249915.1 uncultured Acetobacteraceae bacterium | reverse complement strand
GGCGGTCCGTGCGTCGGAGCCGCTGCTGCCAGCACCCGACGCGGCACCTGCCGCGTCGCCGCATCCGGTCCGGCTGCTGGTCGGCACGCTGGGCGAGGCCGCGCTGCTGCTCGCCAAGGCGGGCCCTCTGGTCGACCGCCGCGGCGCGCTGGCGAGGCAGGGATGCTGACGGAGCTGCACCTGGGCGGGGTGCTGTTCGCGCCGATCGTCGCCTACGCCCTGCTGGCGGTGCCGGTCACGCTGGCGTTGCGCGCGCTGATCTGGTCCAGCGGGCTGGCGCGCTGGACCTGGCACCTGCCGCTGCTGGAGTTCGCCCTCTACGTCTGCGTGCTGTCGCTGCTGGTGATGTACGTGTGAGCCGAACGGACACGCGCCGCCTGTTCACGCCGGCGGCGCGATCCCGGATAGCCTCGCGCAGACCCGGAGGAGGACGTCCTGCCCCCGCCCGTCCCGTGCCGCCGGGTTCGGGTCGCATGGCGGCAGGTGGTGGACATGCTGCCCGCTCACCCGTGCCGCCGGATCGTCGTCCGGCGCGTCTGGGTCGCCCACCCAGCCGGGCTCCAGCGCGTTCGACAGCACGCCCGGCCAGCGCCGCGCCACCGCGAAGGCGAGAACCGTGTCGTACAGCTTGCTCTCGGCATAGCTCTCGTCGCCGCGCCAGCGCCGCCCTGTCGCGCCCGTGCAGCACGACTGCGTGCCCCTGTCCGATCAGCCTTCGTGCTGCCATGAGGCCAGGCCCGGTCGAGGACCCGGTGACGAGGACGCGTGCCATGTCCCGCTCCGCTCAGCCGTGCGCCGCGAGGTCGCGCAGCACCGCCTCGATCGGCGTCCGGCCCTTCATGGAGCCCGCCTCGCCGCTCTCGAACTCGATCCAGCCCTCGTTGAAGCCGTCGATCATCTGCGCCCGTGGGGTCGGGTTCACCGCCCCGCCGGACCGGAACTCCGCCTCCCACGCCCCGCGCGGCACGGGCTCGATCCGCACCGGGCGGCCGAGCAGCCCGGACAGCGCGGCGGCGACCTCCTCCGGCGCCACCCGCCGCGGGCCTTCGAGCTCGACGATCCGCCGACCGTCCCAGCCCTGGCGCAGCAGCCCGGCCGCGACCGCGCCGATGTCGGCGGTCGCCACCATGGGGACCGGCTTGTCGAGCGGCTGCAGGTAGCTGCGGATCACTCCTTCCCGCACCGCGGAACGGACATCCGCAGCGCCGTTCTCCATGAACCAGGCAGCCCGCACGAAGGCGACCGGCAGGCCGAGCGATCCCAGCGCCTCCTCCACCAGCCCCAGCTGGGACAACAGGTTCGGACGCGTCGCCTGTGCCCCGATCGTGGACAGGCAGACGACCCGGCCTGGCCTGGTGCGGCCCAGCGCCGCCACCAGCGACGCGATCACGCGCCGCACCTCCGGGAAGCCCGGCACCGGGTCGAACACCGGCGGGATCAGGACGAACACCGCCTCCGCGCCAGCGAAGGCTCGTGCCAGGGCCTCGGTCTCCGTCATCTCCGCCAGCGCCACCTCGCAGCCCCGCGAGGCCCAGCCTCCGCCTTTCGCCCGGTCGCGCAGCACGGCCCGGACGGGATGCCCGGCGTCGAGCAGTTGCCGCGCCACCGCACCGCCAACCTGTCCCGTGATCCCGGTGATTGCGAACATGTCGTGTCCTCCTTCTGACGCGCGATGATCCCGCAACGAGGCTTCTGATTTAAGTGCGGTTGTGTCAGATCATTCCTGACCGAACCGCAGGAATGCCGTGAGCTTCGACACCCGCCTCCTGACCGGCCTCGGCGTCCTGGCGGCGGTGGTGGAGGCAGGCAGCTTCGTCCGCGCGGCTGACGCGCTCGGCCTGTCGGATTCCGGCGTCAGCCGGGCGGTGGCGCGGCTGGAAGCGCGGCTCGGGGTGCGGCTGCTCGACCGCACCACGCGCGCCCTGCGGCTGACCGACGAGGGCCGGCGCTTCTACGACGCGGCCGCCCCGTTGCTGGACGAGATCGAGCAGGTCGCGGCACGCGCCTCCGGCGCCGGAGCGGCGGTGCGCGGCCGCCTGCGGGTGGACGTGGACGGCTTCCTGGCGCGCCGGGTGCTGGCTGCCGCGCTGCCCGCGTTCCTGGCCGCGCATCCGGAGCTCGAGCTCGAGCTGCTGACACGCGAGGCGATCGGTGACCTGGTCGGCGACGGCATCGACCTGGCGCTCCGCTTCGGGCCGCCGTCGCGCTCCTCCACCGTGGCCACCAGGCTGCTGGAGACACGCATCGTGACCGTCGCGGCACCAGCCTATCTCGCGCGCCATCCTCGCCCGTCCCGTCCCGGGGAGCTCGTCCGGCACGACTGCATCCAGTTCCGCGACGCCGGCACCGGACGGCCCTCCTCCTGGGAGTTCCGGCGCGGCGGCGAGATCCTGCCGGTGGCGACGGCGGGGCGGCTCGTCCTGGCCGACGTGGACACCATGCTGAACGCCTGCCTGGCCGGAGCTGGCGTGGCCCAGGTCATGGCCTTCGGGATCGAGGACCTCCTTGCCGGCGGGCAGCTCGTGGACCTGTTCCCCGACTGGCCCGACGAGACGTTCCCGCTCTACGCGGTGCACCCGTCACGACGCCACGTTCCCGCCAAGGTGCGGGCGTTCATCGGCTTCTGCCGCGACCTGCTGCCATCGCCGCACCACGCCGGCTGACCCTGCGGCGCCCCCGAACGATTGCGATCACGGCCGGTTTCGCCGATCCTGTTCCGGAGCGGGATCGAAAGGACAGGTCATGGCAATGGCGGCACCGCCACCTGCAGCAGGGTCCGGCAGTCGGGCCGATTTCAGCTATGCCGCCGGACCGGCGGATCCCCGCGCCGACATGGCATCGATCCGGCAGCAGAACCTCGACCAGGACTTCCTGGATCTCGACGCGCAGGCGAAGCCCGACGGCAAGGACGCGGCGTTCGCGGCGGCCGACATCCTCGCCAGCACCCTGGCCATGGTTCCGGCGACCAGCGTGGGCAAGCCGGGCCTGGCGAATGGCGGGATGCAGACGCTGTATCGGATGGGCTTCGACGCCAAGCTGCGGTCGAAGGACGTCGACGTGAAGCCGAACCCGTGGTTCGTCGCCAACGGCCACGTTGACAAGGAGGACGGGAAGGAGGGGCACGATGCGCCCGCGCCTGCCGCCGCTTCGGGACACGCCGGCGTCACGACGTTCACCAGCGACGAGACGAGGTCCCCGCTCACCCAGGCCTACCTGCGGACCCGCGACTACAAGACCATCGGCAGCGGCCTGGTGGGCATCGGCGGCGGGGTGGCGTCGGCGCATACCGGCGGCGTCAACGTCTTGAACACCACGCGCCACCTCAACGCCGCCGGCTCAACCCTGATCCACTGGCTCAAGATCAGGGCGATCGCGGAGTCGGTGCCGCAGAAGAGCACCACCATCATCGGCTGGTGCGACATCATCATGAAGGCCAAGGCCGCCAAGGGAGGCAGCCGCGCGCTCGGGATCGTGTCGGCGGCGACGCCGGTGCCGTTCGCAGGCCCGATCGCGACCATCATCGGCGCCGCAGCCGGGCTCGGGATCAAGATCGGCCTGGCGGAGGCCTGCTACCTCGCCGCCCTGGAGATCCACTGGCGCGCGTTCGGGGAGCAGACGATCGCCGCGGTGGCGGGACCCCGGATGCCGGTGAGCTTCTCGCGCCCGTTCGCGCCCGGCACCCGCCCTACGCAAGGCAGGCCGGTGCCGGGACGGGAGCCGGCGGCGTCGCTTTCCGCCGGACCGGCCTCGCGCATCTTCGCCGAGGTGTTCAGGCGGCGCGGCATGACCCGGGTGCTGGGCGCGTACGACGTCGCCGGCCTGATCAGGGAGCCGGCGGGATGGATGGTGCTCGGGGAGCGGCTCGCCTCGACCTGAGACGGCGCTTCCGGCTCGGCAGCGCGTTTCCCGACGCCGGACGGCGGGATTTCCTCCGGTACCGACCGCTGATGGGCGATCGCCGCCTCGACGGCGCAACGCGCATCCGCATTCCCCATGCCTCGTCATCCGGTTCCGTTCAGGCCGCCATGAAGGGCAGCCTGGCCGGCAGCGGCGGATCCCGTCGCGGCCGGACGTTCCGCATCGGCCGACCGGCCCTGCGGCACGGCAGGCAGTGACGTGGTGGGCGCTGCCACGGCCGCCTCTGGTCCCGTTCCGCTCCATTCCCCCGGATCCGGTTTCCGGCCCGGACCCGGCCGGCCGATGGCATATCGCGCCCCCGTCGTCTAAGTAGCCGCGGCCTGGGGCAAGCGGTCCCGGCCGGTGCAGCTCGCCCTGGCCGCGCGTTCCGGAGCCGGGGGCTCGTGATGATCGTCCTGCGCGCAGTGGTCCGCGTCGTCCTGACGCTCGTGGTGGTGGCGGCCGCGTCGGTGCTCGGCAGCAGCCTTTGGCGCACCTACATGGTCTCGCCCTGGACCCGCGACGGACGGGTGCGGGCCTACGTGGTCGACATCGCGCCGGAGGTCTCGGGAACCGTGGTGGCGGTGCCGGTGCGCGACAACCAGGTGGTGCGCAAGGGCGACCCGCTGTTCGTGATCGACCCGACCCGGTTCCGGCTGTCGATCACCGAAGCGCAGGCGCGGCTGGACAGCGCGCGCGAGGAGCTGCGGCTGCGCCAGTCCGACGTGCGGCGGCGCCAGGGCCTGGCCGGCATCGTGTCGGCGGAGGAGCAGGCGCAGTTCGCCTCCACCGCGGCGACGCAGCAGGCCGCCGTGGCGGCGGCACAGGCACAGCTCGACACCGCCCGGCTCAACCTCCAGCGCGCCACGCTGTACTCGCCGGTGAACGGCCCGGTGACCAACCTGCTGCTCCGGGTCGGCGACTACGCCACCGCGGGGCAGGCGCGGGTGGCGGTGATCGACGCGGACTCGTTCTGGATCTACGGCTATTTCGAGGAAACCAAGCTCGCCCGCATCCATGTCGGCGACCCGGTGCGGATCAAGCTGATGGGCTTCGCCCCGATCCTGGGCGGCCACGTCGACAGCGTCGCCGGCGGCATCAACGACCAGAACGGAGGTCCCGACCGGGAGGGGCTGCAGGACGTGAACCCGGTGTTCACCTGGGTGCGTCTGGCGCAGCGCATCCCGGTCAGGATCGGCATCGACCGCGTGCCGCCGGGCGTGACGCTGGCCGCCGGCATGACCTGCTCGGTGGCGGTGGGGGCGGAGGCGCACAACGCGGGGCGGCTGCCGAGCTGGCTGCAGGACCACCTGTGACCGGTCGATGAGGATGGCCCCGGCCGCGGGGCGGCCGCGGCACCGGGCCTGCCTGTCGGCCCTCCTGCTGCTGCAGGGATGCATGGTCGGCCCGCGCTACGATCCGCCGCGCATGGCCGGGGTGCCGGCGAACTGGACCGAGCACGCGGCGAGCCCGGACGAGATCGCCCGCACCGAGGCGCAGATGCGCGACTGGTGGGCTGGCTTCCACGACCCGCTGCTGGACGCGCTGGTGGCGGAGGCGATCGCCGGCAACCGGCAGCTGGCGATGGCCGGACAGCGGCTGCTGGCGGCGCGCGCGCTGCGCGACCAGATCAGGGGACAGCTCTACCCGCAGGTCGACCTGACGCCCGCCGCCGGGATCCAGCGCTTCAGCACCACGCTGGAGTTCCCGCCGCTGCCCGGCGTCGATTCCGACAACCGGTTCTGGCAGTACGGCGGCACCGCGTCCTGGCAGCTCGACCTGTTCGGCCGGCTGCGCCGTTCGGTGGAAGCGCAGCAGGCGGCGCTGGAAGCCGGGATCGAGCAGCGGCGCGGCCTGCTGCTGACGATCCTGTCCGAGCTCGCCGGCGACTACGTGACGCTGCGCGCCGCCCAGCTGCAGCTCGGGATCGCCGACCGCAACGTCCGGGCGGCGGCGGAAGGGCTCCAGCTGAGCCGCAAGGTCTACGCCCAGGGGCTCGGCACCACGCTGCAGGTGGCGCAGGCGCAGGCGGAGCTGGAAACCGAGCAGGCGACGCGGCCGCCGCTGCAGACCCAGATCGCCCAGCTGGCGCACGCCATCGCGGTGCTGTGCGGGCAGATGCCGGGCGCCGAGGAGGCCCGGCTGACCGAGCCGGCGCCGCTGCCCGCGGTGCCGCCGCTGCCGGTGACGCTGCCCTCGATGGTGATCGCCAACCGGCCGGACATCCGGCAGGCGGAGCGGCAGTATGCGCAGGCCACGGCGCGGATCGGCGTCGCGGTGGCACAGCTCTACCCGAGCTTCACCCTGCCGCTCTCCTTCACGCCGCAGTCCAGCATGATCCACGAGCTGCTCACCGCCAGCAGCCTGGCTTGGTCCCTGCTGATCGAGGCGAGCATCCCGATCTGGCACGGCGGCAGCCTGTCGGCGCAGGTGCGCGAGGCGCGCGCCGATGCGGAAGTCGCCCGGCTCGGCTACGAGCAGGCGGTGCTGGGGGGCTTCCGCGAGGTCGAGGACCGGCTGGTGGCCTATCGCAACGACCAGGAGCGTACCGAGACCCTGCGCCGGGCGGCGGCGGACGACGCGCTGGCGCTGGACCGGGCGCGCCGGTTGTACGGGGCCGGGCTGAGCGGCTTCCTCGACGTGCTGACCAGCGAGCGCGCGACCTACGCGGCGCAGAACCTCCAGGCACTGGCCGAGCTGTCGCGTCTCGACGACGCGATCGGGCTGTTCACCGCACTGGGCGCCGGCTGGCAGGGGGTGGCGCTGACCGACACCACCCTGCCGGTGGACGCGGCTGCGCAGCGCCGTATGGCCGCGGCGGCGGGTGCCGCAGGTCGCTGAAGGTCAGGTCGCTGAAGCTCAGGGCGCCACCCGGGTCTGGTTCGGCGTCGAGCTCGCGCGCGCCTGTCGCAGCGAGCGCAGCGACGGGATCGCGCGCCGGATCACCGGCTGGTCGGCCAGGACGCCGATCAGGATCACGGTGCCCATGACCGCGAAGTTGAGCGAGCTCGGGATGCCCAGGATGTTGACCAGGTTCTGCAGCACCTGGAGCAGGGCGGTGCCCAGCACGATGCCGATGATCGAGCCTTCGCCGCCGCGCAGGCTGCAGCCGCCGAGCACCGCGGCGGCGATGGCGTAGAGCTCGTAGAAGTTGCCGAACGACGAGGGCGAGACGGAGTCGGTGTAGAACACCAGGCAGATGGTGGCGAGGCCGGCCAGGCCGCCGCTGATGATGTAGGCGCCGGTGACGATCGCGCCGGTGCGGATGCCCGAGAAGCGCGCGGCCTCCTCGTTGCGGCCGATCGCGAACAGGTAGCGGCCGAACACGGAGCGGTGCAGCAGCACGCCCATGATGACCGCGACCAGGATCAGCAGGATGAACGGGTGCGGGATGCCCCAGCTTCGGCCCGAGGCGAGCCAGCCGAGCCAGTCGAAGTCGTCGCTGTAGCCGAATCCCATGGTGGCGTCGGTGGTGTAGTAGCGTGCGGCGCCGCGGTAGATCAGCAGGCCGCACAGGGTCACGACGAAGGGCTGCAGCTTCGCCTTGGTCACCAGCAGCCCCTGCAGCGCGCCGAGCACGATGCCGCCGGCCACGATGGCGAGGATGGCCAGCGGCCAGGGCATCCCGCGGTTGACCAGCAGGTCGATGAACACGACGCCGAGCAGGGAGAACATCGAGCCGACGGACAGGTCGATGCCCCCGGTGATGACCACCAGGCCCTCGCCGATCGAGAAGATGCCGAACAGGCCGATCAGGTTGGCCATGTCGAGCAGGTTGACCGCCGACAGGAAGCGCGGGTTGAGGATCGCGGTGATGATCCCCACCACGATCAGGAGGAGCAGGAGCCCCCAATCCTTTCGGGCCATCACACGGACTCCAGGTGCTCGGCCGGCTGGCCGATGGCGAGACGCAGGACGTTGATCTCGGAGAAGTCGGCACGGTCGAGCACGCCGCTGATCTCGCCCTCGTGCATGACGGCGACGCGGTCGGACACGCCGATCACCTCTTCCATGTCGCTCGAGATCATGACGATGGCGACGCCGTCGTCGGCGAGTGCGCGCATCAGCGCGTAGATCTCCCCCTTGGCGCCGACGTCGATGCCGCGCGTGGGCTCGTCGAAGATGATCAGACGCGGCGCCATCGAGAGCCACTTGGCGAGCACCACCTTCTGCTGGTTGCCGCCCGACAGGGTCGCGGCATGCACGGAAACGTCGGGGGTCTTGATCCTGAGCGAGACCTGCTGGGCGCGGGCGGTGACCGTCTCGGCGTCGCGGTCGACGAGGTTGAAGCGGGCGTAGCGGTGCAGGCTGGCGAGCGAGATGTTCTCCGACAACGGCATGTCGAGCACGAGGCCCTCGCGCTTGCGGTCCTCGGGCACGAGATAGATCCCCTGCCCGATGGCCTGCCGCGGAGACCGGACGGTGACCCGCTCGCCGGCCAGGCGGACCTCGCCTCCCAGGATCGGGTCGACCCCGAACAGGGCGCGGGCCAGCGAGGTGCGGCCGGAGCCGACCAGGCCGGCGAGGCCGAGGATCTCGCCGCGCCGGACGTCCAGCGACACGTGGCGGTCGGGAAAGGCGGTGGTGACGAGGCGGTCGACGACGCACAGCTCGCCCCCGGGCGGCGCGCGCGGCGGGGTGTAGAGGGAGCGGAGCTCGCGGCCGATCATGAGCCGGATCATCGCGTGGTGCTCGATCTCGTCGTGCCCGAGCTCGCCGGCGACGCGGCCGTCGCGCAGGCAGACCACGCGGTCGGCGCACTGCTTCACCTCGTGCAGGCGGTGGCTGATGTAGATCACCGACACGCCCGACGCGCGCAGCTCGGCGATGACCCGCAGCAGGCGGTCGGTCTCCTGCAGGGTCAGGCTGGAGGTGGGTTCGTCCATGATGATGACGCGGGCGTCCACCGACAGCGCCCTGGCGATCTCGACCAGCTGGCGCTGGGCGATCAGCAGCCGCGACACGCTGGTCTCGGGTCCGAAATCGGCGCCGAGACGCTGGAGCAGCGGACGCGCCCGGTCGTGCATGCGCTTGTTGCGGACGAGCCGGAGCGGGCCGCCCGCGACCGCCTCGCGGCCGAGGAAGATGTTGGCGGCGACGTCGAGGTTGTCGAGGACGGTCAGTTCCTGGTGCACGAAGGCGATGCCGGCGCGGGCGGCGCTCGCCACCGTCATGGTGTCGTGGGCGACCCCGTCGACGACGATGCTGCCGGCACTCGGCTGCACCACGCCGCCCAGGACCTTCATCAGCGTCGACTTGCCGGCGCCGTTCTCGCCGATGAGGCCCAGGACGGTGCCGGCCTCGACCGAAAGACTGACCTCCTCGAGGGCTCTCACGCCGGCATAGGACTTGCTGATCCCGACCAGGGACAGCAGCGGCGAAGGAGACATCCCCTTTGGCTTACTTGGCGCTCAGCATCCGGCGCATGCTCTGCTGGAAGTCGTGCACGTTGTCCTTCTGGATGATGCGGGTGGGGATGATGATCAGGTGGTTGGCGGGGATGAACGACTTGTCGCCGTTGATGTACTTCACCAGGTCGGTCATGGACTGGTAGCCGAACTCGAACGGCTGCTGGACGATGGTCGACTGGATGGTGCCGTCGGCGACGCCGCGCAGGGTCTGGGCGTCCTCGTCGAAGCCGACCACCTTGATCTTGCCGGACATGCCGGCATCCTTCACGGCAGAGTAGATCTGCGGCGTGTTGTAGTTGTAGAGGCCGACCAGGAGGTCGAGGCCGCCCTTGGCCAGCGCGTCCTGGACGTTGGCCTTCGCCTTGGCGAAGTCGCCGCCGTCGGTGCGGATGTCAACGATCTGGACGTTGGAGCCCTGCAGCCCCTGCCTGATCCCCTCGACCCGCTCGCGCGCGTTGTCGGCGTCCATGGTGCCGACGAAGGCCATCATCTTGCCGCCCTGGGGCAGCGCCTTCCTGATCTCGCTGGCGGCCTGCAGGCCGGCCGCCTTGTTGTCGGTGCCGATGTACAGCACGCGGCTGGAGTTCGGGGCGTCGCTGTCGGTGGTGAACAGGACAGCGTGGCTGGCGACCTTGTTGAACTCCTCCGTGGAGTTCTTGGGGTCGATGGCGGAGATGGAGATGCCGGCGATGCCCGACGCGAGCAGGTCGTCGAGCTCGCGACGCTGCTCGGCCGCGGTCGCCTGGCCGGTGACGATGACCTGCATGGCGAAGTCGGGATGCTCGCCCTGCGCCTTCATGACGCCGGCGCGGGCAACGGTCCAGAAGTCGGCCGACACGTTGGTGATCAGGGCGAGCGACTTCTTCTGCTGCGCGCCCGCCGGCGCGCCGAGCAGGGACAGGGTGGCCGCGCCCACGAGGGCGGCCTGGATCAGGCGACGCATGTGTATCCTCCGGCTTCTTGTTCTTGTGGTCGGCGCTCTTGGCAGCGCCGACCCGATGCTAGGTCATTCCGGAGCTGTATGATAGGTCGGCGTGGCGGCCCTGATGACCTTCGGTGACGGTCCGGGGCGCGAGGCGTATCTGGCGACGGGGTGCCATGTGAACATCGTTCACGGACCTCGGGTCCCGCAGGAGATGTCGAGGTGATCGACCTCCATGCCGCAGGCGGCGAGCTTCTTCCTCATGTGATCCGCTACCGTCGCCTGTCCCCGTCGCCTGCGGGACCACGGAACGCAGCCGGCCACGCCGCACTGGCTCGACGAGCCGGCCTATCCCGATGTGACCAAGGCGGACAAACGTGACGGTGCCCTGGGCGCGCTGCTGGGGCTGGCGGTGGGCGACGCGGTCGGCACCACGCTGGAGTTCCGGCCCCGCGACCGGACCCATGTCGCCGACATGACCGGCGGCGGTCCGGTCGACCTGCTTCCGGGCGAGTGGACCGACGACACCAGCGTGGCGTTCTGCCTCGCCGACAGCCTCCTTGCCGAGCGCCGGCTCGACCTGCCCGACTTCGCCAGGCGCCTGTCGCGCTGGTACCGGGACGGCGAGAACAGCATGACGGCCGCTGATTCGACATCGGCGGCGCCACCCGCATTGCCCTGGAGGCCTGGCTGCGCAACGGCCGCTTCGTCGGCAACGCCGCCCCTGACACCGCCGGCAACGGCTCGCTGATCCGCCTGGCCCCGATCGCGATCCACAACCGGCATTCGCTGCGCCGCTCCTGGGATCAGGCCTGGTCCCAGTCGGGCGTCACGTACAATGCCGCGGAAGCGCAGAACCCCTGCCAGCTCTTCGCCGTGCTGCTGCACCACGCGCTGAACGGGACGGGCAAGGGGGACTGCCTCCTGCCGAAGGTCCTGTCCCTGTCGCCGCGCAACCTCCTGATCAACGCCGGCGAGTACAAGGGGAAGGGGCGCGGACAGATCCGCTCCTCGGGCTACGTGATCGACACGCTGGAAGCCGCCTTGTGATCGGTCTGGCACACCGACAGCTTCGCCGACGCGGTGCTGCTGGCCCCTAACCTGGCCCCCAACCTGGCCGACGACGCCGACAGCGTGGCGGCGACCGCAGGCCAGCTCGCCGGCGCGCTGTACGGGGCGAGCGGCGTCCCCGCCCGCTGGCGCGACCGGCTTGCCTGGTCGGGCCACGTCGCCGGGCTCGCCGCCGCCCTGTTCGAGCTGGCACCGCCACGTGACCCGGTCGCGTGGCGGTGCCCGGCCGTCAGGGATAGCTGGTGACGGTGACTGGAACGTCCGGGTTGGCGCCGGTCGAGGCGCCGCCGGTGTTGTCGACGACGTTCAGGATGCCGCCCGACGAGGCCGGGTTCAGGAACACCGTCAGCAGGTCGTTCAGGCTCCCCGCCGGCAGGCCGGACGGCACCTCGAAGGCGTTGGCGGCGAGGATGTTCACGCCCAGGTCGAAGTTGCTGTAGCTGCCCATGCCGTAGCCGTGGAAGGAGCGCACCCCGTCTGCCACCTTGAATGCCGCCCAGCCGTCCACGCCGGGCGCCTCGCTCCAGGCGGCCTGGCTCGGCGGGTCGTACGGCATCTCGTTCTGGAAGAAGATGTCGGTGCCGTTCTGGCCGTTCCAGGTCACCTCGTACTTCTGGAAGTGCTCCACCGCCAGGCCGTAGGCGGTGACGTTGTTGCCGTTCACGGCTAGGCCGGTGTCGGCGGTGTTGAGGGTCCAGCCGACGCCGGTGCCGTGGTCGGCGCGCCAGGCCCACACGTTGTCGATCAGCGCGTTGTCGGCATCCACCACCAGGGCGGTTCCGGCGCTGCCGGCTTCCGCGCCGCCGATGCGGAAGAACACGTCGAACAGCGCGGACGGGTCGTCCGCCGTGTTGCTGCCGAGGAACGGGTCCACGATGTTGGCGAGCGCGGTGCCGAGCTGCAGCAGCACCGGCGAGCGCGTCGGCCCGGCATCGACGATGACGCCCTCGATCAGCACGCCGCGCCCGTCGAGCGAGGCCAGGGCGGGCAGGCCGTTCTGCGGGATCAGCGTCGCCATGCCGAGCCCCAGCACCACGGTGTCGGGCCGCGACACCAGGATGGTTCCCTGGAGGTGGTAGATCCCGGGCGTCAGCAGGAGGTTCTTGCCTTCGGCCAGGGCGAGGCTGATCTGCGCCGCGCTGTTTGCCGGCGTGGCGACGAAGAACTGGCTGAGCGGGATCGAGCGGCCGGCGGTCTGGCCGCTGCCCCAGCTGATGCCGGAACTGTTGCGCTGCACGGCGGGCACGAACACAGCGGCGTTGCCGCTGGCGTCGGTGTACAGGTAGGGCGCCTCGCGGGTGACCGGGCTGGTCGGCAGCGTGGTGTACGGGCCGCCGCACGAGGTCTGCGCCGGGAAGCAGGGGGCGGGGGCGCCGGTGACGCCGGAGAACACCTGGTTCCACACCCCGTTGGACCAGCCGTCGAGCACGCTGTTGCGTGTCATCCACTGCTGCTGCGAGCCGCTGGTGACGCCGCCGCCGCTGAACCGCGAGTCCGCGATGAAGCCGCCGCTCGCGTCGGACGGGGCGGTGCAGTAGTCCATCAGCGTCGCGTTGCCGTTCACCTGCACGCGCCGCAGCGGGGCTGCCTGCGAGACCGCCCAGAACTCGCCTGCGTAGCAGCCGGACGCGGCGTTGGACACGTTGATGGTCAGGTTGGACAGCGAGCGCCAGAAGTTGTCGAGCGCGTTGCAGCTGCCCCCGCTGCACTGGTTGTAGACGTTGATCGAGCCGTTGATGACCACGTCGCCCGGCGACTGCCCAAGGCCTGCGACGGTGGTGTAGAAGCCGACCTGGAAGTTCAGCGGCGTGGCGGCGGAGCCGTACGTGCCCGGCTCGAACAGCAGGGCGTAGCGCTGCGTGCCGAACTGGTTGGACACCTGCTGGGTGGCCAGCGCGTTCACCGTGGCCAGGATCTGGCTCACCGGCATGGCGGGCGTGAAGACGACGACGTTCGGCCCCAGGTTCGGCAGGGCCGCGGCCCGGGCGGCCCCGCCCGTGGATGCCAGGAGGGCCAGCCCCAGCGCCAGGCCGTACAGGGCCCGACCGGCAACGGTCTCGAAAAGTCGACAGAACTGCATGATGCGTTTCCCCAGGCGGACCGGCTTTTTGCGTGGGCGGCTTGCAAGCCGCCCCGCGCCGTTCGTTGTCACCAGGCCGGCCAGCGGCGATCGGCCCGGTGCGGTCGCAAGGTCGGCGATCGGGTGCCGGTTGGCAAGAGTTCAAGCAAGAACTGGAGATTTGGGCGGTGCCGGCGCACGGGAATGTCACCGCGGGATCCGCCTCCTCCGGCCCGACGCGGACCCTCAGCTCCGGTCCGCGATCTCCCAGCCGCCGCCGAGCGCGCGGTAGAGCGCCACCAGGTCGGTCTCGATCTGCGTGTTGCTGTTGGCCAGCGTGCTCTGGTTCTGCAGCACCGCGTTCTGCGCCGCCAGCACGTTGAGGAAGTCGATGGCACCCTGACGGTAGCGCTGCCGCGCCGCCTCCAGGGCCAGCCCGCTCTGCGTCACCGCCTCCGCGACGCTGTCGCGCCGGCGCTGCGCTTCCACGTAGGCGGTGAGGGCGTTGTCGACGTCCTGCCAGGCCTGCAGCACCGTGCTGCGATAGGTGATCGCGGCCTCGCGCTGCTGCGAGCGGCGCAGGTGCAGCGTCGCGCGCAGCCGGCCGCCCTCGAAGATCGGCACGTCCACCGTGGGGCCGACCATGTAGTAGCCGGAGATGAGGTTGAACACCTGCGGGAACTGCAGCGCCTGGGTGCCGATCTGCCCGGTCAGCCGGACGTCCGGGTAGAAGTCGGCGACCGCGACGCCGGTCTCCGCGGTCGCCGCATGCAGCCGCGCTTCCGCCTCGCGCACGTCCGGCCGGCGCCGCGCCAGCTCCCCCGGCAGCCCGATCGGCACCTCCGGCGGCACCAGCGGCTGCTCCGCCGGCCCGAGCTCGCCCTGCAGCGCGCCGGGCGGCTCGCCGAGAAGATAGCCCATCGCGTTGACCAGGCTCGCCTCCGCCGCCCGCAGCGTCGGCAGGTTGGCGGCGATCGCCGCCCGCTGCGACCGGGCGTTGGCGAGGTCGAGCGTGGTGCCGGTGCCCTGGGCGAACTGGTCGCGCACCAGGAGGACGTCGCGGTCGGCGTCGGCGAGGCTCGCTCGCGTGATCGCCTCCGTCGCCTGGGTGCCGCGCAGCTGCATGTAGTCCTGCGCCAGGTCCGAGATCGCCATCAGGGCGATGGCGTGTCGCGCCTCGATCGCCGCCTCGGTGTTGGCCCGCTGCGCCTCGACCTCGCGCCGCACCCGGCCGAACAGGTCGATCTCCCAGGACGAGGACAGGTCGTTCTCGTAGAAGTCGAACTGCGTCGGCGCCCCGGGTGCCGGGACCACCAGCGCTTCCAGCAGCGGCGGCGCCGTCCGCACCCGGTTGTACAGGCTGTTCGCGTCCAGGTTCGGCAGGCCGCGCGAGGCGGCGATCCGGCGCTGCGCGCGGCCCTGCTCGACCCGTTCCGCGGCCGCCTGCAGGTCGAGGTTCTGCCGCGCCAGCCGGTCCACCAGCGAGCTTAGCTCCGGATCCCCGAACCGGGTCCACCAGGCCGCGTCCACCGCGCCGCCGAAGGTGGGGGCGCTGCCGACCCGGTCCGGCGCCGGCCGCCACCATTGCGTCGGCGCGTAGCCCGCCGGCCGGTGGAAGTCCGGCCCCACGGTGCATCCGGCGAGCACCGCCAGGGCGGCGGCCAGGGCTGTACGGGACGTCCTCATGCTCAGCGCGCGGTCAGGCGCTGCGGCGTCGCGTTCTGCTCGCCCTTCACGTCGACCTGCCCGGTGTGGATGGTGATCTCCACCGAGAAGCCGATCCGGAGCAGCTTCGCCGCGTTCTGCCCCGGCGAGACCACGATCTTGACCGGCAGCCGCTGCACGATCTTGGTGAAGTTGCCGGTGGCGTTGTTGGGCTGGATCGACGCGAACGCCGCACCCGAGGCCGGCGGCACGCTGTCGACCACGCCGTCGAGGTCGAGGTTGTAGGCGTCGACGTGGATGCGCGCGTGCTGGCCCGGCAGCACGTGCAGCAGCGACACCTCGCGGTAGTTGGCGACGATGAACACCCGGTCCAGCGGCACCAGCGCCATCAGCGCGGTGCCCGGCCCGACGAAGTTGCCGACCTGCACCTCGCGCTCCGCCACGTTGCCGTCCAGCGGCGCCAGGATGCGCGTGTAGGACAGGTTCAGCCGCGCCTGCTCCACCTGCGCGCGGTCGGAGCGGATGGTGCCGAGTGCCGCCTGGTAGCGCGCCTGCAGCACCGGCAGCTGGCGCTGCGTCGAGCTGACCTCTGCCCGCGCGCCGTCGACCGAGGCCTGCGCCTGGCGCAGCGACGCGTCGGCCTGCTGGCGTTCCTGGAACGAGCCGGCGCCGGTGGCGGCAAGGTTGCGGTAGCGGGCGTCGTTCTGCTGCGCGAACACGAGCTGCGCCGAGGAGGACTGGACGTTCGCCTGCGACTGCGCGACCTGCGACGGCAGGCGGTCGATCTGCGCCTCGATGTCGTCGGCCTGCGCCTGGTCGCGCGCCAGCATCGCCAGGTCGGTGGCGAGCGTGGTGCGGAAGTCGCGGTCGTCCAGCGTGGTCAGCACCTGTCCCGCCCGCACCGTCTGGTTGTCCTCGACGTCCACGCTGGCGACCTGGCCGGAGATGCGCGGGGCGATGGTGGCGTAGTGGGCGGTGACGTAGGCATCGTCGGTCCACACCGAGTCCGAGGGGGCGTAGATGATCACCAGCACGCCGGCGACGAAGCCCACCACCAGCACGCCGGCCAGCAGCCACGGCCAGACCGGGCGGCGCTTCCTGTCCGGAGCCTTGTCATCCGGCTTGTCCTGCTTCTGGTCCTTCTCGCCCTTCCCGGCGTCCTTGTCCTGCTTGTCGTCCTTCTCGTCGGCCACCGCCCGCTCCTACTTCTTGGCCAGCGCGATGCGCGGCGGATAGGTGCGTTCCGGCAGCAGGGCCAGAACGATCATGAGGAACACGACCAGGGCGCCGAACACCACGAAGGAGTCGCTCAGCGTCAGCACCGTGGACTGGATCTGCACGTCGGCCATGAACGCGTCCAGGGCGCCGGGAACCCGCGGCTGGCCGTTGGGCAGCAGCGGCGGCGGGTTGCCGGGCAGCAGCGCCGGCCCGGCGATCACGCGGAAGCCGCCTTGCGCGGACTGGTCGACGATCCGGCTGCTGTGCAGGGAGCCGCGCCAGCGCATGATCAGCGCCAGCAGCCAGGTGCCGACCGGCTCGGCCAGGCCGCGGCAGGTGTTGATCAGCGCCGAGGCCAGCGGCCCCTCCTCGGGCTTCTTGATGGTGTTGGTCGACATCATCAGCAGCGGCAGCACGATCATCGGCTGCCCCACCGCCTGCAGCCCCTGCCAGATCAGGAACCCGCCGCCCTGCACCACGCTGGTCAGGAACACGTTGCCGACGCAGGCGGTCAGCACGCAGGCCATGCCGGCGAAGCTGACCAGGCGCGCGTCGACGTGGCGGAAGTTCAGCAGCACGGCGACCAGCGGCAGCAGCACCAGCTGCGACGCCGCGATCACCAGCGTGACCGCATAGGCCTGGATCGGGCGGAACCCCTGGACGTCGGTGAGAAAGGCGATCGGGATGGTCGAGGCGGACTGGCCGACCAGCAGGAAGGTGAACAGGGTGATCAGCCCATAGGCGAGGTTGCGGCGCTTGAGCAGCGCGAACCCGAACAACGGCGAGGCGACCAGGAACTCGTTGACCACGAACAGCGGCAGCACCACGACGCTGACCAGCGCCAGCACGCAGATGGTGGTGGAGTTGAACCAGTCGTAGCGGTCGCCCTGTTCCAGCATGGTGATCAGCGCGCTGAAGCCGATCGCGCCCAGCAGCGCGCCCGACCAGTCGAACGACGGCAGCCGCTCGTATTTCGGCGGGTCCTGGTCGACGCCGTGCCAGACCAGCACCGCGGCCAGGGCGCACAGCGGCAGGGTCTCGAAGAACACGAACTGCCAGGCGACGACGTCGGTCCAGAGTGCCGCCAGGGTGGTCGACATGTTGGGCCCGAAGGTCGCGGTCAGGGCGTACAGCGCCAGGCCGTACAGCCGGATCGGCGGCGGCAGCACGCGCAGGCCGACGATCAGCAGGCAGGGGATGATGAGGCCGCCGGAGAAGCCCTGCACGAAGCGCTGCATGTAGAGCAGCGTCAGGTTGGTGGTGAACGGGATGAGGATCGTCGAGACGCAGCACAACCCGATCGCGAACAGCACCCAGCGGCGGACGGTCAGGGTCACCGCCCACCAGGGCGACAGCGACATGCCGATCACCTGGCCGGTGGCGTACAGGCTGGTCAGCCAGGTGCCCTGGTCGAGGTCGATGCCCAGGCCGCCGCGTATGTCCGGCAGGGCGGCGCCGGACACGCCGTCGTTGAACTCGGCGGTCAGGGCGGCGATGACCACGCCGAGCAACCCGAGAAGTGGCCTGATCTCCATGCACGGTTCCCGCCAGCCTGCGTCGCGTCGTCCGGCGTCGTCGGACGCGACTCATGCCGTCCGGAGGGCGGCGTGAACACGACCCCGCCTATTAGCCGCGGAGCGCCGCCGTTGCCTAGCGCACCCCACGCCCGGGCGGAGGTTGCGTGACCCGCCTCGCCGGCCACCTGGTGCTGCCGGGCGGCGTGCTGCCGGGCACGATCGGGTTCGGCGACGCCATCGGGGAGATCGTGCCGTCCGCCGCGGTGCCGGACCGGTACGTGCTGCCGGGCTTCGTCGACGTGCACGTGCATGGCGGCGGCGGCGGCGACGCGATCGACGGGCCGGGCGGGATCGAGACCCTGGCCCGGTTCCACCTCGCGCACGGCACCACCACCCTGCTGCCCACCACCATCACCCGGCCCTGGCCCGAGGTGATGGGCATGCTGCGCGCGGTGGCGGAGGTGCGTCGGGCGGGGCTGCGGGACGGGCCCGAGGTTGCCGGCGCGCATCTGGAAGGGCCGTTCCTCAGCCCCCGC
>CAXUEL010000042.1:0-19224 GCA_964249915.1 uncultured Acetobacteraceae bacterium | reverse complement strand
GCCCGCGCCGGCCGGCGCGGTGGTGCGCGCGCCGGCCGCCGGCCGCGTCGCCCGGATCAGGCGGATGGGGATCGGCGGGCTGCAGGTCACGGTCGACCATCCGGGCGGGCTGGTCACCTCCTACGCCCATCTCGGCAGCGTGGTGCCGGCGCTGGCCGAGGGGGTCACCCGGCTCGCGGCGGGCGACCCGATCGGGCGGATCGGCCGCACCGGCGTCACCTACGGCACGCACCTGTTCTTTGCCGTGTTCGCGGGCGGCAGGGCGATCGACCCGAACCTGCTGCTCGGGCTGCCGCCCTGCTGACCCGACTCAGATGTAGTGCTCGTCCAGCGGCGCGAAGCCGTTGAAGCCGGTCGAGCAGTAGGTCGAGACGTAGGCGCCGGCGGACAGCAGCTCCACCCGCTCGCCGGAGGACAGGTCGAGCGGCAGCCGGTAGCCGCTCTTCTCGTACAGGATGTCGGCGCCGTCGCAGGTCGGCCCGGCCAGCGCCACCGGGCCGGTGGCGGCGCCGTCATGCGGGGTGCGGATCCGGTACTTGATCGACTCGCCCTCTGTCTCGGCCAGGCCGCCGAAGCGGCCGATGTCGAGATACACCCAGCGCAGCGCGTCCTGGGCCCCGCCTGGGAGGCCGCGACGGCTGACCAGCACCACCTCGGAGCTGACCACGCCGGCATCGCCGACGATGAAGCGGCCCGGCTCGACGATCATCTCCGGCAGGGCGTTGCCGAAATGCCGGGTCATCGCCCGGCCGATCGCGGTCGCGAACTGGTCGATCGGCGGCACGTCGTCGCGGTAGCGGGTCGGGAAGCCGCCGCCGAGGTTGACCATGCGCAGGTCGAGCCCGGCGGCGACCAGGTCGGTGAACAGCATCGCCGCCCGGCCGATCGCCGCCTCGTAGGCGGCGGTGTCGGTCTGCTGGCTGCCGACGTGGAACGACAGGCCGTACGGGTCGAGCCCGAGCTCTCGCGCGCGCAGCATGAGCGCGCGCGCGTGCTCCACCGAGGTGCCGAACTTGCGCGACAGCGGCCAGTCCGCGCCGGCGTTCTCCACCAGCAGGCGGCAGTACACCCGGGCCCCCGGGGCGTGGCGCGACAGCTTCTCCAGCTCCTCGGCGGAGTCGAAGGCGAACATGCTGACCCCCGCCTCGTGGGCGCTGGCGATCGCGCTCGTCTTCTTGATGGTGTTGCCGAACGAGATCGCCGACGGGTCGGCGCCCGCCTTGAGGCAGAGCCCGATCTCCTCCCAGCTCGCGGCGTCGAAGCTGGAGCCGAGCGACACCAGGCGCTGCAGCACCGGCAGCGCCGGGTTGGCCTTCACGGCGTAGTAGATGCGGGCCAGCGGAAGGGCGGCCTCGATCTCGCAGTAGCGCAGCTCGACCTGGTCCACGTCCACCACCAGGCAGGGCGTGGCCGGAACGTTCTCAGCCAGAAACGAAGCGATCTTGGGAGTCATCGCGCCATCCTCCAGTGTCATCCGCCTGTTGGAGGCGACGGACGAGTTGCGAAACGGTCTAACGGACCGGCGACCAAGACTGGGACCCATGCCCTGCGGCGGGGTCCCGATTGCCAGAACGCTTGACGTCGTTGCGTAACCGCGGAGGGCCAGTGGCACGTGCGTTGCTGCGTGGGGGGCCATATGCGGCTGGCCCTGCCCGGATGCAACAGGTAATCGCGGGCGTCGGACGAAAAAGCGCGGCAGGTCCGACCGGCCATGGCGGCAACCCGCTTCGTTCCGCGGACGTTCATCCGCGTGGCGGCGATCCGGCAGGATGGGATCGCGGAACCGGAGCACGGCATGGCAGAGCACGCACGCGGCGTCGGACCGGTGGCGGATGCCGAACGCAAGGCCGACGCCCGGCGCGACGCCACCGCCCTGCCCGACCTCGATTCGCAGCAGGCCCGGGCGCTCGGGCGCACCGCCGAGCACCCCGCGCGCATCCCCTGGGCGGGGTGGAAGAAGGTACTGATGCGCACCTTCTCCGAGCTGATCTCCGACCGGATCGGGCTCGCCGCGGCCGGCTGCGCCTTCTACGCCACCCTGGCGCTGTTCCCGGCGATCAGCACCCTGGTCTCGCTGTACGGCCTGGCCTTCGACCCCAGCACCGTCGAGCCGCAGCTGCGCGTGCTGCGCGACCTGCTGCCGCGCCCGGCATTCCTGCTGATCTCCGAGCGGGTCCACACCCTGGTCACCCAGCCGCGCGGCACCCTGACCATCAGCCTGATCATCAGCACCCTGGTGACGCTGTGGTCGTCCTCGGCCGGCACCAAGTCGATCCTGGCGGCGCTGAACATGGCCTACGAGGAGAAGGAGACCCGCTCCTTCGTCCGGTTCCAGGCCACGGCGCTGACCATGACCCTGTGCGCGATCCTGGGAGCCGCCCTGACGGTGGCGCTGCTGGTGTTCCTGCCGGCGCTGCTCGACTTCATTCCCCGCCATTTCGGCTTCGAGGCGGTGGAGGCCGGCACCCAGACCCTGCTCCGGATCGGCACCCCGATCCTGCTGCTGCTGTTCGTCGGGCTGTCGTTCTCGCTGCTGTACCGGTTCGGCCCGTCACGCCGGAGCGCGTCCTGGCACTGGATCACCCCCGGATCCCTGGTGGCGACCGTGCTGTGGCTGCTCGCCTCGACCGGGTTCTCTTACTATGTCGGCCACGTCGCCAGCTACGACGCCACCTATGGGCCGCTCGGCGCGGTGGTGGGCATCATGATGTGGTTCTTCGTGACCGCCTACGTGGTGCTGCTCGGCGCCGAGCTGAACGCGGAGCTGGAGCTGCAGACGGCGGTCGACAGCAGCGCCGGCTCGCCCCGGCCTATCGGGCGTCGCGGCGCGTATGTCGCCGACCACGTGGCGACCGACTGACCGACGTGCCGGCATCCGGGCCCGCGGCGGCGATCGCCTGGGCACTGGTGTCGTCGTCGGAAGCCTGGGCGACCTCGACCATGTCCGGCGTCGCCTGGCTCAGGGTGACGCTGGCGGTGCCGCTGCCGAGCATGCCGATCCGCGCGGCGGCGGCGCGCGACAGGTCGACGATCCGGCCGCCGAACGGCCCGCGGTCGTTCACCGTCACCACCACCGAGCGCCCGGTGTTCTCCGACGTCACCAGCACGCGGGTGCCGAGCGGCAGGGTCGGGTGGGCGCAGGTGAGATGCATCGGGTTGAACCGGTCGCCGCTGGAGGTGCGCCGCCCGACGCGGTCCCCGCCATACCAGCTGGCCATGCCCCGCTCCGACCAGTCCAGCGCCGAGCGTCCGGCCACGGCGACGCTGTGCGCCCGTGCCGCCAGCCGGGCCTCCACCGCCTGCGCCCAGGCGGTGACCGGATGGTCCGTCCGGACGCCCGCCGCGTCCTGGCCGGCCCCGTTCCGTGCGTCGACAGGGCTGCGGACCGAGCCGGCCCAGCCGGTGCCGGCGGCGGCGGTCGTGCTGGCGGTCGAGATCCCGGTGCCGAAACCCAGGGTGAGGAACGCGGCGAGGGCCGGGGCAGCGAGGAGGGTGGTGGCCGCGCGGATCGCGCATCTGCCCTGAAACCGCCGGTTCGTCCGTTGCACGATCGTTCCGTCCCATCCCGTTCACGAAGAGTAGAGGCTGATCACGTCCTGAAGATCAAGGGTGAATCCGCTGTCGGCGCTTGAACAAATGCCCGACATGGCTGCGGAACCGTTCTGGTCTTGCACCGCAACATGGCGATCCGCAGCACAAGTCGGCCGACGCTGAAGAAGAAGAAGCCAATACTGCTGCATCCCGGCCGCAGTATTGTGCACCGCACCCTGCAGCAGCGCCCGGTCCGGCGGTGCCCGGCCGGGCCCGCACTTGGAGCGCACGGGACAGCATGCTAACGCCGCGTTGACATGACGCCGCCGCTGATCGCCGTGCTGAACGGTCCCAACCTGAACATGCTCGGCCTGCGCGAGCCGGCCATCTACGGCCGGGCGACGCTGGACGACGTGGAGCAGGTCTGCATCCAGGCGGCGGAGCGGCTCGACGTGGCGATCGACTTCCGCCAGACCAACGGCGAGGGCGAGCTGATCTCCTGGGTGCAGGAATGCCGCGGCCGGGCGCGCGGCATCCTCATCAACGCCGGCGGCTACACCCACACCTCCGTCGCCCTGCTGGACGCGCTGCACGCGGCCAGCCTGCCGGTGGTGGAGGTGCACATCTCCAACATCCACCGACGCGAGGCCTTCCGCCGGCATTCCTTCGTCGCGGAGGCGGCGATCGGCATGATCTGCGGCTTCGGGGTGCGCGGCTACGCGCTGGGCCTGACGGCGCTGGCCGACATCATCATGGACGAGGACGAACGATGAGCCGCCTGCCCGTGGACACCGACGCGATCCGCGCGCTCGCCACCATCCTGACCGAGACCGGCCTGACCGAGATCGAGGTGGCCGAGAAGGACAGCCGGATCCGGGTGGTGCGGGCTCCCGCGCAGCTGGTGCAGGCCCACGCGCCGGCCGCCCCCGCATCCTCCCCCGGGATCGCGGCCAACGCACCGGCGCTCGCGTCCGGCGCGGAGGAGACCGACCTCGCCAAGCATCCGGGCGCCGTGACCAGCCCGATGGTCGGCGTCGCCTACCTGTCGCCGGAGCCCAGCGCGCCCGCCTTCGTGTCGGAGGGCCACGCGGTGAGCGTCGGCCAGACCCTGATGCTGATCGAGGCGATGAAGACCTTCAACCAGATCAAGGCGCCGCGCGCCGGCATCCTGGCGCGGCTGCTGGTCACCTCCGGCTCCCCGGTCGAGTTCGGCGAAGTCCTGGCCGTGATCGAGTGAGGCGCGCTCCCGAGCGACATCGCGCGACGCGCACCCCGGCCGGCCCTCGAGTGATCGCCTGATGTTCGACAAGATCCTGATCGCCAACCGCGGCGAGATCGCGCTGCGCGTGCTGCGCGCCTGCCGCGAGCTCGGCATACGCACCGTGGCGGTGCATTCCACCGCCGACGCCGACGCGATGCACGTCCGCCTGGCCGACGAGAGCGTCTGCATCGGGCCACCGGCGTCGCGCGACAGCTACCTCAACATCCCGGCGATCCTGACCGCCGCCCACCTGTGCGGCGCCGACGCGATCCATCCCGGCTACGGCTTCCTGTCCGAGAACGCGGGCTTCGCCGAGGCGGTGGAAGCGCACGGCGTCACCTTCATCGGCCCGACCGCCGACCACATCCGCATGATGGGCGACAAGATCACCGCCAAGGCGGCGATGCGCTCGCTGGGCGTGCCGCTGGTGCCGGGCTCCGACGGCGCGCTCGCCGACCTCGACGCGGCGCGCAGCGTGGCGGCCGCGATCGGCTATCCGGTGCTGATCAAGGCGGCCGCCGGCGGCGGCGGGCGCGGCATGAAGGTGGCGCTCGGCGAGGCCCAGCTCGAGGAGGCCTGGCGCGTCGCCCGCACCGAGGCTAAGGCGGCGTTCGGCAACGACGAGGTCTACCTGGAAAAGTACCTCGACCGCCCGCGACACATCGAGCTGCAGGTCATGGCCGACAACCACGGCAACGTGGTGCATTTCGGCGAGCGCGACTGCTCGCTGCAGCGCCGGCACCAGAAGCTGCTGGAGGAGGCGGGCTCCCCGGCGCTCGATCCCGCCGCCCGCGCCGCGATCGGCGAGACCGCCACCGCGGCGCTGCGGCAGCTCGGCTACCGCAACGCCGGCACGCTGGAGTTCCTCTACCAGGACGGCCAGTTCGCCTTCATCGAGATGAACACCCGGCTGCAGGTCGAGCATCCCGTGACCGAGATGGTGTGCAACGTCGACCTGGTGCGCGAGCAGATCCGCATCGCCGCCGGCCAGCAGCTCGGCTACGTGCAAGGCGACATCCGCTTCGAGGGTCACGCCATCGAGTGCCGGATCAACGCCGAGGACCCGGACACCTTCGTGCCGAATCCCGGCCGGGTCACGGTGTTCCACCCGCCCGGCGGGCTCGGCGTGCGGATCGACAGCGCGCTCTACGCCGGCTACGTGGTGCCGCCGTACTACGACAGCATGGTGGCCAAGCTGATCGTGCACGCCCCCACCCGTCCCGAGGCGATCGCCCGGATGCGCCGCGCGCTGGACGAGTTCGTGATCTCCGGCATCAAGACGGTGATCCCGCTGCACCAGCGCATCCTGGCCGATCCAGGGTTCCAGGCCGGCGACTACACCATCCATTGGCTGGAACGCTTCGTCGCCGGCTGACCCGGCGCCCCGTCCGCCGCCCTAGGGCCGGTCCATGACCTCCACCGGCAGCATGACCTCGATCGTGATCGGGATCCGGACCCACCCAGGCGGAAGCCGCTCTGGCAACCGCTGATCCGGCGGCAAGTCGCCTGCGGACACCGCGGCACTCATCGTGAACGGAAGCTTGACGTCCATGGCCGGGCCTCCTTCGGGGGAACGCCGCGATCCTACCCTGTCCCAACCACGGCGCGCACGCCTGCTCAGTCCGCCGCCTGGGCCTGCTCTGCGTTCTCGATGCCGGCCTCCTCGCGTCCCAGCATGCGCGGCGTGATCCGGTTCCACGCGTCCAGCGCGGCAACCTTGTAGGCTTCCGCCAGCGTCGGGTAGTTGAAGGTGTTGTCCAGGAAGTAGTCCAGCGTTCCGCCCAGGTTCAGCACCGCCTGGCCGATGTGCACCAGCTCGGTGGCGCCCTCGCCGACGATGTGCACGCCCAGCAGCTTGCGCGTCTTGAGCGACACGATCATCTTCAGCAGGCCGCCGTGCAGGCCCATGATGTGGCCGCGCGAAGTTTCGCCGAACCGGGCCAGGCCGCATTCGTAGGGGATGTGCCGCTGCCGCACCTCCTCCTCGCTCATGCCGATGGTCGAGATCTCAGGCACCGAGTAGATCCCGTAGGGGAAGAACTTCGGCACTCCCGGCAGCGCCTCGCCGAAGGCGTGGCAGGCGGCGACGCGTCCCTGCTCCATGGCGGTCGAGGCCAGGCTGGGGAAGCCGATCACGTCGCCGGTGGCGTAGATGTGCGGCACCGCGGTCTGGAACGTGGCCGGGTCGACCTTGAGCCGGCCGCGGTTGTCCACGGTCAGGCCGCAGCGGTCGAGGTCCAGCGTGTCGGTGGCTCCCACCCGGCCTGCAGTATAGAGCACCATCTCGGCGCGCACCCGGCGCCCGCCCGCCAGCATCACCACCGGCTGGCCGTGCTCCATGGCGATCGACTCCACCGCGTCGCCGAGCCGGAACGACACGCCGCGGTCGCGCAGCTGGTGGATGAACTCGCCCATCAGCTCGCGGTCGACGAAGTCCAGGAAGGTGTCGCGCGGCTCGATCAGCGTCACCCGCACGTCCAGCGCGCTGAAGATGGTCGCGTACTCGACTCCGATCACGCCCGCACCGATCACCGCCAGGCTGTTCGGCAGCTTCTGCAGGGTGATGATGCCGTCGCTGTCCACCACCTTGGACCCGTCGAACGGCACGTTGTCCGGACGGTGCGGACGGGTGCCGACCGCGATCACGATCCGGCTGCCGCGCAGGAGGTGCGTCTCGCCGCTGTCGGCGGCGACCTCGACCCGGTGCGGGTCCAGGAACCGGGCGGCGCCGTGCATGATGTGCACGTGGTTGCGCATGAACTGGTGCTCGAGGCCCTCGACCTCGTGCTCCAGCGTCTTGGTCATGCGCTTGGTGAGGTCGCCGGCGGCGATGTCCTGCTTGACCCGGTACGCCAGCCCGTAGAAGCCGCGCTCGCGCCAGCCGGTGAGGTTCAGCACCGTCTCGCGCAGCGTCTTGGACGGGATGGTGCCGGTGTGCACCGACACGCCGCCCAGGCGCGGCATCTTCTCCACCACCAGCACCGAGCGGCCGAGCTTGGCCGCCTGCACCGCCGCCCGCCGTCCGGACGGGCCGCTGCCGATCACGATCAGGTCGTAGTCCCGGGTCATGCCGTGCTCCTCCGTGCGGATGCAGACGCCCACGAGTAGAGCATGGAAAGCTTCAGGATTCGTAAATGACCAGTGCGGAAGCGGGGACGTCCAGCTTCTGCCGGCCCCCCAGCGCCAGGATCTCGATGATCACCGCTGCCGCCACCACGTCGGCGCCGACCTTGCGCAGCAGCCGGGTCGCCGCCGATAGGGTGCCGCCGGTGGCGAGCAGGTCGTCCACCACCACCACCCGCTGGCCGGGCCGGATCGCGTCTTCCTGGATGTGGAGGCTGTCGGTGCCGTACTCCAGCTCGTAGTCGATCGACACCGTCGGGCCCGGCAGCTTGCCCGGCTTGCGCAGCATCAGGAAGCCGCAGCCGAGCTTGCTCGCCAGCGGTGCCGCCAGCAGGAACCCGCGCGACTCCACGCCCGCCAGCAGGTCCGGCTGCGCCGGCGCCACCGCGCGGGCCAGCCGGCCCATCGCCACCTGCCACGCGTCCGCGTTCCGCAGCAGGGTCGAGATGTCGTAGAACAGGATGCCGGGTTTGGGAAAATCCGGGATGCCGCGGATGTGCTGCTTCAGGTCCATGGCCGAGCCGTCCATCTTCCCCTGGAACCCGGCTCGCGCCCTGGTTCCTCCCCGTCCTGCAGGCCTCGGATGTACCCGTTTTGCCGCAACGCGGCAAGTTCAGGCAGGGTCGCCGCGACGCATCAGCATTAGCCCCGCCATTGCGGAGGCGGCGAACAGCGCGATCGCCAGCAGCACCTGGACGCCGTGGCCGATCCGGGTGCCGGCGCCGAGCAGGGTGAAGATCACCGTCTGCGGCAGGCTGCCGAGCAGGGTCGCGGCCGCGAACGGCAGCACCGCGATGCCCAGCACCCCGGCCGCCAGGTTGAGCGCCAGGCTGCTGCCCACCGGAAGCAGCCGGAAGGTCAGCACGGTGACGAACGGCCTGGCCGACACGCGCCGGTCGAGACGCGCGAGCCAGCCCTGCCCGCGGCCCTCGAGCCGGTGCCGGGCCCAGCCGCGGCCGGCCAGCCGGGCCCAGCCGAAGCCGAGCAGGCAGCCGGCGAGCGTCGCCAGCGTCGACAGCAGGGTGCCGTCCACCACCCCGTAGGCGATGCCGCCGGCGAAGCACACCGCCTGGCGCGGCAGGCCCAGCGCGCAGATCAGGCTGCCGGCGAGCAGGAACAGCGCCCGTCCGGACCCGCCGTCCCGGAGCGTGGCCACCCCGGGCAGCAGCCCGTCCGGACGGCCCGGCAGGTGGCGCAGCAGCAGGCCCGCCGCGAGCAGACCAAGCAGGAGCAGGGCCGGCCTGAGCAGCCGGCGCAGCGAGCCGGCCTGCGCCTGGGCCGCCGGATGGTCCGACACGGGAAGCGACATGACCGCCGGTAGCACCCTCGTCGCGTCCGGCACAAGCCGGCGGACCGCACCGCCGGCACGAGCGGCGCCGTCGAGATCCCTTGCAGGAAGGGCATGCGCCCTCCTACTTCTGACCCATGCCCTACGACGTGTCCGCTTCCTCCGGCTTCACGCCGCGCAGCTTCCGTGTGCCGGCCAGGATGGCGGGAGGCGCGCGCGACGCACGCGACCGCCGCCGCGTGTCCGCCTGGCTGTTCGCGATCTGCTTCATGCTGCTCGGCATGATCGCCCTGGGCGGCGCCACCCGGCTCACCGGCTCGGGCCTGTCGATCATGGAATGGCGCCCGCTGTCCGGCATCGTGCCGCCGCTGAGCCATGCGCAATGGGAGCACCTGTTCGCGCTCTACCGGCAGATCCCGCAGTACCGGCTCGAGCACCAGGGCTTCGGCCTGTCCGGGTTCCAGCACATCTTCTGGCTGGAATGGATCCACCGCTTCTGGGGCCGGATGGTCGGGATGGTGCTGATCGTGCCGCTGGTGGTCTTCGCCGCCACCGGCGCGGTCCGGCCGGCGCTGGCGGGGCGGCTGCTGCTGTTCTTCGTGCTGGGCGGGCTGCAGGGCGCGATCGGCTGGTTCATGGTGGCGTCCGGCTTCGACCCGGACAGCGTCGCGGTGGCGCCGGCCAAGCTGGTGCTGCACCTGTGCTTCGCCTTCGCGCTCTACGCCGCCATCCTGTGGACCGCGTTCACCGTGCGCTGGCCGGCGGCCGAGCCGATCGCGGCCACGCCAGGCGCGCGCTGGACCAGACGGCTGGCGATCGCGTCGGCCTGCATCCTGTCGGTCACGGTGGTCGCGGGCGGCTTCACTGCCGGCACCCATGCCGGGTTCAGCTACAACAGCTTCCCGCTGATGGACGGGCGGCTGGTCCCGGCGGGCTACGACACCCTGCACCCGTTCTGGCGCAACTGGTTCCAGACGATCCAGGCGGTGCAGTTCGACCACCGGCTGCTGGCCACCCTCACGGCGCTGGCGGTCGGCGCCACCTTGCTGACCGGGCTGCGTTCGTCCCTGGGCAAGCCGGCGCACGACGCGCTGATGCTGCTGGGCTGGGCCGTGCTGGGGCAATATCTCCTCGGCGTCACCACCCTGCTGCTGGTGGTGCCGGTCTGGGCCGGCACCCTGCACCAGACCTTCGCCGCCCTCCTGCTGAGCGTCACCCTGTTCGCCCTGCACCGCCTCCGCGGCGTCGGCCGGAGCGATGCCGGCGCCACCGCCATGATCGGAACTCCATGAACGCGCCCTTGAGCCCCTTGGCCACCACCGACGCGCTGTTCTTCGGCCGGGACGGCGCCACCCTCGACCGCGCCGGCGCCGAGCGCGTGCTCGCACGCGCGCTGGCCGGCACCGACGACGGCGAGCTGTTCCTGGAATACCGCGAAAGCGAGTTCGTCAGCCTGGAGGACGGGGTGATCCGCTCCGCCAGCTTCGACACCAGCCAGGGCTTCGGCCTGCGCGCGGTGCTGGGCGACGAGGCCGGCTACGCCCATTCCGACGAGATCAGCGAGCAGGCGCTGCTGCGTGCCGCCGACACCGTCGGCCAGGTGCGCGCCGGCCGCAGCGGCACCGTCGCCGACGCGCCGCGTGCCACCAACGCCCACCTCTACGGCGACGCCAACCCGCTGCGCGAGGCCGAGTTCGCGACCCGCGCGGCGCTGCTGTCGGAGATCGATGCCTATGCGCGCGGCCGGGACGGCCGGGTGGTGCAGGTGATGGCCTCGCTCGCCGCCGAATGGCAGGCGGTGCAGATCATGCGTGCCGACGGCCACCGGGTGGCGGACATCCGCCCGCTGGTGCGGATCAACGTGTCGGTGGTGACGGAGCACGACGGCAGGCGGGAAAGCGGCAGCTACGGCACCGGCGGCCGCCACGCCTTCGGGCGCGTGCTGGACCAGGCGACCTGGCAGCACGCCGTGGACGAGGCGCTGCGCCAGTCCCTGGTCAACCTCGACAGCCGTCCGGCGCCGGCCGGCGAGATGGAGGTGGTGCTGGGCCCGGGCTGGCCGGGGATCCTGCTGCACGAGGCGGTCGGCCACGGTCTCGAAGGCGACTTCAACCGCAAGGGCACCTCCGCCTTCGCCGGTCTGGTGGGGCAAAGGGTGGCGGCGAAGGGGGTCACGGTGGTCGACGACGGCACCCTGCCGGACCGGCGCGGCAGCCTGACCGTGGACGACGAGGGCACGCCTGCCGGCCGGACGGTGATGATCGAGGACGGCATCCTCACCGGCTACATCCAGGACCGGATGAACGCCCGGCTGATGAACGTCCAGCCCACCGGCAACGGCCGCCGCCAGTCCTACGCGCACATGCCGATGCCGCGCATGACCAACACGGTGATGTTGAACGGTGTTCACACTCCGGACGAGATGATCCGCTCGGTGAGGCGCGGTCTGTATGCCGTCAACTTCGGCGGCGGCTCGGTGGACATCACCTCGGGCAAGTTCGTGTTCGCCGCGTCCGAGGCCTACCTGATCGAGGACGGCCGCGTCACCGCCCCGGTGCGCGGCGCCACCCTGATCGGCAACGGGCCGGACGCGATGACCAAGGTCAGCATGATCGGCAACGACCTGGCGCTCGACCCCGGCATCGGCACCTGCGGCAAGAACGGCCAGGGCGTGCCGGTCGGCGTGGGCCAGCCGACGCTGAAGATGACCGGGCTCACGGTGGGGGGCACCGGCGGCTGAGCCAGCCGTGCCCGCTTCCCCGCCGCAAGCCGAGGTCGCCGAGACCTCCGCTCCCGCCGCGCTGAAGCCGGGCGCCATGCCGGTGTGGCTGATCGTGATGCTGGGCGCGCTCAGCGCCGTCGGCCCGTTGTCGACCGACATGTACCTGCCGGCGTTTCCGAAGCTGGACGAGGCGCTCGGCGCCGGCCCGGGCTCGTCGCAGATCACGCTCGCCGCCTGGTTCGCCGGCCTCGCGGTCGGCCAGTTCAGCCAGGGTCCGGCCTCCGACCGCTGGGGGCGCCGTCGGCCGCTGCTGCTCGGCATGGCGATCTACACCGCGGGCTCGATCGGCTGCGCCGTCAGCCACGACATCTGGAGCTTCACCGTCTTCCGCTTCGTGGCGGCCGTGGGCGGCTCGGCCGGCATGGTGATCCCGCGCGCGATCGTGCGCGACGTGGCGACCGGCAACCAGGGCGCCCGCATCATGTCGCAGCTCATGCTGGTGCTGGGCGTGGTGCCGGTGCTGGCACCCACCCTGGGCGGGCTGGTGCTGGCGGTGGCGAGCTGGCGCTGGATCTTCTGGGTGGCGACGCTGTACGGCATCGGCTCGGTGCTGGCGGTGCGCTTCGCGCTGCCAGACACCCTGCCGCGTGCGATGCGCCTGCGCCTGTCCCCGGTCGAGGTGCTGCTGCGCTACCTTCTCATCCTGCGCGAGCCGGTGTTCATGACCAACACCCTGATCGTCGGGTGCGCGACCTTCGTGGTGTTCGCCTACCTGTCCGGCTCGCCGGTGGTGTTCGAGCGGGTGCTGCACTTCTCGCCGCCCGCGTTCGGCGCCCTTTTCGGGGTCAACGCCTTCTTCTATATCGCCGGCACCCAGGTGAACGCCCGGCTGGTGACGCGGGTCGGCACGGTGCGGATGATGACGGCGGGCCTCGCCTCCCTCACCCTCGCCTCCCTGGTGCTGGTGCTGGTGGTCGTAACCCGCCTCGCCGGTCCGCACGGGGTGCTGCTGGCCACGCTGCTGCCGATCACCTGGCTGATGGGCTCGCTCGGCTTCATCGGGCCCAACGCCACGGTGATCGCGCTCGGTGCCCATGCCCGGCACGCCGGAAGCGCGTCCGCCCTGCTCGGCACGGTGCAGTTCTCGCTTGGTGCCGCCAGCGGGATCGCCATGGGCGTGTTCCAGGCGGTCAGCATCCTGCCGATGGCGCTGGTGATCCTGGCCGGCGTGCTCGGCGCCAACCTCGCCAACCGGGCGCGTCTGCGGGTCCGCGCCGTTGGCTGACGGCCAGGGCAGCGCGCTTCCGGCGTCGCTGCTGGGACATCGCGGCCTGCTCGGCTTCATCGGCAGCCGGTCGCTGTCCTCGCTAGGGTTCCAGATCCAGGCGGTGGCGATCGGCTGGCAGGCCTACGCCATGACCCACCGGCCGCTGACGCTGGGCCTGATCGGGCTGGCGCAGTTCCTGCCGATGCTGCTGCTGGTGTTCGTTTCCGGCCACGTCGCCGACCGGTTCGACCGCAGGCGCGTCGCCATGGTCTGCCAGGCGGTGGAAGCCTTGTGCTCCCTGGTGCTGGCCTGGGGCACGATCCGGCACGCACTGACGCCGGCGGCGATCTACGGCGTGGTCGCGGTGTTCGGCGCCGCCAAGGCGTTCGAGGGCCCGAGCCTGCAGGCGCTGCTGCCGAGCCTGGTGCCGCCTTCCCTGTTCTCGCGCGCGGCGGCGCTGAACGCGTCGCTGTTCCAGACCGCCAGCATCGTCGGGCCGTCGGCGGGCGGGCTGCTCACCCTGGCCGGCCCCGGCACCGCCTACGGCGTCTGCGCGCTGATGTTCGTGTCGTCGCTGGCCGCTATGGGCTTCGTGCGGCTGGAGCAGCCGGTGCGGCCGCGCGGGCCGATCTCGCTCGCCACCGTGTTCGGCGGCCTCGCCTTCATCCGCTCGCGCCCGTCGATCCTGGGGGCGATCTCGCTCGACCTGTTCGCGGTGCTGCTCGGCGGCGCCACCGCGCTGCTGCCGGTCTATGCGCTCGACATCCTGCATGGCAGCCCGATGGCACTCGGCCTGCTGCGCGGCTCGCCTGCGGTCGGCGCGCTGGCAATGTCGCTGCTGCTGGCCCGCCGGCCGATCCGCGGCCAGGCCGGGCGGCTGATGTTCGCGGCCGTGATCGTGTTCGGGATCGCCACGATCGTGTTCGGCCTGTCCCGTTCCCTGCCGCTGTCGATCGCGGCAATGGCGGTGCTGGGGGCGGCCGACGTGGTCAGCGTGGTGGTGCGCTCGACCCTGGTGCAGCTCGGCACGCCGGATGAGATGCGCGGGCGGGTATCGGCGGTGAACCTTCTGTTCATCGTCACCTCCAACCAGCTCGGCGAGTTCGAGTCCGGCGGCCTAGCGGCCCTGATCGGCACCACGCCGGCGGTGGTGGCGGGCGGGCTCGGCACGCTGCTGGTGGCGGTGCTGTGGATGCGGCTGTTCCCCTCGCTGCGACATCTGGACCGGCTCGAAGCCGCCTGAACCGGCCCGGCAGCTCCTGCCGCCCGGCAGGATCTGCCGCCCCGCACCCGGCACCTCCTGCCGGGTTGCGGCAGCGCAACCCCGGTCCGGCGCGGCTGCGATGCTGGCCCATCGCTTGCACACCGCTTGGCCTGGGTTCCGCCGAGGCGCGCATGTCCGGAGTTTCGAGTTCGACCGCCTTGTCGGTCTACCTGTCGACGATCAAGGACGAGCAGACGCAGGTGTCGCGCTACGTCGCGAGCGACACCCAGCTCGCGTCCACGGTGTCGAGCTTCACCAGCACCGCCGCCACCCTGACCACGCCGACCGCGATCCTGTCCAACTACAAGGCGCTGCAGGTGCTTACCGGCGCCTACAACCTGAGCGGCCAGATCAGCCAGACCGCGGTGCTCCGCGACCTGCTCACCCAGACTGCCGATTCCAGCACCTCGCTGGTGAGCGAGACCTCCAACACCGACTACCTGCACTTCGCCCGCGCCACCAGCGACCGCAACAGCCAGACCGCCTCGCTCGGGGCTCCGGCCGCCATGTCCCTGGTCACCAGCGGCGCCTCCGCCTCCTCGCTCACCATGCAGAACACCGCCTGGAGCCTGAGCGGCAGCCAGCAGACGGCGGCGGCGCCGGGCGTGCGGTGGTCGTTCGTGCTCAACGACGGCAGCGCCTCGGCCTCGATCGCCAGCGCGCTCCAGAACGCCGCCGCCGCGACCGACAGCGACGCCACCTACAGCGTGACCGCGTCCGGCACCATAACCGCCTCGCCCGGCGCGCCGGCGGTGACCACCTCGACCGACAGCGCCGGCAACACCGTCTACAGCCTGGCGCTGGCCACCGACGCGACGGGCGCGGTCACCAAGAAGGCGGACATCGTGTCGGTGAAGACCGCGCCGGCCGGCCCCTCCGGCGGCGCCACCCAGCTCGCGGCGCTGCAAGGCGCGGTCACCGCGGCCGGCTTCGATGCCACCGTGTCCGCCGGCGGCGGGTTCACGATCATCGACCCCTCCACCAACGGCACCAACACGCTGGCGCGCTCGTTCGGCACCGCGATCGCGATCGCCACCAGCAGCACCCTGGACGCCAGCGGCCGCCTCGACCTGGGCCAGGCCGGCACCACCCTGAGCCCCGGCCAGGTGCTAACCGACGGCAGCACCGAGATCGGCACGGTGAAGTCGGTGGACAGCTTCGGCAACGTCACCCTGGACGCGCCGGCCGCCACCACGATCAGCGCCGGCGACACCATCCAGGTCGTGACCGGGCTCGGCTTCGCCAACGTCGGCACCACGGTGGCCGCCACCGCCGACAGCGCGCAGGGCAGCCAGACGCTGTCGCTGGGCAAGGCGGGCATCGGCCTGCAGCCCGGGCAGATCGTCACCAGCGGCGGGGTCGACATCGGCACGATCGGCAGCATCGACGGCGGCGGCACCGTCACCCTGCTGGCCGGCTCGACGCAGGCGGTCGCCAGCGGCGCGCCCCTGGTGGTGCTGCCGGCCGTGTCTGGCGGTACCACCTCCGCCCTCGACGACGCCTCGAACGTGAAGTCGATCGTGTCCAGCTACGAGACCGACGCGTACGAGACGCAGATGGGCACCGAATACCCGGGGATGGACAACGCGCTGTACTACACCCGCACCATGGGCAGCATCACCAGCATCACCGACCTGATGGCGAACGCCAAGCTGCTGTCGGTGGTGACCAACGCACTCGGCATGGGCAGCTATTTTGGCGCACTGGACTACGACCAGCAGGTCTCGCTGCTGACGCAGAAGGTCAACCTCAAGACCATGACCAGCCCTGCCGGGATCCAGCAGACCGCCGAGCAGTACCTGATCGCCGACGCCGCCACGGTGAGCACCCAGCCCACCGGGCTGGTGGCGCTGCTGGCCGGCGACGCGACCTCGGACACCGACCTGTTCTCGCTGATCAACGGGGTGTCGAACCCGTCCTCTGGCGTCGCCAGCACCACCGATCCGCTGCTGGCACTGTTCGCCTGAACCCGGCCGCGGATCAGGCCGGGACGGCAGCCGGCGCCAGGACGGACAGGTCGGCGCAGAGCCGCGCGATCGGGCCGGCCCAGTCGAACGGCGCCGGCTGCTGGTACAGCCGCATGGTTCGGTACCACGGCGTATCGGTGCGGCCGGTGAGCCAGCGCCAGCACTGGTCGTAGCGCGACAGCATCCAGACCGGGCGGCCGAGTGCCGCCGCGAGATGCGCGGTCGAGGTGTCGACGCTGATCACCAGGTCGAGCTGCGACACCAGGGAGGCGGTGTCGTCGAAGCTGTCGATCGACGCGGTGTGGTCGACCAGGCGCAGGCCGGACGGCGGATGCAGCGCTTCCGCCGCTGCCTCGCCTTTCTGCAGGCTGTAGAACAGCGCATCCGGAGCCGCTTCGGCCAACGGCGCCAGGTCGCGGAGGGCGATCGAGCGGCGGCGGTCCGCCAGCGCCGACTCGCGGGCGTAGGGATGCGGCCCGCCCGCCCAGACCAGCCCGATCCGCAGCGGCCGGGGCCCGTTCGGGCCGGGCGGCGCGTCACGGTCGAGCCGCTCCCGCCACGCGGCCACCCCGGCCGGGTCCGGCCGGAGGTAGCCCGCGGCGGCCGGCACGGTGTCCGGCGTGGTGCCGAACAGGCGCGGCAGGGTGAACATCGGGCAATGCAGGTCGAACGGCGGCAACGGCGCGTCCTGCGCCACCACCCGGTCCAGCCCGGGCAGCCGGAACAGCAGCGCCACCAGCGGCTGGCGCACGCGCAGCACCACGGTGCCGCCGCGCGCCTTGGCCAGCGAGGCATAGCGGACGAACTGCAGCGTGTCGCCGAACCCGCCCTCGTCGTGCAGCAGCAGGGTGCGGCCCTCGAACCCCTCGCCCGCCCAGCACGGCACCCGGTACGGGTGCGGCGGCTTGGCTCGGGTGCGCCAGCGCCACTCGTACTCGGCGAAGCCCTCGGTCCAGTCGCCGTTGGCGAGCAGCGCCAGGGCGCGGTTGCAGCGGGTCTCGGCGTTGTCCGGCTCGCAGGCCATCGCCAGGTCGAGAAAGGCGAGCGCCTGCGCCGGCAGCCCGTGCGCGGTCAGGGCGACGCCGAGGTTGGACAGGGTCGGGCCGTGCGCCGGGTGCAGCCGGAGGGCGTTGCTGTAGGCGGCGATGGCGTCGCCGTAACGCTGGCGCTCCACCATGGTGTTGCCGAGGTTGGACCAGGCGGTCCAGCAGGACGGGTCGAGCGACACCGCCCGGAGCAGGGTCGACTCGGCCTCGTCGAACCGGCAGTCCTGGTTCAGCAGCCCGCCGAGGTTGGCGAGCGCCAGGGCGTCCTCGGGTGCGTCCGCCAGCCGGGCGCGCCACGCCGCCTCGGCCGCGTGCGCCGCGCCGGCCTGATGCGGCGACCGGGCCTGCATCACGCTCGTCGCTTCCCGTACGGGCATCGTGCTGTGCATGCGGCCCAGGATGCGGATGGTCGGTTAACCGATCCCGAACGCCGTGTGCTCACTCCTCGGCGGCCGGGCTGGCCGAGAACGAGGCGGTCAGGTCGGACAGGTGGCCGATCTCCTCCAGCCGCACGCCGTCGGGCGCCACCAGGCGGTTGGCCCCGCGCGCCACCCGCCTGGGCAGGAACACGTGCTCGAAGCCGAGCTTCTGCGCCTCCTTCAGCCGCGCTTCCGCCTGGGCGACCTGGCGCACCTCGCCGGACAGCCCGACCTCGCCGAAATACACCGAGGAGGCGGCGGTCGGCTGGTTGGTGGCGGCGGAGGCCAGCGCCGCCGCCACCGCGAGGTCGGCGGCCGGCTCGCTGACGCGCAGGCCGCCAGCCACGTTGAGATACACGTCGGAGCCGGACAGCCTGAGGCCGCAGCGGGTTTCCAGCACCGCCAGCAGCATGGCCAGCCGCGCCGGGTCCCAGCCCACCACGGCCCGCCTGGGCGACGAGCCGCTGTTCGGCGCCAGCAGCGCCTGCACCTCCAGCAGCACCGGACGCGTGCCCTCCAGCCCGGCGAACACCGCGGAGCCGGCGATGTTGCCGCGCCGCTCGGCCAGGAACAGCGCCGACGGGTTCGGCACCTCGGACAGGCCGCGGTCGGTCATGGCGAACACGCCGATCTCGTCGGTGGCGCCGAACCGGTTCTTGGCCGCGCGCAGGATGCGGAACTGGTGGCCGCGGTCGCCCTCGAAGTACATCACCGCGTCGACCATGTGCTCCAGCACGCGCGGGCCGGCGAGCGCGCCCTCCTTGGTCACGTGGCCGACCAGGATCAGGCCGAAGCCGCGGCTCTTGGCCAGCCGGATCAGCTCGAACCCGGCCGAGCGCACCTGGGAGACCGAGCCCGGCGCGGACTCCACGGTCTCCAGCCACATGGTCTGTATGCTGTCGATCACCACCAGGGCGATGTCGCGTTCCGTCTCCAGGGTCTGGGCGATGTCGACCACGTTGATCGCCGCCGCCAGCTCCAGCCCCGGCGCCGACAGCCCGAGGCGGCGGCCGCGCATGCGCAGCTGGTCCACCGCCTCCTCGCCGGAGATGTACAGCACCCGCCGTCCGGCCGACGCCATCGCCGCGGCCGCCTGCAGCATCAGGGTGGACTTGCCGATGCCGGGATCGCCGCCCACCAGCACCACCGAGGCCGGCACCAGCCCCCCGCCCAGCACCCGGTCGAGCTCGGCGATGCCGGTGCCGATCCGCGGCGGCGGCGCGGCCGCACCCTCCAGCCCGACGAAGCCGAGCCGCCCGGCGGCGCGGCCGGTGCCGCCGGGGGCAGCCGGGCGCGCCGACGCGGAGCGGGTCTCGGCGGCCTCCTCGACCAGGGT
>CAXUEL010000041.1:0-19543 GCA_964249915.1 uncultured Acetobacteraceae bacterium | reverse complement strand
ACAGAGCGACCAGACCGCCGCTAGGCTGCCAGGAACGACACGCTGACCAGGAGAGCGACCATGGCCCGCAAGCCAAAGGATTACGAGGCTGAGCTGCAGGCGCTCATGGAGCGCACCAAGAAGGTCAAGTCGGCCAAGACGGTCCAGCTCGGCGAGATCGCCCAGCTGGTCGGTGCCGATGCTCTGCCTCTGGAAGCTTTTGCTGGCGCCCTAATGGCTGCCCTGGAGCAGAGCAAGAAGCAGCCGGAAGCTATCGCGAGGTGGACCGAACGCGGTGCGACGCTGTTTCAGGCAGGGGGCAAGCGGGGGAGGACGGCGAAGCCCGGCGACACTGCTCCGGGAAGCACAGGCAACGGCAGTCCAGCTTAGGCGGCTGGCGATGATCCAGGTCCGGCTCGAACGGGCACGCACGCGCGACGATAGCCGGCAATGGGTACAGGACCGGCGCGCCCGAACCCGCCAGCTGATCGAGCTCGGCGGCCTGGTGCAGAAGGCCGGGCTGGTCGAACTATTAGAGGATGATCGCGCAACGATGCTCGGGGCGCTGCTGGGCTTGGCCGATCAGCTCCACGCTCATGGACAGGCGGAGGATGATCCGGTCAGCCTCAAGGCGTACTGGCGGCGACGGGGCTTGCGCATCTTCGACGCAGACAAGCAGGCAGAAACGCCATCGTCATGACCGGCAGCTGGTCCAGGGCCGTGCTTCTGGTCATGGCGACCACGACGTCACTCAGCTTGGCTGGCTGCAACAAGCAGCGACGGGAGAAGGAAGCCGCTGCCTTCGGGCAGGCCTGTGGCCAAGCGGGCTTCAGTCCGAAACAGTGCGCCTTCCTCTACGCCATGCGCCAAGACGCTCGGGACCGCGCAGATGAAAGCGATGCCGTGACCCTTGCCGGAATGAATGCTGCCGCCAGCGTCGCCGTCATCAACGGGGCGCGACGTTGATGATTCATTGCCTAAGCCGCAACCATAAGCTCGTATTGTTCAAGCAGCTGTTGATGTTAGAGGTATGGAATGTCTGGTGATCCGGACGACCACGCGCGACGCTCACGTGTGCTCCCGACTTGGGAGGCTCCGGTTTCCGGGTCCGTCATCGTGCCGCCGGGGATAGCCAGTCTCGTGCGTGTCCCGGTGCCGGGGACCATCTTGCCGAACCTCCCAAAGGGGCTCGTGCTCACCGTGCAGCCTCCGCCTGGCTACAAGCGATCGACCTCATCCATCTTCATTCGCAATCCCGAGGATACCCGACGCGGCAGGCCCGGCCTACGGCTCGACTACAGACCGAACACGTCGACCGACCAAGTCGACTACCACTGGAACGTCGAGGGAGGCGGCCGGGCACGAGCGCGGTTCCCGAACATCACCAACCACATGCAAGCTGGCCCTGGAGGTGCCGCGCTGCACTGGGGTGCACGAGCGTTCCGGGTGGCCGGACGCGTCTTCGTGGTCACGGGCATCGTGGTCGACGGCGTCTCGATCGTCGTGGCCGACCGGCCCTGGCGGCGGTCGATGCAGGTCGTCTCTGCCTGGGCCGCAGCCGGTGTTGGTGCGACGCAGCTCGGCCGGGTGGGTGCCGGCATAGGCACGCTCGTCGAGCCAGGCGGTGGCACGGCGGTTGGCGGCGGCATCGGCGCGATCGTCGGCGGCTTCATAGGCTACCTGTCGGCGGAGACCGCTGTCGGTTACCTCTACGACTTCGCCGAAGGGACTGTGTTCGTGCGGATGCCCGAGGTGCCGGTGCCCTCACCATGAAGGCCTCCATTGAGATTACCGACGGCGTTCCTCCCCGCGGGACGGAGGCAGCTCGCCTCGAGCCGCTGCGGACGGTCCGCGTCACGGTGGACTGGCCCCTACCCCTGGAGGACAGCGAGAACACGGTACGGCCCGACGTCGTCGCAGCCCTGAGCAGTGCCCTGACAGCGTGCGGCAAGGTGGCGTTTCGGTATGACGGGCCCTTGGCAGGTGCGGAGGCCAGCATCCCGCCAGCACCGCGATCGGTGGTAAACAGGTTGCTCGACATCGCCGGGCTCGGCGGAAACGCGTTCGGCCTGGCGGTCGCGTCTGATCCGGCGGTTGCCGCCGCCCTCTTCGCCTATGGCGGCTGGAGTTACGCCCTGCAGTCGGTGCTGGTGTTCGATCCCGATGCCGATCCGGCCCCGATCCTCGACGTGCTTCGCCAGGACCTCGATTGGCGTGGCCGAGCCCTTCCGGACGGCGTGCGCCTCTTGTTCGGCCCCGGCCACGACGGCGACTTCGCCGTGGTCGCGGCTACGGACCCGTCCTGGCTGGAGCGCTTCAAGGCCGCGCTGAGCTGAGAGCTCGATCTACTCAACCTCTTTCGACGCGATGCAAGTTCCCCATTGTGGATTGGGTCTCGCGACCGGCGGCTGGGAAGTCGGCCATGAGCGTCCGGTCGTCTCTATCCGGATGCGCCTCAAGCAGCCGACATGCCTGCATGATCTGGCCGTGGGTGAGGACCACCAAGGAAGCGGATGGGTCTACCAGCGCTTCGGGATGGCTGGGGTCAGGCTTGGGCTGACGCCGTGTGGCCGCTTCTGCTTGGCACGAGATGGATGTCGAGACGGCGGTCGATCGCGGCGGCGTAGCGTGCGACCAGATCGAAAGTTGGCATATGTCGAGCTGTCTCCAGCCGGGCAACGACGGATTGGGTGGTGCCCATGCGAGCCGCGATCTCGGCTTGAGTCAGACCGGCAGCCTGACGCGCCTCGATCATCTCACCCACCACAGCGAAAATAGGACCGAGGCGGTCGTACTCGGCTTTGACCTCGGGATCGGTCAGCAGCTTCTGCTTCAGCTTGGCGAGGCTGGTCATGACTTGATCTCCTGAGTCCGCCGCGCGGCCAGCTCCAAGGCTGCCCGAGGCGTCTTCTGAGTCTTCTTCACGAAGGCATGCACCACGATGACCCGACGGCCGATCGCCGTGACGTAGATCGCCCGGGCAATCCCGTCCCTACCGCCGAACCGCATCTCCCAGAGCTTGTCCTGGAGGTGCTTGACGTGCGGCTGTCCAACCCTCTCCAGGCCTACGGCTTCGATCCGCTCGGCCAGGCGCAGAAAAGCAGCCTGCATGTCCCTCGGCAGTGCCGCGATCTCGTCATCGACGAAGGCTCCTAGGGTCTCAACGGTCCAGGTCACCGCTTGCATGGCTGATACATCGTCATGATAGCATATGTGCTATATCCTTCAACAGCCCTTTGTTCGACCTGCCGGAGGCAGGTTGATCTGGCGGGACGCCCTTCGTCCCGACAGGCTCCAGGGGCAACGGCGCGCAGGAGCGGTCAAGGATGCGCAGCACCGCGAAGCGGCGGAAGCGCAGCGCCCGTCCTTGAGGGCTCCGAGCACCGTGGCATCCCTCTGCTCGCCCAGGAGGTCATCAGGATGTCCGTCCGGGCCAGCCTTATCTGCTCCAGGCTCCGCAGCGCCTCGGTCCGATCCATTTCTGGGGAGAGAGGGATTCTCCTGTCAGTTTGTTCAGCGCCATTCTGGCAGTCGGTGTTGGGCTTGGGGCAACGCGGCTTCGGCACCACGTGGCCCTGCGGAAAGATCAGCTCGTAGGCGTTGCTGGTCTGCTGCACGCGGGTGGCGCCTCGGCCGCCTTCCGGCCAAGGCAGGCGCACCAGCCGCCGGTGCTTCCTGATCAGGCCCAGCTCCACCATGCAGTCGATGTGCCGCACCACGCTGCGGGTCCCGATCCCCGCCTTGTCGGCGATCGCCTGCTGCGACGGATACAGCTTCCCGTCCGCGCCCATGCAGGCCAGCAGAGCCTCGGCCGTCAGCACCGCCTTGCCGGGCAGGTTGCCGGACCGCAGCTCGGCCACTACCCGCCGGCGCCATACGTGGCGCTGGTCGCGATCGAGCGCGTTGCGCGGCGGAGCCGCATAGTCCGATCCGCGCCGCCACGGGCGCGGGTGTCCGTTCCGCATCGTCGGTCTCCCGGCGAACGGCAGCGCAAAGGATAAAGCTCTCCCGCTTCAAGCCGATAGGGCTTGAAATTGGACCGATCAGCGGGCAATATCTGAACTGCCAAGTGTCAGATAGTGCCCTACGAGGGGTTGGGAGAGGCGGTTCCTTCGGGAGCCGCCTTTTCGCTTTCTAGGTCATGTTCGTTCCTAGCCGGCCATCCGGCTGATCGAGGAAACGATGGCTCGTTTCTGATGGCGACGCAAACTCATTCTCCCACACTATCAGTAGCTTATTGTTGGATTTTAGGATCTCCAACACTACAACAGTCCTACCTTCCAACACTCCAACATGCACGATGAGCTACAACCCATTGGGATTCCAACGCTCCAACACGTTGGATTGACGACAACGCGCCCCTCTGCTCTGTTGGAAATCCAACGGTCCAGAGATCCAACATGCAAACACTGTCTCTCGTGAGCCAGAAAGGTGGAGCTGGCAAGACAACCCTAGCGATCAACCTTGCCGCCGCTGCATCCCTCCGTGGTCAGAAGACCATGCTAATCGACTTGGACCCACAGGGCTCCGCGGCGCGATGGGCAGACCTTCGTGGTGAGCGTGAGCCGCATGTCACAGCAGAGAGCCCGGCGCGTGTCGGTCGAGTCGTAGAGGAGCTGCGTCGACAGGGTTATGATTTCATAGTCATCGACACCCCACCCAACGCCGACCAGCACGCGAAACAGGCAGCGCTATGCGCCGATCTGGTCGCAATCCCGTGCCGTCTTTCCTTCCTCGACCTCGACGCAATCGGCGCGACGATTGATCTGTGCGAACTGGTAAAGCGCCCAGCGCGTGTCGTGTTCAACGCGGTCCCGCCCACCGCTATGCGGTCGATCGAAGAAGCGTCGCAAGCCATGCGAGCCCGACACGCAATTCCTTGCCCGATCTTGATCCGCGAGCGTGCAGTGCTGCGTCACGCCATTACGGACGGCTTGGCCGCGCAGGAATACGAGCCGGATTGTCGTGCTGCCCAAGAGATATCCGAGTTGTTGGACCTCCTACAGTCCAACATTGGCGATTGCCAACAGTCCAACGAGCTGGAGCGCTGACATGGCCCGCCGTCCAAGCCCAATCGGTCCCGCGCTTCAACGTCCTCGTACCGACATCATGCCCGAGCCCGCCCCAGCATCGATGCCGGCCACCAAATCAATGAAGCCAGCCAAAGTCCGCGGCATCTTTCTAGGCGGCTATGTGGATCCGGACACCAAGGTTCAATTCAAGCAGCTGCTAGCCAAGCGCCGCCTGACCGAACAGGCTGCGCTCGAAGAGATGCTGAACGACTACTTTTCTAAGCATGGGGTGCACCGGATCGCCGGTTCTAGTGACGCACCCGATTAACACTACGACACTTCAACGCGTTGGAGCGTTGGAGCGCATGAATGTTGGCAGTCCAACGATCCAACATAAGGCCAGACCGCCATGCAGTAGTAGTGCCAGGCGTTCTGGTCTGGATCGACGCCGACCAAGTTGACCCAGATGAACTCGCGCCGGAGCTTGGGTTAAGCATTTGGGCATGTGCGCCCGGGAAGTGTATCGGGATCAGCGCGCGATACCAGCAAAGCCTAGCTCCACGAGCCGTCGCGGCCCTGGATCTGCTACACTATTAGCAACATTGTATCATCCGCGACCATGGCAATGATTGGCCGTGTGTGGACGGCTCCCCGTTGGCAAGGGCTTTTTGAAGTTGCTGCAATCTGCTGGTCGGTGCGGCCATGTGTTCGGCCTATGATGCGGCTTTCACATGCGCCGCTGGCCATGATGCCTTTCGCGCGAACCGGGTCCCGACCAAAAGCACGCACTCGAAGTGCACCGGCCAAAGAGGGTTTTCCCGATCCGGCGGTTTCAACCGGCTTTGTGCATCAACTCCCGTCCGCCCTCCCCAACATCGTCGGCGCCGCTCCTCGCCGCGCCTGACCTCCTACGCGGTAGCTAACCTATGCAACAGCGACTGTCGGATCTCGGTAGCGCTCACCGCTCGTCATCAGCGCCCAGACCATCCGGGCGGTCTTGTTCGCAAGCGCCACCGCGGCAACCTTCTTCGCGCGCCTGGCCAGCAGCTGGATGAGCCAGGGACGCGTCGTGCCATGTCGCTCTGCATGACGGATCACGGCCATCGCGCCGACCACCAGCATCTGGCGCAGGTAGCGGTTGCCTGCGCGCGAGATGCTGCCCAGCCGCTCCTTGCCGCCACTCGAGTTCTGCCTTGGCACCAGGCCGATCCAGGCAGCGACATCCCGCCCGCTCTTGAACATCTTGGCATCACCGATGCTAGCAACGAACGCGCTGGCCAGCAGGGGACCGACGCCTGGGATCTCCATCAGACGACGTCCGACCTCGGTCTGGCGGGCGCTCGCCCTGACCAGCCGGTCGTTCTCCAGGATCTGCACCTTCACCACGTCGAGCTGAGCCGCCAGCATCTCCAGGCAGACGCGCGCCTCGGGCGGGATGCGCGTATCGTCACGATCGGCTACGACCACAAGCAGCCGATCCAAGCCCAGGCGGCCGATCGGGGCGATCACACCGAACTCCGACATGTGCGCCCGCATGGCGTTCGACAGCTGGGTGCGCTGGCGGTTGAGCATCAGTCGCACCCGGTGCAGCATCATGACGCTCTGCTGCTCGGGGCTCTTCACGGGGACGAACCGCATGGTGGGGCGCGTCACCGCCTCGCAGATCGCCTCGGCATCGGCCGCGTCGTTCTTGCCCCGCTTGACGTAAGGCTTCACGTACTGCGCCGGCATGAGCCGCACGTCATGGCCCAGCGCAATCAGCGTGCGAGCCCAATGGTGGGATGTGTTGCAGGCCTCGATCCCGACCAGGCACCGAAGCAGCTTCTCGAAGAACTCCAGCACGCGCGCCCGGCTCAACCGCCGGCGAACGAGAACCGCTCCCGCAGCATCGATGCCGTGCACCTGGAACACTGACTTCGCGATGTCCAACCCGATCGTCGTGACCAAACCCATCGTAACTCTCCTCCCGGCTGCACTGCGATCTTAGCCGCAGGTGGGTGGAGAGCCGTCCACGGCATCAGGAGCGGACAGGCCGCTATGGAGCAGCAAGCAACAAGAAGCGGACATACGCTGCTAGATGGTGGCAGGCTGCCTCAGATCCCAAGCAGACTTTTGCCATCCTCCAAAGCGCGCTTCAGCTTTCTCGCAAGGACGGCTGAGTAAGAACCCCCAAATCTTCCCAGAAGCTCATTGACAGCAAAGCGAGCGGGATCTCGGCACCGTCGCAAACAGTAAAAGTTCTTGGAAATCAAATCTAGCCTGATTGAGCAGCGATGTGCTTGGGTGAGCGTGCTATGTTTGTTTGCGCGGTCGCCCAACATCGCTGTCTTCAATATTGGTTGTCGGGCGATATGGTAGTGACAGCATTGCTGATGTTTTCCGCTTGACTGGAGCGGGCCTTATCCATCTGTTTATGATCAAGTTATGCAGCCCGAAGCTTTAGGGCTGCGACGTCCCGACGAGGTTTATCGACTGCTCGCCAATTTGCCCTTTGTTCGGCTCACTATCGTACCAATTTCCCGAGCTTTTAAGGGAGCAGCAAACCTGTTGAGACGCTGCGTGCTGTAGATGCTGTTTAACATGGCAGTGACGAAGATCTCGACTAACCCTTTCAGGTGGGTGTCTCGGAACGCTACCTGCTTCCCGTCAGCCTTCATCTCCTCAAGTTCGAAGAGCGCATTCGTCGACATCCTGCTGTCACGTGCCATTATCTGCCAGCGTTTAAGCCGAAGTTCAAAGCGGCCATCGACGGCAATTGCCGTTTCAAGCTCAGCTACTGCATCTTTTAGCGCTCCTCGCTGTTCGGCATGCTCGGCGAGCACTTCGTGATAAGCTCCCGTTCCCCCAGGATATACTTGAAGCTCGATGAGCGCGTCTTCGTATCGCTTTGTAAGGTCGGCAGGTACAGGGTTTCGCAGCATCGGGCTCATGTGTATCCAAAGAAGATAGATACGACACAGAGCGTACTTCGTGAAAACGGTCTGCCTCACCTCTGCCCACTTTAGGGCGTGACTCTCGGCAAGTCTGAAGTCAGGAAGTCTCGTGAGAAGAATACACTTTATGAGCGGTCGGTAGATGCGCTCTAGCCGGTTACCCATTCCCTTATTCAGCCGGAGAGCCTCCTCATATTTGTCCTTGGCCTCCGAGAATCGCTGCTGATTCTCCAAGCTGAATGCCTCAAGATAAGAGCTAATTTCCCTGTTGTTGTGGTTACTGTTTAGAAGCGTGATGCAGGTTCTGACGTCTTCATCATATCCGGTCCGAATTGACGCAAGTCCGAAGTAGCGGAGGAGTTCGGTTCGCGATGCTTCCGAGAAAGACTCTCTCGCCTTAAATGTCTTTTTCAAGAGACGGTGCGCGGCAGCATGCTGCCGCGCGTGATAGAGGCGCACGCCCGCTTGGAACCAGTGTGATGCGGAGACGAAGTTCTTGATAATTTCCGGCAGATCGTCCCTGCCTGTCCAAAGCGAAGCCTGGATACGGGCTTCGATCCGAATGAACTCGTTCTCCTGAGTTTGAAAATCTATTGGCGACTTTGCGAAGCGCTCAATAACCGATCGACGCCAATCTACGAGGTCCGCACGGACCAGGTGGCGAGCGAGCCGTCCTGACAGGAACGGCGTCAGCCTGTAGAGGCCGCTGCCGTCACGCTCCACAAAGCCAAGCTTTATGCACTTCGATATGATTCTGAGGATTGACTCGCTGGCGTCTTCGAAGATACCGCTCAAGTCGCGCGGATCGCAGGGACTGACGTCATTCAGGAAAAGAAGTAGCCGCTGACATTGAATATCGTCGTGCAGAGTCCCAAACGCCCAATCGACATAGTAGGCGATTGACTGGAGCGCCTTGTTCTTCGCATGGCCAACCAGTTCGTCAACCTCACCAAGATCGATCACGGAGCTGGCAGCCTTGGCAAGCGTTACAAGCAGGCCAAGATTGCCTTGCGCGGCCTCTATCAGGTCGTCGACAGCTTTCGCGATCCACCGATCTGGTTGCGGGTCGAAGTGCGCCAGGAGGGACTCAGTAAACGATGTGACCTCGTGGTTAGAGAAGCCGGGCACACGCTGCTCCGCCAGCTTGTCGAAACACGCTTTCCTGCGAACGATAGACAGTGGCATCTGCGACACGATGAAGAGCTTGGGCCGTTGCGAGGGTGCGAGGGTGCCTACTACGTCGTCGAACCATTCAGGCAGGTCGACATTGTTCTGTAGTATCATCTCGTGCCTGAACACGACGTAGTTCCCAGCTTGGAAGACTCTGTCGATCCTGGCGGCGACACCTGAAGGCAGAGCAGCTTCCGGCGCCTCCTGCACCTGTCTCAGCCGCTCGATGTTCGCGCCCATTCCTACGCTTTCGAGCTTGAGGCAGACCTGTAACGGGAGAGAGGCAGCATTAATGTCTATCGGGATGACGCGTCCGTTCGGCGCCATTGACCTATTCAGTTGTTCAACCAGCGTAGTGCGCCCGGCCCCCGGGAAGCCGGATATCCACATCACTGGATAGCACTTAAATCGCTCCTTCTGTGCAGCAGATCGCATCGGCTCGAGTATGTCGTCGCGGGGGAACATCGGATGAGCTGTGTTCATCGCGGGTTCAATAAATCGCTGCACTAGATGGCTGGCATCATTGATCGAGATATTCGGCCTAGAGGTCCGAACATTGAGAAGTCGGGTTAAGTCCGAAAAAATCGGCTTCAACTCGTCAGGAAGATCGTCACTCCAAGTTATCGGAAAATCGTCCAATCGTAGAATTAAGGGTGAAAGCGTTCCATTGGCGGTAAGTTCAGCCGCTTGGCGCAGTTCGCGTACGCAACCTCCAGCCCTTACATAATCCTGCGACCAGAAGACGATAAGATATTTCGAAGATGGTAACTCTCGCCTAGATATCTCATCCCAAAGTTCGGCACCCTCGTCGCCTGATGTCGAGTAGAGATATGCCCAGTCGCTAGGCAGATCCGTCCAAATTTGACGGGCAAATCCCTCGTTCTCCGAGCTAACCGATAAGAACACAGGAAACATGAATGTCTCGCCTCCGCGTGAGCCGACACAGGCCACCAGATCTCAGTCTGCCTTTAGACGCTTCCTGCACCATGATAGCCATCGTGAACCATTCAGCTAGGCTGAACGAATGGCGATTATGGAGCAAGGGGAGGAGCGGTCGAATGGCCGGTTTAGGCGATAGCGGCTGAGCCGAGTTCTCCGAAAAGGAATGTGCTGTGGGAGACCGGTCTCTGGCCGTACAGACAGCACGAGCAGGTGCCGCTTTCCAGAATACCTTTCCCGAATGGGCTAATAGAGGCGGAAAAGTGGGCAGTGACTCAGACATGGGCCCCTATCCCCGAACAGAGTCTCTGACCGCTCTCCACCCCACTTGGTCCTAGCTGGCCCTAGTAGCGATTTCTGCTTCCGGGCATCCGCTCCCTGGAATAGAAGGTTTGACATGAGGCGCGAGGCAGCCGCTGCGCCTCAGGAGCCCTCCTACCCCCCAGCATGTGATAATCCCGTTTATCACGTGCTAGGCACCGGGCGGGGGGCCTGATAGGGTCGAAGGGTGAACGACAACACCCTCCAGCCCCCGCCGGCCATCGCGGCTCATCGAACCGGTCAGCTCGCCTGCCTCGAGGCGCTGGCGGCGATCCCGGAGGAGGAGATCTGGCTGGCGAAGCAGAAGAGTGTTCGTACCCGCCGCGCCTACCGGCTCGACGTCGCGCACTTCATGCGCACGCTCGGCATCACCAGCCCGGAACAGCTGCGCCAGGTCGACCACCGCGCGGTCATCGCCTGGGAGCGCATCATGCGCGAGCAGGAGCGTGCAGCGCCGTCCACCGTGCGCCGGCGGCTGTCCGCGCTATCTAGTCTGTTCAAGCACCTGGTGCGGCATGGCACCGCCAGCCGCAATCCGGTGGTCGACGTGGAGCGACCGGCGATCAACCGCGAGGAGGGCACGACGGCGGCCTTCTCAAAGATGCAGGCACGGCGGCTGCTGGACGCGCCGCCGATCGACACCCTAGCGGGCCTCCGCGATCGGGCGATCCTGTCTGTCGGCCTACAGGTCGGGTTACGGCGTGCCGAGATTGCCACGCTCATCGTAGGCGACCTGCACCAGAACCGGGGATATGACGCACTCCGCCTGACCCGCAAGGGCGACCGGCGTGACGCGCTGGCGATCAACCCGCAGGCGGCGGCACGGATCCGGGCCTATCTTGAGCTGGCAGGACATAGCGGGGACCATGAAGGGCCGCTTTTCCGGCCACTGCGAGGCAACGCCCGCGCGCATCATCCGGCTAATCGGATGGATCCTGACGCGATCGACCGGGTGCTGCGGAAGTATGCGACTGGCCCAGGCCTGACGCGGGGTTACTCGGCGCACTCGATGCGCGCGACGTTCATCACCACGGCGCTCGAGAACGGCGCTCAGCTTGAGGACGTGCAAAAAGCGGCCGGGCACCGAGATCCATCTACGACAAAGCTCTATGACCGCCGGAGCTATAACCCCGAGAAGGCAGCCAGCTTTTTCGCGATCTACTAAGCGTCAGTTCTTCGGCGTCTTACACGGCACCGCGCGTCAGGTCGCGGACCATACGGCAGTAATTCTTGAGTTCTTCAACAGGCGTGTCTTCGGTCACGCTTCCCGGGATCGGAGCGTGGTGTAAATTTCGCGTATAAAAGTTAATGGCATCTAAATCATCATAAGCGGTCTTATAAACGTAATTGCTCGGCGCGGCCCTTATAAAACGGACAATGCCTTCGAGCATCGCGTCGGGCGCAAAATTCTGTGGGTCCGCCTGTCTATAGAAATGTTCCAAAACCTTGCGAAGCAATGTTCTGATCTCGGCTGGATCGCCGACCGTGTCATCGAGAAAGTCGAGCATCTTCGTGCGCTCGGTTTCATGACGCGGAAGGGTCGCTGCCGCGATGTCGAACACAGTCAGCGCCGAAAGGCCCGGGGCGCCGGTCTGTATCGCTACGGAGGTGACCAGGTCTTGATCGATGCGCTCCCATAGCAGCCGGAGGAAGGTCTTGTCGTGGGACAGGACGATTACCTGCTTCGAGATCGTGACCAGCTTCTTAATCTCATTGGCCGTGAAGGTGCGGCGGAATTCGTCGAGGCTCGTGAAAGGGTCATCGAGAACGATGATGGTCTGTTCGAGGGCGGGGTCTGAGGCCAGGGATGCGAGGAAGAAAGCTAGAGCTAGTACCGATTTGTCACCCGTAGACAGGGTATTCCTGAAGCTGGGCAGCGCGACATTGTCGTCACCGCTGCGTGGCGAAACGGGCACGTCGTTGATCAGTATGTGGTAGGCGGCGGCGGGATCCTTGCCGCGGTAATTCGGCGCCTGATAGTCGATCTTGAATCCCGCGCCCAGCCGATGGAGGTAGGCGTTGATGGCTCGGCCGAGATTGACCGCCACGCTATTCGAATGCGCCGTCAGCTCGGCGCGGCGCCGGGTGCGCTCGTTTGTATAGCGGGTTTTACCGAGGTCCGCTTCCTGCCGGCTGGTAACGGCGGCCGCGATGGATGCGTCGGCGCGGAGGCGCCGTGCTTTCAGGAGCGCCAGCTCCGTTCGCAGCGCGCCGAGGTTACCCGCGACGGATTTTTCCCGCACGCTTATAAGCTTAGCACGTTGCGCGCTGATCTCGTCATTGAGCGTCAGGAGGACGGCTCTTTGCCGGTTCCACCTGGTGAGAGCCTCTTCCAGCTCCGGATGTGCAACCGGCTCGGCAAGGTCTCCCTGTTTCTGTTCGAAGAAGCGGTCGATCGTGCCGGCGCAGCTTTCCAGATCGCCGATAACAGCTTCGACCCGTGCGGGATCGAGGTATAGCGGCGGCACCGATGTCAACGTGTGCCAAGTCACGCAGCGGTCCGCGTTTTCCGACAGCCTGGTCAGCAGCAGCTTCCGGAACTCGCCGTTGGTATAGCGCTGAAGCGTCGCGCGTCGCTTACGAACTTCGGCCGCGAGCGTCTTATACTGTTCACCGAAAAACACGGCGTAGGTGTCGATGAGCCCGCGATCCGCGAGGAACTGGCCGCAAAAGGCGCAGTGATCCGAGGCCTGATAGGCCATACCGGCTTCGAGCCACTCCTCATGGCTCAGGCCTTGCCGCTCCGCTCCGTCCGGCGCGACGCGATGTCGAGCAATATGATTGTGAAGGGCCTCATGGGCGCCGGAGGCCATGTCGCTAATCCCGCGTCCAAGCGCGGCGCGAAAGATTACAGCGTCGGTCGGCAGGTCCAAATCGACGGGAAGCGAAAGCCGTCCGATCTCAGCCGACTTCTCGACAATGCCGACCGCGGTCTTCTTCTCGTCGATTAGACGATCGATGGCGTCGTCCGTCTCAAGTGCGACGAAGACTTTAAGTTGCAGGTGTTGAAGGCCGTGCGTGCGCAGGGCCGTATTCATCGTCGTCTCAGCGTCTCGAAATGCCTTATCGAAGTCAGCAATCTGGCTGGTGAGGTGGTCAATAGAGTTAACAAGCGCGACACCAGCTGAACCGATGACGATCCCATATTGCCGCTTTAGGTGATCCAGGGAGACAGCATCACCGGAATAGACGTTGTCACTGATGAAACACTGGTCGTACACGGCGATCGTCGGCTTATGGCCCGTCCAAGCCCCAGCGGAGAATTCTGCCTGGGATCTGTCGAACAGCAGGCGGACTTTCTGAGCGCCTACGTTTGCAAGGGTTTCACGGCCGCCGATGATCTTGGCAGACCCTGTCGCGACGGAGCGCAACAAGTCTGCCAGCGTGGATTTCCCCCAGCCATTTTCCCCGAAAACGAGCATGGCTTTCGTGAAAGCGACCCGCGATGCTTCAAGGCGCTCAAATCGGCCAACCTTCTGGACTTCTAGTATCTTACTGAGCATCGCAGCCCCCAAGGACGACAACTCATCCCTTTACCTACGGTCTACGAGCAATCTTAAGTCCGGCACGCTATCCACTCTTAAACGATGGTCGAAGTGTGAATATGCCACGCAGACAGCGGCTGCTCATGTCTCATAACGTCCTTTATCATACACGACAGGTGTTATAGGCCGAAACCGACGTTTCGGATCATGACAGCTTACAACCTGATCCGCTCAACCTCGTCCTGCGTGAGCCGCTCCTGCGTCCGGTCATAGAGCTTGGTGGTCCTCGGGCTCTCGTGCCCAGCCATGGCCTGGGCGTGCTCCAGCGTGCCGCCGTTCATCAGGTAGGCAGTAATACCCGTTGCCCGGAAGGAGTGACACCCAACCGGCGTCGCAATCCCAGCCGCCGCCGCCCGACGCCGGATCATTCCCCAAGCGTCTTCCTGCCGCAACGCCCGCTCCGACAGCTGGTCTGATCGGCGCCCCTTTCCCGATCGGAACAGCCAGCCCTTGCGATCCTCGCTGATCCCGGCCGCCGCCACATAGGCATGCACCGCCTCGGACAACGCATGATGCGCAGGCATCGCATGCTGCTTGCCGCCCTTCTCATGCAGCCGCACCACCCAGCCGGCGCCCTGCGGACGGACGTCGTCCACCCGCATGCGCAGCGCTGCTCCGATCCTCGCGAAGGAATACGTCAGCACCGCAATTAGCGCCCGATCCCTTAGATCTCGGACGTTCTCCCGCGGGATGGCCTCCATCAGTCGCCGCCACTCTGCGCCCTCGAGCACCGGCGTCTTGCCGGTCTTGACCACGTGCTTCGGTCCCCGGACGGAGCTCGCCGGGTTCGACGGCATCACCTGGCCGGTGACCAGCCAGTCGCACAGCATGCGGATGGCGGCGAGCTGCTGCTTCACGCTCGGCGCTAAGACCTCACGCTGCAGCTCCTCGATATAGGCAGCGACGCTGAACGGCCGGATCCCGGCCAGCGACAGCCCGTGCTGCTCGCACCAGCTGAAGAAGCGCCCGCATGCTCGAGCGTAGGCGCGTCGGGTGTTCGGGTTACGGATGTTGGCGGTGAAGAACTCAACATAGCGCCAGGCGGCCGCGTCGCCCTCCTCAGCGACCAAAGCTGGCACGACTTGGCGATCAAACCCTTGCTGAATGCCTGTCGGAGCAACAGCGACAGGCGCGAGATCGCTCATCGTCAGCTCTGATCGCCGGCTTGCCGCCGCCCCCAGGCCCAGCATTCTTCGCGGCACCGATGATGAAACTCTAGGGGGTCATCAACACGGAGGCCGAGGCGTTCGGCACCAGCGGCAAAGCCCTTTAGCGCCTCCTCTCCAAGCTCACAGGACTGCAGGCCCTCCTGGTTCACACAGATCGCCGTCAGCAGAGGCAGGCCCCGGACGCGGCAAAGATCAAGGAGACGATCGAGATGGCCGCCTGATCCATTCATCTTCTGCCGGGCTTTCGCCCACGCCACGCCGCTGGCAGCCGCGAGCTCGCCGTAGCTGGTGGACTTCTGGTAAATCGCAGTCTGCTTCAGATGCTCGATCGATGCCTCGAGCTTGAGCGCCTGCTTGTCGTCACTGCGGCGGCCACGTTCCTCCAGCAGCTCCCGGTAGAGAGGTCGATCCTGCCCACCAGGCGTCCGTTCATGGTTGCGGACCATCTGGTCGAGGTCGGCGTCGCTCTTGGTCGTCAGATCCATCGTTACCTCCGGAACGACCCTATCCCTCCCATCACCCCTGATAAAGGACGTTATCAGGGGTGATGGGGCGACGATTCAAGCGGTGGCTCCGCACCGACCATGGCGTCTAGGTCTTCTTCGGAGCAACCTTCAGCTTGGCCCAAGTCTGGGCACCGACAATCCCGTCAGGATCCAGCCCGAATGCGGCCTGGAAGTGCTTGACCGCCAACTCGGTGCCTGCGCCGAAGTCGCCGTCTAGCGCAATCTTGTAGCCGGCGGAGACGAGTTGCCTTTGCAGATCAACGACTGATGATCCTTCAATACCACGGTGCAGGACCGGCACACCTTCCCCAGGAGGCTCCACGCTTCCTGCCGCAATTGATGCGATTAGGCTCTTGGCCTTCAGCAGATACGCTTTTCTGCTCGGCAGCCCATTCAAGCCACCATTCACGATATGGGTGACCGAGATAATGTCATCGGCATCACAGTGCGGGTTGATCTTCTTATCCGCCCAAAACACGCAAGATACTAAGAGGTAGGTGGCTGGGTCATTCACCAGAAGCGGTCTTGCCTCCAAGGCCTCGTCTATCTTTTCTCCTACAGCCCGATAGTTAGCACGTCCAGTCAGCTGCAGCAGCCCTCTACCTTTGAAGAGCGGTCCATCTCCTTCGTGAGTGTTTCCAAGATCCTTGCGGTTCTCATAGGCACGACCGCTCGCATACTCCTCAGTCGTGCAAAACCCGTCAGACTCGTGTGCGACCTGCGCTAGGAAATGCGCGATACGAAGGGGTGTATTGATGTCATATTTCTCGACCGTCGTTGCGAACGAGATCCCCATCCCCTCGATGATTTCATGCTGCCGTTCGGCACGGCGTCCGCTCTGAGGAGGAGCCAACTGTCTCAAATGCTCGGCATTCACTGCGACGAAAGCCATACCTATACAGGGCTAGATGCCCTCTCCCTCTAACAGGCCACTTTAGCTACACACATTATATAGACTATTGTCATATATTAAACATCATGATCTTAAACGGACGTTTCGGATCATAACAGTGCTGCTCAACCCGCCGCACGTGCGTGATTCAGTCCCAGCAGACGTACCAGTACCTCATCGTCTGATAACTCCGCCGGCCAACCATAGGCGGCGGCAACTGCTTCGTCCAAAAGGCGGTGCAAGCCGTCCAGCCATGCGCCTTCCGGCTTGCCTCGTTGATTGTAGAGGGCGGTGACGGTACGCTTGCGCAGTTCCGCAGCCGCTATCGTGTCCTTCGGCATGAGGCGAGCTGGGAAGCCCGCCACCACCTCAGGCACTCGCTCGACCAGCTCCGGCGGGTTCAACCAGCGATCACGCGCAGCCACAAGCGCCTTTGCTGCCGTCGCGATCGCCTGGGCATGCGGATCGACGGTGCAGGTCGTGGCGTTTCGATCGAGCGTGAGCCCCTTCGGAAAAGGAAAGGTCTCAAATGTAGTAGACGGCGTATAACGAGGGCGATCTTCCAATGCAGTTCCAAGACGCAGCGCCCAAACTTCATGGTAGCGACTGTGAAGGATGCCGAACGTCGTATCGTCTTCCCGAGCAATAGCAATGAGCTGGTGATCCGCCAAGGTCGGGTGCGCCATCCAGGCAAACAGGCGATGCTTCGCGACTGTTGGCGTCACAATGAACCGAGACAGACCGGATAGAGCCTGGTTCATTTCCGGCCGCGGTCGTGTGTGTCGCCACCATGTCCGGATGTAAGCATCTCGCTTGTCCCTGGCTTGTGCCCTCACGTGCTCGGCCGCATATGCATATGGTGCCACATAGTAGGCCGCTTCAGCCTCCGACATGGTCCAGCCAAAATCTATGATCCAGGTGTCAGATGGCCGGCGGGTCACGTCCATGCCATTTGCCCATGGGCGCAGCACGTCCGCGTTCGGCCGACCGTTGGCGTTGCTGGGCAGCTTCAACCACGTTCGCGCCAGCTCGCCCGGAACGTCGAAGGCGCCGCCCTTGGTGTCGCCCATGAACGCCACGCTTGCATTCTCCCGCAGTCGCCGCGCCGTCGTCAGATTGGCGTCCCCTGCAGTAAGATCGGCGTGGATCGCCGGCACGGACATCCCGTCTAGCGTCGGTGCCGTCGCCGTCCCTTGCCCCCACCCCACAAGTGATACTCGTACGGCCGCACCATCGAGTGTCCAAGGCTCGTCCGACCAAGCTATAGAAATGCTACCAGCTGCCGCCATGGGCTCCAGCACTCGCCGGCTTGCGCCGCCACGGATGCTGTTGGTCGCCACCAGACCGGCATGCCTAACCCGCCCAGCTGCGACCTCCTCTTGTGCTCGAACAAACCAATAGCAGACCAGGTCCGCTTCCGCCGGCACCTTGCCCCGGTATGCCGCAAACAGCCGGTTTGAGTATGCATCCCCCAGTATGCTGCGCAGGCGCTTGCCGCCTAGGAATGGCGGGTTGCCCACGATCACGTCAGCGGGTGGCCAAGTTGCCTGGCTACCATCATCGGCCAGCACGGCGTCCCGGCAGTCGATGGTATCGAGGGTCCGTAGCACCGGGTCGGATGGCGCTGGAAAGCCGTGCCGCCGCGCCCATTGGATGTGGCCAATCCAGACCGACACCCGCGCCAGCTCCGCTGCGTAGGGGTTCACCTCCAAGCCAAGCATGGCCTCCGGCCCTACCTGGGGAAACTCGCGCTGCAGGCCGAGGGCCTCGGCCTCCACCATGGTCTGGTGCTCCAGGTCCTTCAGCGCGAGCAGCGCAAGGTAGAGGAAGTTGCCGGAACCGCAGGCCGGGTCCAGCACCCGGAAGGCCCGCAGCCGGTCCAGGAAGCCGCGGAACAGCGTGTCCGCCCGGCGCGGCGCATCCCGCTTGGCTTTGCTGCCCGCCTTGGCAGCAGTACCTACCGCCAGCGCCGCCACGATCTGCTCACGCACCTTGGCCCATTCGGCCAGCAACGGACGGCGGACCACAGGCTCGATCAGCCGCTCGATCATCTCGCGGGACGTGTAGTGCGCGCCTAGTTGGCTGCGCTTGTCCGGATCCAGACCCCGCTCGAACAGGGTGCCAAGGATGGAGGGGTCCACCTCCGCCCAATCCAGCGCTGCCGCCCGCTGCAATAGCGCGATGTCGTCCGCCTCCAGCGGCAGGGCGGCGCCGTCATCAAACAGACCGCCGTTGAACCAAGCGACGGGAGTGAAATCCACCTCGCCGCCGCGCTCCGCCATCGCAGCGAAGAGGCGACTGGCATAGCCCTGGAACTGCGCCGGCCGCTTGCGCGCCGCGTCCAGCATGCGCTCGAACAGCCCGGCTGGCAGCAGGTTCACGTCATCGGCGAACAGGCAGAACACCAGCCGGTTGACAAAATGGGCCACCACCTGCGGGTCGTGGCCCCTGTTCCGTAGTCGGCCGGCTAACTCTGCGAACTCCGCCGCAGCCTTGGCCGTCAGCGCCGCCCGGGTCGTGCCGGGCCGCAGCCGCTCCGGATCGGCGAGTACCGACTTGAGCACGCCAAGCCGGGCGGGATCTGCCATCTCCTCCAACCGGACCTCGTGCCGCTCAGAGACGGCGTTGGTCCAGTTGGTCCGGATGGTGATGCGCTCGATGTCGGACGTGACCAGCAGCGGCGGGTTCTCCAGCGCGCCCGCGTACTGCAGGAGCTGCCGGTGCGCGGCGTCCAGATCCTTGTGCTTGCCCTTGTACTCCCACGCGAACCGTCCGCGTCGCCACACGTCGGCCCAGCCCTCACCGCCACTGGCCTTTGTGGCGCCCTTCTCGAAGGCGTAGGCGGCCCCGATCGGGTCCGAGTTGGGCGTCGGCTCATCTAGCAGCGCGCACAGGTCCAGGAAATGCTCCTGCGCCGCAGCCCGCTCATTCCGCGAGTTGGCACGCCACTTGGCAATGAAGGCGGTTGGGGTCACGTAACAAGCCTATCGGACAACTCCGCACGGGCAAAAGCCGTCATCCTTAGCACTACTCTGCCAGGTTCACAGCAGCATGTGCCAGGGCAGGCGGTGGCCGCA
>CAXUEL010000040.1:0-19884 GCA_964249915.1 uncultured Acetobacteraceae bacterium | reverse complement strand
GTCCGGTCGTGCGGGCGGCGGTGCGCTTGGTCGCCGGCGCGGCCTTCGCGCGCGTCCGCTTCGGGGCGGCGGCCTTGGCGGGGGCGGCCGTCTTGGCGGTGCGCGTCGGCGCGCGGGCGGTCTTGGCGCGTGTCGCCGGCGTCTTGGTTGTCCGTGCCGGCGTCTTTGGCGTGCGCGTGGCCTTCGCCGCCGGCTTGGCCGTCTTGGTGGTCTTGGCCGACTTGGCGCCCGGCTTCTTGGCCGCCGTCGATCGCGCGGACGCGGTGGTGCCGGAGCGGGTGGTCCGGGCTGCCGTGCTGCGCGCGCCGGAACCGGCGGTACGCCGTCCACCGGCGCGTACGGCCATGGCGCGGGTGCGCCTGCCGTCAGTGGTGTCGCTACTCATGATCGAAATCCTTTGCCTGATGGGAATGGTGGCTGGACGGGATGGGTCGCCGGTCACGTGCGCCGGAAGCGGACCACATGGACGATGGATTCCCGGCGCGGCTCACGCGATCGACATGCAGCATGCAGGCGTGTCCTGTTCCGGCCGTGAGCTCACCGCGGAGCGGTCCAGTCGGCGAGGAGCCGGCACCGCGAATCGCCGCCCGGTGACACACGATCGAACATGCTCATCCTAGAACCGCATAGTTCTGTCAACGAAAAGCAACCGTTACATTAAAGTTCCGCGAGCGTTTCCGTGTCCGGATCTTCCACGCGGCCGTGAGTCGGCGTTGCCACACCCGGCTTGGAATCACACCGATGCAGTGCGTCGCTGGCATCTCGCGATCCGCGGCGGCCGCTCGCCACGGGATGCGGCTGCAGCCACGACCGTTCGACGCCGGCCACACGGCTCTGCGAGCGGCGCAGCATCCGGCGATGGGTGCGCCGGTGGCGCCGCGATGCTAGGACACCGCGGCTGGTGCGCCCTCCTGGTCGCGCCGGCATGGTTCCGCCGGAGTGCTGCTCGACATGAAGATCAACGGCCAGGCCTTCCGCAGCGTCTGGATCGATCCCGCCGACGGGTTCTCGGTGCGCATCCTGGACCAGACCAGGCTGCCCTGGTCGCTCGACATCCTGCGTCTCACCACGTGCGCGCAGGTCGCGGACGCGATCAACAGCATGCGGGTGCGCGGCGCGCCTTTGATCGGCGCGGTGGCCGCGTACGGCCTGGCGCTGGCGCTTCGTGCCGACAGCAGCACCGATGCGATGGAGCGCGATGCGGCGCTGCTGGCGGCGACCAGGCCCACCGCCATCAACCTGCGCTGGGCGATCGGACGCATGCTCACGCGTCTGCGCAACACCGCACCCGCCGATCGCGTGCGCGTCGCCTATCACGAGGCCGGCCTGATCTGCGACGAGGACGTGGCGCAGAACGAGGCGATCGGCCGCCACGGGCTGCGCCTGATCGAGGAGATCGCAGCGGCCAAGCGCGCGCGCGGCGACGACGGGCCGGTGCGCCTGCTCACCCATTGCAACGCCGGCTGGATCGCCACGGTGGACTGGGGCACGGCGCTGGCGCCGATCTACATGGCGCACGACGCCGGCATGAACGTGCATGTCTGGGTGGACGAGACGCGGCCGCGCAACCAGGGCGCGGCGCTCACCGCGTGGGAACTGGGCAGCCACGGCGTCGGCCACACCGTGATCTCCGACAATGCCGGCGGCCACCTGATGCAGCGCGGGAAGGTCGACATGGTGATCGTCGGCACCGACCGCGTGACGCGCAACGGCGACGCCGCCAACAAGATCGGCACCTATCTCAAGGCGCTCGCGGCACACGACAACGGGGTGCCGTTCTGGGTCGCCCTGCCGTCGACCACCATCGACTGGAGCGTCGCCGACGGGCTGGCGGAGGTGCCGATCGAGGAGCGCAGCGAGGACGAGGTCACGCACGTCACCGGCCGCGGCCCCGACGGCACGCCGGTCCGGGTGCAGGTGACGCCGGATGGAACCTCCGCCGCCAATCCCGCTTTCGACGTGACGCCGGCGCGGCTGGTGAGCGGCCTCATCACCGAGCGGGGCGTGTGCGAGGCGTCCGGACCGGGGCTCGCGTCGCTGTTTCCGGAGCGTGCATAGGACCACGATGACCACGCACCGAGCCTTTGTCCCGTCCCGCCTGCGCCGGTCGCGTTCCGCCTTGCTGCCGGCCGTGCTCGGCGTGCTGCTCGCCGGATGCGCGGACACGCCGCCGGCGCATCCGCCGCAGCCGGTGCCGGAACCGACGCCGGTCGCGCAGTACCGCACCTCGCAAGGTCCGGCGGCGCCCGACGAGCACGTGCCGGACTTCGCCACTCGCTCGTTCGCGCCGTTCAGCCGGCAGGACGCGGTCGCCATCGCGCTGCGCGAATGGCGGCTGTTCGGCGAGCCGGTGGACGACGACGATCCCGAGCAGCGTCCCGACGCGTCCGGCACGGCGGTCAAGCCGGAGCGGCTTCCCGGGCTGTGGGAGCGGGTCGGCGAGTACTGGTGGATCGGCCAGGACCCGTACGAGACCGAGGTGAGCTGGACCGGCAAGCACGACGGCGCCGGCACGCCGTTCGACTTCCAGCACGACAGCCGCTACGCCTGGTCGGCCGCCTTCATCTCCTACGTGATGCGGATCGACGGCGCCGGCGACCGTTTTCCGTACGCACCGAACCATTCCACCTACATCAACGCTGCCGCGTCGGGCACGGCGACCGGCCTGCGCGCGCAGGACCCGGCCAGCTACGCGCCGCAGCTCGGCGACCTGATCTGCGCCGGGCGCAGCACCGGGCGCGGGATCCGCTACGAGAACCTGCCGACGCGCAACGGCTTTCCCGCGCATTGCGGGCTGGTGGTGGCGCGCAGCGCGCACCAGCTCGGCATGATCGGCGGCAACGTCGACGACGCGGTGACGCTGACGCACGTGCCGGTCGGCCCCAACGGCATGCTGTCCGCGTCCGACGGCAGCTCGCTCGACAGCCGCTATGCCTGGTGCGTGGTGCTGCAGGTGCTGTACGACGCCGACGCGGAACCGCCCGGCCAGGACTGAGGCCGGTCGTGTTCAAACCCGGCCGCGCGCAGCACTCAGCCCTGCCGCCACGGCAGCCCGTCCGCCTTCCATCCGGCGACGGTGCCGCGATGCCCGTTCGCGTCGGGCGGTCCCTCGAAGCCGTCGGCCACGTTGAAGCTGGTGCGGTAGCCCGCCTGTTCCGCAGCCTCTGCCGCAGCCAGGCTGCGCACGCCGCTGCGGCAGATGAAGTAGATCACGTGCTGCCGGGTCAGGCCGGCGGCGCCGAGCTGCTCGACGAAGTCGGGGTTGGGCGCGCCGGTGGGAAAGCCCTGCCACTGCACCAGCAGCACCCGCTTGCCGTGCGCCGACAGGTCGGGCAGGCCGACATACGACCATTCCGCATCCGTGCGCACGTCGACCAGCTGCGCGTCCGGATCCTCTGCCAGCGCCGCGTAGGCTTGTCGCGCGTCGACGTCCTCGATCATTCCAGTCCACTCCGGTTGCCGAACCTGCCGGCAAAGGTGGTCCGCGACGGCCGGAAGCACAATTCCGCCGAACCGGGGGCACCCGGCCGGCAGCCGACGTCGGCCGATCCGGACACCGCGATCCGGCTGTGCCAGGCACCTCGCGCTTGTCGGCCGTGCCGGCTCCGGCGAGGCCGGGTTCGTGAGCCCGGGCGGCCCGGTGGCGGATCGCGTGGCGGCCACGACCATCGAGGCGACCGGGTGCCGCGGCTCGCTTCGGTCCGGCGGCGCGATCGTCGCGGTCACGCCGGCATCGGCCCGACCCTGATCGGCAACATCCGGGACTCCGGCTGCGTGATGGTGATGCCCGAGACCGGAGCCGGCAGAAGGTTGCCGCGCCGTCCGGCGCCGCCGGGCTCTGGCAGCGAGCCGGCGTCGCGCGTGCGCGACCTCGCCGGGAACGCCGGCCGGTCGCGGGCGCCGAACACCGTTCGGGCCGGACCGGGTGTCCGCGCTGCCGGTCGTCGAGGGGATCCCGGTCGGCAGCCAGGACGGCATCAGGCAGGCTGCCCGGCGGGCGCCCCCGGTCCAGGCTGTTCAGTCCGGAGTTGCCGCGTGCGACGGGACCTCCGGTGCAGCCCTGGACGAACCGGCTCCGTTGCCGCCGCCGTCGCGCCCCGCCGGCGGGGCGGTTTCCGGGAACAGCAGCCAGACCGACAGCACGCAGGCCAGCCCTGCCCCGGCCAGCACCAGGAAGCCGGCGGCGAGCGACCGGTCGGCCAGGAGACCGCCCAGGGTGGTGCTGAAGCTGGCGCCGAAGCCGATCGCCAGCCCCAGCAGCCCCAGGCACAGGTTGAACCGGCCGGTGCCGCGGCTGAGGTCGGCGGCCACCAGCGGCAGCATCACCCCGAAGGCGGCGGAGCTGACCGCGTCCAGCAGCTGCGCCGCCACGATCATCCACGGCGCGGTCGCCACCGCCAGCAGCAGGCCGCGTAGCGGCAGCGCCGTGAACGCCAGCAGCATCACCGGGCGCCGGCCATGGACCCCTGCCCAGTGGCCGATCCGCGGCGACAGCACCGCGCCGATCACCTGCGGCAGCAGGATGCAGGCGGCGATCACCAGCTCGGCCAGGCGGCCGGCCTCGCGCGTCACCTCGCCAGCCGCCAGCGGCAGCATGCCGCCTGTGGACAGGTGGAAGAACACGACGCAGATGCCGAACCCGTACAGCCGCCGGTTGCGCAGCAGGGTGCGCAGGCCGTGCCGCGGCGCGTCGGGGTCGTCGGCGCCGGCCGGGGACGCGGCGTCCGGCGGCGTCACCCGGGCGATGGCCCGCAGCGCCAGCAGTCCCGGCAGCGCCATCAGGGCGCCGAGATAGAAGGTCGCCCGGGCGGAAACGAGGTAGCCGACACCGCCCATCAGCCCCGCGGACAGGGCGGCGCCGATCTGCCCGAAGCTGTTGTTGCGCCCGAACCGCTCGCCGAGTGCCGCGGAAGCGGCGTCGCGCGACAGGTCCTGCGGCGACCGGCCCTTCATCGCGTTCGCGGTGACCACCGACAGGGTGATCGCCGCGATCGCCGGGTTGAGCATGCAGCTGGCAAAGCCGTGCAGCACCTCCGCCAGGGTGACCGGCAGCTGTTCCGGCAACGCCGCCAGCATCAGGCAGGACACCACGATCGCCACGATCGACGCTCCGGCGGCCAGGTGCTTGTTGCGCAGCAGGTCGACCGCGAGCCCGGCCGGAACCTGGCTGGCCATCGCCGTCACCGTGCCCACCGTCAGCACCAGGCCGATCTGGCCCTGGGTCCAGTGCTGGCCGGTCAGGTAGACGGCGATGAACGGCCCGAACGCCTGCTGCAGGTTGGCGACGAAGAAGTTCGTCCAGTCCAGCCCGCGCTGGCTGCGCCGGTCGACCGGAACGGCAGCCGACGCAGACGCGGAGGTCAGGCGACGCGGCTTCAGGTTCAGAACCGTTGCTTCGGAATGGGCGCGATGGCCAGGGGTGCGGGCGGTGGCACCGCGGGGCTTCCCGGCGGCGTCACCGCCGGCGGCGCAGGCTGCGGTGCCGGAGGCGTGATCGCCGACCCGTCGGCCGGATCGGAGGCCGGCGGCGCGGCGGGCGTTCCCGGCCCAGCCGGCGGGGGAAGGACCGGACCCGGGGCCGGACCCGTGATGCGCGATCCGTCGGCCGGGTTGGAGGCGCCGTGCGAGACGGGAGCCGCCGGGGACGCAGCGTTGGCGCCCGTCACCACCGTCACCGGCCCGGACTGCTCGACCGCCGGCGCCGACTTGACCTGCGCCTCGGTCAGCGCCACCCGGAGCGGGTCGCTGCCTTCCGGCTTGGACAGGTCGAACAATCCCCACGCCACCGCGATCTTGCGGTTGCCCACGCCCATGAAGCCGCCGACGTCGAGCTCGAGCGCCGCCGGGCGGCCGTCGTCGCCGATCATCACGTCGATCACCCGTCCGACCTGGCTGTTCTCGGCCCCGCGCACGCTGCGGTCCAGCAGCCCGCCGAGCCGGTGCCGTGCGGTCAGCAGCCGGAACGCGGATTGCGGCGGCACCAGCTTCTGCGGCGGGTGCAGCACCATGTCGTACGCGATCGCGTCGGCCCGGTCCCCGGCCAGCTGCGGCGGAATCGCGTCGGCCGGGGACCCAGCCGCGGCACGGATCGTCGGCTGGGCCGTCACGGCGGCAGCGGACGGCGTTCCGGGCACGGCGGCAGGGCCGGCAGGCGGGACCGATGGCCCTGGCGGGGGCAGGCTGCCCGAGACTGGGCCTTCGGACGCCGGGCTTCCGGATGCCGGGCTTGCAGATGCCGGGCTTGCAGATGCCGGGCTTGCAGATGCCGGGCTTCCAGGCACCGGGCTTGCAGGCGCCAAGCCTCCCGGCGGCTGCTGTCCGATAGCGGGGCCGGCGCCGCCCAGCAGGATCGCGCCCAGCAGAACCGGCAGACGGCGGCAACGTCGGACCATCGTTTCTCCCACGCGCGATGCGGAACCAGCCGCATCCGGCATCCCCGGCCATCCGCAAGCGTTGCCGGCGGGCGACGAGCGGAGCTGCGAGTGTGCCACACCACCCCGTTGGAAACGACCCGCGCGTCGCCCTGGTCACCGGCAGCTCGCACGGCATCGGCGCCGGCATCGCCGGCCGCCTGCTGCGCGACGGCTGGACCGTCTACGGGCTCGACCGCGCGCCGGCCACGCTGGGAGGCGAGCGCTTCCATCCGCTCGCGGCGGACGTGTCGCGGGAGGCCGACGTGGCGGCCGCCTGCGCGCGCATCGGCCGCGAGGCGGGACGGCTGCACGGCCTGGTGAGCAACGCCGGGATCATGATCCGCAAGCCCCTGGCCGAGCTGGCCCTGCACGACTGGAGGACCGTGCTCGACACCAACCTGACCAGCCTGTTCCTGCTGGCACGCGCCGCCGCCCCGCTGCTGCGCGGTGCGGCCGGGGATGCGGGCGCCATCGTCGCCGTCGCCTCCACCCGCGCCCGCATGTCCGAGCCGGACACCGAAAGCTATGCCGCCTCCAAGGGCGGTCTGGTGGCGCTGACCCACGCGCTGGCGATCAGCCTTGGACCGGCGGTGCGCGCCAACTGCATCAGCCCGGGCTGGATCGACGTCGCCGGCGACCCGCTGTCTCCCGCCGACCACGGGCAGCATCCGGTCGGACGGGTCGGGCGGGTGGAGGACATCGCCGCCCTCGCCGCCTGGCTGCTCGGCCCGGACTCGGGCTTCGTCACCGGCGCCGAGTTCGTGTCCGACGGCGGCATGACCCGGAAGATGATCTATGCCGGCTAGCACAGGCAGCCGTTATGCCGCAGTGCAACCAATTGAAACGGCCAGTGCACAGCACGGCTGTCGCAGTGTTAGCCTGCCGGAACCATGGAACAGCTGCCACACATCCTGATCGTCGACGACGACCGCGAGATACGCGAGCTGCTCGCGCGCTTCCTCGAGCGCAACCGGTTCCGCGTCACCACCGCCCGCGACGGCCGCGAGGCACGCCGCGCCTGGAGCAACGGGCACTACCAGCTGGTGGTGCTGGACCTGATGCTGCCCGGCGAGAGCGGCCTCGACCTCGCGCGCTGGATGCGCTCGCAGGGCAACGTGCCGATCGTGATGCTGACCGCGATGGGCGACGAGACCGACCGGATCATCGGCCTGGAGCTCGGCGCCGACGACTACCTGCCCAAGCCGTTCAACCCGCGCGAGCTGATGGCGCGGATGCGCGCGGTGATGCGCCGCACCGGCGAGCGCGACGAGCGCAAGCCGGATGGCGAGACCCGCGTGCTGCGCTTCGCCGGCTGGACCCTGGAGCCGCTGCGCCGCCGCCTGCTCAACCCGGACGGCGCCGAGGTGCCGCTGACCGGCGGCGAGTACGAGCTGCTGGTGGCGCTGCTCGACCGCGCCAACCGGGTGCTGACCCGCGACATGCTGCTGGACCTGCTGCGCGGCCGCCAGGCGGGGCCGTTCGACCGCGCGATCGACGTCGCCATCTCGCGGCTGCGACGCAAGCTCGAGGACGACGGACGCAACGCCCAGGTGATCAAGACCGTGCGCGGCGGCGGCTACGTGCTGGCGGCCGACGTCGAGCGGGTCTGACGCTCCAGCCGGGATGCCGCCCGCTGCCAGGGTGATTGCCCGGCTCCTGCCGCGCAGCCTCGCCGCGCGCACCGCCCTGGTCCTGCTGGCGGGGCTGGTGGTGGTGCAATCGGTCGGGCTCGCGATCCACGCGCTGGACCGGATCGACTTCGCCCGCCTGAACAACGAGCGCGAGGTCGGCGCGGAGGTCGCCGGCATCTACCGCATGGTGGCCGACACCGGCCCCACCGCGCGCGACGACGAGCTGCAGCGGGCGCGCCTGCCGGCGGGGTTCCATGCCTTCCTGACCACCGTGCCGGTGCTGGGCACCCTTCGTCCTGCCCCGGAACCGATCCAGCGCACCCTGCTGCACCACCTGTTCGCGATGCCGATCCCGCTCCGCCTGCGCCCGACCCAGGTGGTGATCGCCAACAACCTGGCGGGCGGGATGCCGTCCGGACCCTATGACGGCGAGCGTCCGCCGGGCGCTCCTCCGCGCCCGGGCTACGAGCTGCCGCCCTGGCGCGGCCTGCATCCGCCGGGCCCGCCGCAGGACTGGATGCGGGACGGTCGCGGGGGACGCCGCCGCCCGGGCGAGCCGATCGCCGGCCTCGGGCGCTCCTACGCCATCGCCATGCAGCTGCCGGACGACGACCGCTGGCTGACGGTGCGCTTCGTCATGCCGCTGGCCGACCCGTTCCTGTCGCCGACCCTGCCGGTCGCCTTCCTGGTGATGACCATCGCCGCCGGCCTGCTCAGCGTGTGGGCGGTGCGACGCCTGACGGCGCCGCTGCGCACGCTGGCGATCGCCGCCGAGCGGCTGGGGCGCGACGTCAACTCCGAGCCGCTGCCGGAGAACGGGCCGACCGAGGTCGCCACCGCCGCGATCGCCTTCAACACCATGGCCAGCCGGATCCGCCGCTTCGTCACCGACCGCACCCTGCTGCTGACCGCGATCGGCCACGACCTGCGCACGCCGATCACCCGGCTCAAGCTGCGCTCCGAGTTCATCGAGGACGAGGAGCTGCAGGCCAAGTTCCTGGCCGACCTGGACGAGCTGGAGGCCATGGTGTCCGCCACGCTGGCGTTCGGCCGCGACAGCGCCGACCGCGAGCCGATGGTGCCGCTCGACCTGAACGCCCTGCTCAGCACGATCCTGGACGACGCGGTGGACGGCCGGCCAGCGCTGGCCGACCGGGTCGGCTTCGCGGTCCCGCCGCCGCCCGTCACCATCCAGGCCCGGTCGCTGGCGCTGAAGCGTGCGCTCACCAACCTGGTCGGCAACGCGATCAGCTATGGCGGCGGCGTGCGGGTAACGCTGCGGCCGCGCGACGACGGCCACGTCGTGGTGCTGATCGAGGACGACGGGCCGGGCATCGCGCCGGACCAGCTCGAGCGCGTGTTCGAGCCGTTCGTCCGGGTCGAGACCAGCCGGAACCGGGAAACCGGCGGCACCGGGCTTGGCCTGTCGATCGCCCGCAACATCGTGCGCGGCCAGGGCGGCGACATCACGCTCGCCAACCGCGCCCCGCACGGCCTGCGCGCCACGGTGACGCTGGTGGCGTAGCCGCGCCCGGCCCGCCTCGACCCGGCGCGTCGCGGCAGGATCCTCCGGGATGCCGGTGCCAGGCCGTCGTCCGGCCCGGCATCGCCACGATCGGTGATTGGCACGCACGGCTGGTCCGGGCTAGACGCAGCGCGCCGGTCGGCCACCGGAACGAGGTGCCGCCGGATCCGGCATCGTGTCGCGGAGCGCTCGTCCAGTCATGTCGGCCACCAGCCAGGCAGCGAGCATAGCCGGGCGCCCCGTCGTCCTGCACGGCGACGCGGATGATCCGTATTTCGGCAACGCCGCCGCGATGATCGAGTCGCTGGACCCGCTGCGATGCTGGGTCCGGCGCAATCTTGCCCCGGACTCGGTGGTCATCGACGCCGGCGGCAACATCGGCCTGACCGCGCTGATGCTGTCGCACCTGCTGCCGGACGGGCACGTCCACGTGTTCGAGGCTCTGCCCGCCAACGCCGCCTACCTGCGGCAGAACCTCGACGCCAACGGCGTGCGCAACGTCACGGTGAACGCCCTCGCGCTGGGCGACCGGCCGGGACGGGTGGCGATGCAGGGCGCCGGCTCCAGCTCCCACGTCGTCCCGTCCGGACCGGCCGGGATCGCGATGGTGACGCTGGACGGCTACGTCGCCGAGGCCGGACTGGCGCGCGTCGACTTCGTCAAGATGGACGTGGAGGGCTTCGAGCCGGCGGTGCTCGCCGGTGCGGCGGGGCTGATCAAGCGGTTCGGGCCGCCGATCCTGATGGAGTTCAACACCTGGTGCCTCGCCCATGTGCAGGGCTTCGAGGCGCGAACCTTCGCCATGCGGCTGTGGGACGCGTTCGAGGTCGCCTCCTTGAACGAGGACGGAACCGAGACGCCGGCGGGAGGAGGCAGCGTGAGCCGCTTCTTCCACGACAACGTGGTCCTGCACGGCACGGTCGAGGACGTGCTGCTGCGGCCGCGGCCGGGCCAACGGCTGCCGCAGCCTGCCAGGGCGGCGACCACCGCGGACCTGGCGCGCCTGGCTTGCGACGTCGAGCGGCTCCGCGACCTGGTCCTGGCGATGCAGGCCTCCACCTCGTGGCGGGTCACCGCGCCGCTGCGCGCCGTCGGCCGCCTGCTCGGACGCGGGTCCTGACGGGTCCCGCCGGGAACCGGCGGCCCTGCCTTGTTCCGCCTGGCACTGCTACACCGCCTTCTTCCTGTCCGGGTCCGTTTCCATGCTCCAGCGTCTTTATGCCCGCGTGCTGGCCCTCGCCGCGACGCCGGCGGCACCGGCCTGGCTGGCCGCGGTCGCGGTCGCGGAAGGCAGCTTCTTCCCGGTGCCGCCGGACCTCCTGCTGATCCCGCTGGTGCTGGCGCGGCCGGACCGGGCCTGGCGGCTGGCGGCGACCTGCACGATCGCCAGCCTGTGCGGCGGGGCGATCGGCTGGCTGATCGGCGCCGAGCTGGTCCGGCTGGCGGCCGGGCTGATCCACTTCTATCACGCCGAGCACGCGCTGGCGGTCTACCGCGACCGCTTCGCCCGCTACGGCTTTGCCGTGATCCTGCTCAAGGGCCTGACCCCGGTTCCCTACAAGGTGGTCGCGATCGCCGCCGGCGCGGCGCATTACAGCCTTCCCCTGTTCCTGCTGGCGAGCCTCATCACCCGCGGCGGGCGCTTCTTCCTCCTCGCCGCCCTGCTCCGGCGCTTCGGGGAGCAGGCGGAAGCGTTCATCGCACGCCGCCTGACGGTTCTGGCATCGATCGCAGCGATCCTGATCGTCGGCGGCGTGTTGGTAGCCCTGCGCGCATGAACGCGACGGAGAAGCCGGATGGGCAAGCAGATCGCCGATTATGCCATCGTCGGCGATGGCCAGACCGTCGCCCTGATCGCACGCGACGGCTCGGTCGACTTCCTGTGCTGGCCCCGCTTCGACAGCGACAGCCCGTTCAACGCCATCCTGGGCGACGACAGCCATGGGCATTGGCGGATCGCGCCCGCCGCCGGTGACGGCGCGGAGCCGACGGTCGAGCGGCGCTATGCCGGCGACACCCTGATCCTCGAAAGCCTGTGGTCCTCGCCCGTCGGCCGGGTCCGTGTCACCGACTTCATGCCGCCGCGCCCCGACGACTCGGATGCACCATCCACCCTGATCCGCATGGTGGAAGGGCTGGAGGGCGCGGTGCCGATGCACATGTCGCTGCGGCTGCGCTTCGACTACGGCAGCATGTCGCCCTGGACCCGTCCGCACGACAACGGCCTGCTGTGCGAGATCGGCCCGAACCAGGTGGTGCTCTACAGTCCGCTGCCGATCACCCTCAGGGATGCGGAGGGCCTGCTCGACTTCACAATGGCGTCCGGCGAGCGGCAGGTGTTCGTGCTGGGCTACAGCGCCGCGCATTGCCCGCCGGCGCCGTTGCCGGACACGGCGGCCGCGCTGCGCGCTGCCGACCGCACCTGGCGCGACTGGATGGCGCGCTACGACAAGCGCACGCCCTGGGACGTGGCGGTGAAGCGCTCGCTGCTGACGCTCAAGGCGCTGATCCATGCGCCCACCGGCGGGCTGCTCGCCGCCGCCACCACCTCGCTGCCGGAGCAGCCCGGCGGCTCGATGAACTGGGACTACCGCTACAGCTGGCTGCGCGACGCCACCTTCACCCTGACCGCCCTGCTCAACGCCGGCTACCAGGAGGAGGCGAAAGCCTGGAGCGACTGGATCAAGCGCGCGATCGGCGGCGACCCGGACAAGATACAGATCATGTACCGGCTCGACGGGCGGCGTCACCTCGACGAGTGGGAAGCGGACTGGCTGCCCGGCTACGAGGGAGCGCGGCCGGTGCGGATCGGCAACGAGGCGGCCGGGCAGAAGCAGCTCGACGTGCTGGGCGAGCTGGTCGACGCGATGCATTTCAGCAGGCGGGCCGGCCTCGAGACCCAGGAACGCGCCCTGGAGGTCGAGGCGGTGCTGATCGCCGAGCTGGAACGGGTATGGGACCGGCCCGGCTCCGACATCTGGGAGAACCGCGGCAAGCCGCAGCGCTACACCTACTCGATGGCGATGGCCTGGGTGGCGATCGACCGCCACCTCAACGGCCACGACAGCGCCGACCGCCTCGAGGACGACCGGCGCGACACCCTCACCAGGCTCGCGCAGACCATCCACGACACGGTCTGCGAGAAGGGCTTCGATGCCAGGCGCAACAGCTTCGTGCAGGCGTTCGGCGGCGACGCGCTCGACGCGTCCCTGCTGCTGCTGCCGCTGGTCGGGTTCCTGCCGGTGTCGGACCCGCGGATCGCCGGCACCATCGCCGCGATCGAGGCCGAGCTGATGGAGGACGGCTTCGTGCGTCGCAAGAAGGCGCCGGAGCACGGCGCGCACGAGGGCAGCTTCCTCGCCTGCTCCTGCTGGCTGGCGCAGTGCATGGTGCTGCAGGGCCGGCGCGACGAGGCGCGCGCGATGATCGACCGCATCGTCGGCGTGTCCAACGACGTCGGACTGCTGGCGGAGGAGTACCATGTCGGCGAGCGCCGCCTGCTCGGCAACATCCCGCAGGCGCTGTCGCATCTGGGACTGATCAACGCGGTGCTGGAGTATTGCGGCGAGGGCATCAGCCGCACCCGCTGACGAACCGCGTCCCCGGCGCGGGCGTTGCTCGTCTCGGACCGATGGAACCGGTCCGGGGAGCACAGGCCATGGCCGAGGTCGTCGTCATCACCGGAGCGGGCGCAGGCGTCGGCCGCGCCACCGCCCGCGAGTTCGCCCGGCGCGGCTGCCACGTGGGCCTGGTCGGACGCAACCGGGCCCGCCTGGAGCAGGCCGCCGAGGAAGCGCGCGACCTGGGCGTGCGCGCAGAAGTGGCGGTCGCCGACGTGGCGGACGCGGCAGCGGTGGAGGCCGCCGCAGAGGCGATCGAGCAGGCGCTGGGCCCGATCACGGTGTGGGTCAACAACGCGATGGCGACCATCTTCGGCGCGGTCGCGGAGCTCACGGCGGACGAGGTACAGCGCGGCACCGCCGTGACCTATCTCGGCACCGTGCACGGCACCATGTCGGCGCTCAAGCGCATGCGCCGGCGCGGCCGCGGCAGCATCGTCAACGTCGGCTCCGCGCTGGCCTACCGATCCGTGCCGCTGCAGGCGGTGTATTGCGGCGCCAAGTCGGCGATACGCGGCTTCACCGACAGCCTGCGCTCGGAGATCCTGCACGACGGCGACGACATCCACCTGACCATGGTGCACCTGCCGGCGGTGAACACGCCGCAGTTCGACTGGGCGCTGAACAAGACCGGCTACCGTGCCCAGCCGGTGCCGCCGATTTTCGAGCCGGAGGTGCCGGCGCGGGCGATCGCCCATGCCGCGTTCCACCATCGACGCGAATGGTGGGTCGGCTTTCCCACCGTGCTGGCGATCATGGCCAACCGGATCGCGCCGAGCCTCGCCGACCGCTACCTCGCCAGCGCCGGCTACTCGGGCCAGCTGACCAAGCAGCACGCCGACCCGGACGCGCCGAACAACCTGTATGAAACCGTCGACGGGCCGGAGCAGGCGCATGGCCGCTTCGACGACCGGTCGCGCACCGGCAGCTGGGAGGTGTTCTCCTCGCGCCACAGGATCGTGGTGGTGGCGGCCATCGCCGCCGGCGCGGCGGGCCTGACGGCGATGCGGCGCGGAACCGGCGGCAGGCGGGGCTAGAACATCACCGGATCAGTGGCCGCCTGACCGGTGAAGATGCTCGTCAAGACCAGGAGCCGGACTGCAACCGATGACCGAACGTGAACCGGTTGCGGGACACTGGCGGCCGATCACGAGGCGCGACGGGCCGCCCGTCACGGCAGAGGAGCAATTCGGGACCAGCTCGCCCGGGTGACGAACGGGACGAGGCCGGGCTTACGCAGGATGGTGCTGGAGGATCATCCGGTCGAACCGGCCCGGTCGGTCGGACAAGGCTGCCCGGTGAAACAAGCTGGAGCATGATCCGTGAGGCTGCGCGAACGGACCATGCTCTAAAACACCAGGCCGCCGGCGACGTCGATGGTGGTGCCGGTAATCCAGCCGGCATCCTCCGAGACTGCGTACGCCACGGCTGCCGCGATGTCCGCCGGCTGGCCGATCCGGCCGAGCGGGGTCCTGGCAAGCAACATGTCCATCGCCTGCTCCCGTGTGTCGGCGTTGCCCTCCGTCGCGGTGAAGCCGGGCGCGATGCCGACGACGCGGATGCCGCGGGGACCAAGCTCCATCCCCAGCGTACGGGTCAGCGCGTCCACCGCTGCCTTGGTGGAGGAGTAGACGTGGACCAGCGGATAGGGGCTCTTCGCCAGCCCCGAGCTGATGTTGACCACGACCCCACCTTTCGGCAGCACGCGCGCCGCGGCCTGGGTGGCGAGCAGCAGGCCGCGAACGTTCAGCCTGTAATGCTCGTCGAAGCTTTCGGGCGTGACGCCGTCGAGCGAGTCGATCCTGTACACGCCGGCGTTGTTGACCAGGATGTCCAGCCTGCCGAACCGTCCTGTCGCCGCATCGATCAGGGGCTGGATCTCGGCCGGCTCCGACACGTCGGCCTTGACCGCGAACGCCCGGCCGCCGGCCGCTGCGATCCGGTCCACCACGACCGCGGCATCCGCAGCGGAGCGGACGTAGTTGACCACCACCGCAGCACCGCCGGCGGCAAGCCGCTCCGCGATGCCGGCGCCGATGCCCTTGGACGAGCCGGTCACGATCGCCACCTTGCCGTCGAGTTGCCCCATCGCCGATCTCCTTGTTGTATAGCAATCGCTACGTCTGCACTGGCTACCGGTCGGTCCGATCGCCGTCAAGAGGTTTCATAGTGATCAGTATGGAACAAGATGCGCGGGAGGCGCCTCGCACGGGCGGGCGGCCGTTGTCGTTCGACCGCGACGCGGCGCTGCGCCAGGCGATGCTGCTGTTCTGGCGCCACGGCTACGAAGGCACGTCGCTCAACGCCCTGACGACGGCGCTGGGCGTGACCCCGCCCAGCATCTACGCGGCGTTCGGCGACAAAAAGCGGCTGTTCCGGGACGCCGTGCGGCTCTACTCGGCCGGGGGAGCCGCGTCCGCGACCATCATCGATGGCGCGGCGACGGCGCGGGCGGCAGCGGAGGGCCTGCTGGGCGCAGCCGCGCATGGCTTCACCGGGCCGGACACGCCGCCGGGCTGCCTGATGGCGAGCGCGGCGATCAGCGGCTCGGCAAAGTCGGCGGACGTTCAGGCCGAGCTGGCGCAGCTGCGGGGGGACGTCGAGCAGCACCTGCGGCGTCGGATTGCCGCCTCGGTGGTGGACGGCGAGCTGCCGGCGACTGCGGATGCGGCGGCGCTGGCCGGGCTGGTGATGGCGGTGATCCAGGGCATGTCCACCCTGGCGCGCGACGGGGCGACGCGCGACCACCTGCTGGCAATCGCCGGTGTCGCGATGGCGGCTTGGCCCGCCGGACACTAGCCTTTTGACTAAATCAGTGGCCTGCTTATCCCTCGAATTTGCATGCGACAGCTTCGGGGATCGTCGAGAATGTCGCCGACGTGCGTGATTGCGAGGTTCTCGGAAATGGTCTGGGCGCGCAATCGTCGCGATAGTGCGGGGCGCTCATGCACAAGACCGCTGAAGCTGAAGACGAACTAGTCACAAGACGTCTCCTGCTTGAAAGCAGCAACCAGAGCATCTGGATACAGACTCTCGCGCCGGGTGAAGGCACGGCCTGGCATTGGCACGAGCATGTCACGGACAACTTCATCGCCACGGAAGGCGAGATAGTCGTGGATACGCGCGACGACAGGGTTTGCAGCGCACTCGCGGTGGGATGTTTTGCTCGGTTGCTCCGAAGGTTCAGCATCGGGTCAGAAACCTCGGGGAGCGGTCTGCGACCGTTGTCACCGTGCAGACGGGTGGACAGCGCGACTTCAATCCCGCCGATGATGCGTCCGATGGGTAGCAGCGAACTCCAAAGTCTGGCTCCTGGTGGGTTTCGGCCCGTCAGCATGTCCGCGACCCGCCGGACTTGGCGGTTCGGCTGACAGGATCCGGGCCCTGGTCTCCTGGCCGGAACCGGCTCAGCTCGGCTTCGCCGGCCGCTGCTCGCTGCTGTGCACCATGCCCATGTGCGCGGTCAGGGCACGCACCACCTTCTCGATGTCGTTCGGCGGCAGCACGAAGCCGACCGGACCGAACGCCGGGTGCTGGAAGGCGATGATCGATCCTTCGGTCAGTGCTTCCGGCTGCACCGTCCACTTGGTCTGGTAGACCGGGGTGAAGGCGGCCCCCTCCATCGGCGGCACCGCGCGCTTGTCCAGCATCGCCGTCCGCGCCTGGCCCAGGATGGCGATCAGCTGGCCGAGCTGGTCGAGCGTCAGCGGCACCTCGCCCTCGAGCCCGCTTTCCGGCAACAGGGTCAGGGTGGTGACCTGCCGGTCATCCGAAACCGCAACCTGCATCCGTGCCGGACGTGCGCTCATCTGATTCTCCCGCTGCGAGACCCGTTCCACCCTACAGGATCGGGAGCCCGCCCGACATGACGCGTTTGTCGGCTCGTCGATCCGGAGCGGGACGGTGCGGCGCTCCGCCCCACACCCACCAGTCCGGCCGCTCCAGCGCGGCGGCCGCGGCAACCGCGGCGGCGGCATCGGGGAACAACCCGAAGCAGGTGGCGCCGGAGCCGCTCATGCGGGCCAGCAGGCAGCCGTGCTGCCGCTCGATCGCCACCAGCACCTCCCCGATTGCAGGGCAGAGCGCGATCGCCGCCGGCTGCAGGTCGTTGTGCAGGCGGCCCAGACCGGCCGCCATGGCCGGAGCGTCGCGCCAGCCGTCCGGCAGCTCCGCCGGCGGCCGCACCCCGGGCGCGCGTGCCCGGAACACCGCGGGCGTGGACACCGCCATCCCGCAATTGACCAGCAGCAGGCCGTGATCCGGCAGCATCGGCGCCGCCGACAGCGCGTCGCCGATGCCGCCCATCCGCGCCGGGCGCTGCGGCAGGCAGACCGGCACGTCCGCGCCGATCGAAACGGCCAGCGCGTGCAGGTGGTCCCGGCCGACCGTGCGGTCCGGCCAGAGGCGGCACAGCAGCCGCAGCGCCGCCGCAGCGTCGGCCGAGCCGCCGCCGATGCCCGACGCGACCGGCAGGTTCTTCTCCAGCACGAAGGTGGCGCCGGTCCCGCCAAGCAGCGCTGCCGCCCGCAGCACCAGGTTGGAGGACGCGTCCTCGCCCTGCAGCGTCGCGCCGAACCGGCCCGACACCGTCAAGCCGAACCCGGACGCCGGGACCGCCGACAGCACGTCGTGCGCGCCGGCGAACACCGCCAGGCTGTCGAGCAGGTGGTAGCCGTCCGGCCGGCGCCCGGTGACGTGCAGGTAGAGGTTGACCTTGGCGTGGGCGCGCTCGACCAGCCCAGCATCTGTCCCGCTCGTGGCCGTCCCGCTCATGGCGTGGCCGGGACACCCGCCTGACGCAGCGCGTCGTGGATCTTCGCCGCGTCGTCCGGCTCCGGATGCAGCACCAGCGCCCAGCGCCACTGGTCCTCCGCCTCGATCTTCCGCCCGGCGGCCCAGTAGGCCGAGCCCAGGTGGTAGTTCACGGTGGGATCCTCCGGGATCTCCTGCGCCGCCTGTTCCAGGGTCCGGATCGCGCCGGGCACGTCGTTCTGCCGCAGCATCGCCCAGCCGAGGCTGTCGCGGATCGAGCCGTCGTCCGGCCTGCCGTCGAGCGCACGCTGGATCAGCGACCGTGCCTCGCGCAGGTCCTGGTGGCGCTCCACCATGCTGTAGCCGAGGTAGTTGAGCACGAACGGCTCCTCGGGCGACAAGGCGAGCGCCTGCTGGAGGTCCGCCTTCGCCTGCGGCCAGCGGTCCTGGCGGTCGAACGCCACCGCGCGGGAGAACAGCAGCTGCCAGTCCTCGCCGGACAGCCCGGGGTCGCTCCCGCCCGGCCTGCGCCGGTCGTCGATCGCCCGGTCGAACGCCGCCACCGCGTCGCCGTAGCGCTTGGCGTCCGACAGCACGTCGCCCAGCGTCTGCGCCGGCTCCGGCCGGTCGGGATAGGCGCGCACCAGCGCCTGCAGGCGAACGATGGCGTCGTCGCGGTGCCCGGCCACCGAGGCCAGGGTCGCCGACCGCAGCTCGCCCAGCGGCGCCAGCGGGTCGTCGCGCGGGATGCCGGCCAGCGCCGCGATCGCCGCCCCGGCATGCTCCGGCGCCAGCAGCTCCGCCATCATCAGCCGCGCCGGCGCCAGGCCGGGCTCGAGGTCGAGCGCGAAGCGGAGCATGAAGCCGGCCGCTTCCTTGGCGCCCTTGCCGCCGCCGCCGCTGTTCGGGTCCTGCAGCAGGGCGGCGATCGCCAGGTAGGCGTGCGCCAGCCCCTGGCGCGGGTCGCGCACCACCGGGCTGCGCAGGCTGTCGAACAGCGCCGGCTGCACCATCCCCAGCAGCGCGATGTGCTGCACCAGCGCCTGCAGCATGACGCGCGCCTCGTCGGGATGGCCGGTGCGGACCAGGAACCCGCCCGCTTCCTGCACCGCCGCCAGGCTGGAGTCCGAGAACAGGCTGGTCGCGTTGCGGTACAGGCCGGCCGCCGCCGCGCCGCGCCCGGCGGTCTCGGCGATCAGCCCCGCCTCCAGGGCGCAGGCACTTGCCAGCGGGCCGCCGCTTCCGACCGAGGCCAGGGTGCGCAGCGCCGCATCCGTGTCGCCGGCGCCCTGCTGGGCCCAGGCCAGCAGCAGCGGCCGGATCGCCTGGTTCAGGGTCGAGCCCGGCAGGGCGTCGAGGCTGCGGATCCAGGACGCCCAGTCGCCGCGCGCGGCGTCGTTGGCCAGCACCAGCGCGGTGATCAGGCTGGGTGGCACCCGGACCGCCAGCGCCGCCGCTTCCGGCCGACCGGCCAGGGTGGAGAACAGGAACGCCGGCTGCAGCAGCGTGTGCTCGCCCGGATCGTGCGCCACCGCGTCCAGCAGCAGGTTCGCGGCGACGCCGTTGTCGCCCAGGTAGCCGGCCACCGTGGCCGCCAGGTAGGAGCCCAGCGCCGGCGCGGGAACGGGCACCGGGTCGGCGGCGGCACCGCGCGTCGTCGCGGCGAGCGGGGCGGCGAGCAGGAGTGCCGCGACCGGGACGATGCGCAGGACGAGCGGGAATGGCATGATGGCCGAGGCTAGCGGCTCCTCCGGCCCGCGCCAACCGTGTTCCCCGGCCGTTCCGGTGCCGGCGCACGGTTCATCCCTGCCCGGACCGGTCGGAGACGCTCTGGTGGACGCGCTGGCCCTTCTGCGGCTGCAGATCGAGTGGGGTGCCGACGAGGCGCTCGATCCGGTCCCGCTCGACCGGCTGCATCCGGCCGCGGCACCACAGGCGGACGC
>CAXUEL010000039.1:0-20073 GCA_964249915.1 uncultured Acetobacteraceae bacterium | reverse complement strand
GGGTCGGGCGGCCAGATCGGCGGCGGGGCCGCGGGCGCCGCCGGCGGGCGGCCGTTCCGGGTGATGTCGTGGGACGCGCCGGGAGGTTGATCTGGAAGGATGCGGCGGTTTCGGTCGGGACGTTATCTTGGCAGCTTGGCAGCTTGGCAGCTTGGCAGCTTGGCAGCTTGGCAGCTTGGCAGCTCGGCTGCCGGAAATGGATGCTGTGCCGAACTTCTCCCAAAATGGAAAAGACGGCGGATGCACACCAGTCAGATCATGCAACAGCGTCGGTGAGCTGTCTTGACCCTTCGATCGGACCTAGTTGAACATGATGCTTCCCAGATGAAGTCCCAGAATCCTGTCATCCACGGTTTGCTGTTCTTCCGCGGGAACCCAGCGCTCGACCTCCAGGCGGACGTCCATGACGACATTCCTCCTCTTGACCTCGATGCCATGATATCCAGGCCTGACATCTCCCTTGAACACCAACTCATCCCCAGCCCACATCGACAACCGCAGTTCCCGACCCCGATGATTCGTGAACTTGATCGTGGCTGTGCTGGTTTCCTCCGGAAACGACAAGGTGAATTCGCCTGAGCCTCTAAATATGAGGTGGATCCCATCCACGATACAGCCCTTGGCTGCGAACAAACCGGCACACATGTCGCCCGGAACCTCGTGAACGGGTTGTTTCTCGGCGACGATTACATATCCAATCTCCGGGTCGTTGTCGTTATGGATGCGTGGCAGCAGGCCTGACCGATGCAACGTTTGTTCTATGAACCTGATGGACCAGCCACTCTCGAACCACCCGAACTTGCGAATGCAGTAGATTGAGGCCGGATCCAGACGTATCCCCCAGTTTTTCCACCAGAAGTCGTTGATGGGCTCTCCAGCCAGGATCAGTCGTCCGCCCACCTTGAGGCTGTTCGCAATGCGCGACGTTACCATCCAGGGGCGTATCGCATGGTGCAGGCACTCGTAGAACATCGCCAGATCGACCGGCTGGTCCGGCTTGAAGTCGTCGAAGGTCGACTGCACGGCCGATATCGCTCGGCTGCCGCGCTTGGCACGTTCGTTCACCAACCGGACGAAGGACGGGTTGATGTCGACTGCGATCACCGTGAGGCCGAGATAGGCGGCGATCTCGGACGACAATCCCCAACCGCAACCCATGTCGAGGAGCACCTCGTTACGATGCGACTTCGCGTAACGAAAGGCGCGCGAGAGACGTTGCAGGTGAACCGCTAGGCCTGCGGGATCGGGATGATCGTATGGATTGACGGCCTGGGCATGTCGCTCGACATCCAGCGGGGTATGCTCGTCCCTGTCCGCCTCGTATCGGTGCCCGGCGATCTCCTCGTACAGCCGGACTTGTTGAGCGACATAGGCCTCGCTGAAAGGATCCAGGTTCTGATCGACTTCACAGGCAAAGTCGTAAGTGAAGTCGGCCCAAAGCGCTTGGCAGCCCGGACTTCCAGGGCCGCCGAGCCTGTCTGTTTCGGCAACGTAGTGATCAAGCTGCTCGACAGCCCATCGCATCTGTTGTGTCTGTCCTGTTTGGCGGATTGACCACGATCATCCGATGCGAGACTAGTTCTGAGTCGCAATGGCTCTGCTGTTGTGGGAGAATTATGATCGATCCATCGTTGTCATGTCAATTTGTATCCTAACGACCGATGCTGCTTTAGCAGCTTGCTACGGCGACTTGATGTGGCCGTTCGTCGTCTCGTCGCCGTTGAGCAGCGTCTGATCAGGACGCTTCACGACCATCGGCGGCGCCGAGATGAACAAAAGGGACTGCCCGGACGTCACCGTCACCATCGTTGCATGAGCCGGTCGCTGATCGGCATAGGAGAAATCCTCATAAAGCGAGCCAATCTGGATGTTGCTGGCCAGTTGCCTGTTCAGGTAACTGATCGTGCTGTGGTCGGTGACTTCTTGCCATACCCGGCCTGCCTGGATGACTGCTTGCCCCTCTACGCGGATGGAAGCCGTCTGGGCCAACGCGATCGCTGGATCACCTGCCTTGGCCCATCGCTGACCCTGGCTGTCGATGTCATCGGCCTGGAAATGCACGTTCGTTCCGGTGATCCATATGCACCATCGGGTGAAGTCGCAGTGGAGGGCACCGATCGTGTTCTTGGTTGCGACGCCTCCAGGCACCGAGATCGAGTCGTCTTCGGATTGACCGAGCCGAACGCCTGATCGTGCGCCGAACACGAACATCTTGTCGATGAACCCGGTATCTGCACGCTCCAGCCACAGCGCATCGAGATGGGACTGGGTATAGGCCATGACGGGGATCGCCTGGGACCAGAAGGGCCATATGTGAAACCCCTGATAGCTGTCTGCATCGAACGCCTTGTCCACCTTGACGGCGTTGTCGAACACCTGACCATAAAGACCATCGACCTGGAGACGACCGGAAAGGTGGGCATTGATGCCCCTCGTGACCGCAAGGAGCATGACGTGCTCGAACCTCACCAGACCGTAGGTCGCCTCGACGTCGAACACATAGGAGTAGGCGGTCGGCTGCCACGATCCAGATGACGACAGGTCCGGTTGCTTTTCGAAGACGCCGATGTCGCTGACCACCGTCCCGCGGCTTCCGATGCCGGAAATCTCGACCGGGGTAAAGCCCGGATGCTCGATCACCAGCCACGTGCCTCTACCGAGGCCCTGCTCGGCGGTTGCGGCGCCGTATGACTCCGACCACCCCGACCCGCACCAGTGGATCGCGACGTCGAACTGCTTCACCGGCGACCTCAACCGGTAGCGCCGGGCGAGGAACTTGAGCTGGTTGCGCCCCGACTGCTTCAGGAAGGCGATCGCACGGTTGATGCTCGGCGCATCGTCGCCGCCATCCTGCGGCCGGTGGAAATCGTCCGGGATCAAGAAGAGATCCACACCGGCCTCGTGCCGGACGGGGACGTGCTGGCCGTTGTTCACCGACGCCATGTCGGTCCGTGCGCTCGCGTCGGACAGGAGCAAATAAGATGCAAGTAATGGCGTGATCAACAATGCGATCCCTGACGCCTTGCAAGCGCTGATGTTGTCTGCCATGAATATCCCGTCGAGACGTGTAGATGGTCCCAGGTCAATATTGTTGATAAGCTTTATTGGTTTTCAGGCCAGTATTGCTCAATGTATGGCCGTTGACTACTAATTGCATGCAGAACCTTGGAGTGTCAATTGAGCGTCCCGATCAAGAGAATGGCCCGTAGTTTCCAGATCGGCAGAAGCCGTAACCAGAGCAGGGCGGCCGGCGACAAGGCGCGGAACGAGCGGGACTGGAAGACGGCGGAGATCGAGTACCGGGCCCATCTTGACGCCGTGCCACGGGACCAGCCGATCTGGATCCAGTATGGTCATTGCCTCAAGGAACAATCTAAGCTGACCGAGGCCGAAGCCGCCTACCGGCATGCCATAGAACTAGATCCGGATGATGCGGATGCCCACCTGCAGCTCGGTCATGCTCTCAAGCTGTTAGAAAGACTGCAGCTTGCAGAGCAGGCTTATAAGAAATCGTTCGATTTGCGACCGTCTAAGGCTGCCTACGATGAAATGGTCAGGCTCACTGATGTAGACGAACTGCAGGAACGCCTGCCTGTTCGTATAAATCAAGACCCTTCCGGAATCATCTATCTGGAAGTCGATGACCTCCTGGATTACCTCCGACACTATCGCACCCTATCTGGCATCCAGCGGGTCCAGGTCGGCATCATCCGCCATGCTATCAACCAGATTACCAGCAGTGATCAGCCCTATGCCTTTGTTCGCATGGGCAAGCATGCGGCAGTGTTCTGGCGTCTGGATCCAAACAACCTGCTGGCCCTGCTGGACTACGTGAGCCAACCGGTGGTGTCGCAGCAGCAGCTTCTGTCGCTGGTAGAATTTGCGGAGCAACATGCCTCGCTCGTAGAACCAGTTGCCGGCCAGACATATTTTGTCCTGGGTGCATTCTGGGGGTTCGGCGCCAACGCGACGCGATATGCCCGGTTGAAGGCGGCCGGAGTATCGGTCGGCGTCTACATCTATGACCTGATACCGGTCACTCATCCCGAATACTGCACTGCCGGTCTGGTCAGCGAGTTCTCGTTTTCCCTTGGCGATGGTCTTTACTCGTTTGACTTCATCCTGACGATCTCGGATTTCGTCGCCCGGGACGTAAGGCGGTTCCAGGAGACGCATCGGCTTCGACAAGTACCGGTAGAAGCGGTCCCTCTTGCGCACCAGTTGCACGATCGGCCTTCGCTTCCCGTGAGCAGCCACTGGACCGGTGACATCAGCATCCTGGAGCATCGGCCCTTCGTGTTGATGGTCTCAACCATCGAGGCCAGGAAGAACCACGTCTATTTGTATTCAGTGTGGAAGGCGTTGATCGAAGAGGGACTCGAGCCTCCCGATCTCGTTCTCGTGGGGCGGTTTGGATGGCGTGTCAATGATCTGCGCGACATGTTGGAGGGAACTGATTATCTCGGAAAACGGGTTCATGTCCTGCACGACCTGTCCGATACCGACCTCGAGCTGCTCTACCGGGCGTGCCTGTTCACGACGTTTCCCAGCATCATCGAGGGTTGGGGCCTGCCTGTAGGCGAGAGCCTGGCGCATGGACGGCCCTGCGTCGCGTCCAACACGTCGTCGATCCCGGAAGTCGGCGGCGACCTCGTTGACTACGTCGATCCATGGAACGTACGGGACGGCGTCAGGGTCTTCAAGAAGATGATCTTCGATCACGGCTATCGCAAGAGCCGAGCCGAGGCCATCGCTGATCGGTTCGTCGCACGGACCTGGGACGATGTCGGCCACGATCTGCTGGGTCGACTCAAACAGGTAAGGTCCATCAAAGCCACGCCTTATCTTCCGCCTTTCCTTGCCGCGGGGGAACTGCTCGTGCCCGGCGATCTGGCGACCGGGAAGCGCGTCCCTGCCAACTACTGGTCTCGTCCCTTGCGTTTGATACTTGCCGAGAGCTGGTACCCGGCGGAACCGTTCGGTTGCTGGCTGCGGGGCAGGCAAGGCTTTATCTGGCTGTCGACCAACTGCGACTCTGGAAGCCGGGTCGTCGTCTACGCCCGCATGCTTGGGGCTCCCTGGTCCACCGACCATTCGGTCACCCTGCAAGTCGGCCGGCAGGCAAAGGAGGCCGCGAAAGGAAGGGTCTTTCCAGCCTCGGTTCAGGCCGGGAACAGTACAGTCCAGGTGAACACGCAGCGCGGCTTCTTGTGTCGCGTCATGGGCGAGGTCGAACCCGACCGCACGATCTTCATTCGCCTCTCGGTGGACGGAAAGGCGCCTGATACTCCTCCACCCAGGAACAGCGCCGATGACCGGACATTCTACGTGGGGCTGATCGAGCTGTCCTATGCGTCTGCGCAAGACCCGCAGATGCGCGTGGACCTCCTGGAGCACTTCTCGAAGGTCGAATAGCTGGACATGCCGTGGGGAATGATGCACCTCCCGCCGACACGTCGTCGTTCACGATGCCTAGCGTCAGGACCGCCATGCCCACAGCCTTCATCACCGGCATCACCGGCCAGGATGGCGCCTACCTGTCGGCGCTGCTGCTGGAGAAGGGCTACCGGGTGGTGGGCCTGGCGCGCCGCTCGGCGTCGGCGGACATGGTCAGCGCCCGGCTGCGCTGGCTCGGCGTGCTGGACCGCATCGAGCTGGTCGACGGCGACCTGCTCGACCTGTCCTCCCTGATCCGCATCGTCCAGCAGGTCGAGCCGGACGAGGTCTACAACCTCGCGGCGCAGAGCTTCGTCGCCGCCTCCTGGCAGCAGCCGCTGCTGACCGGGCAGGCGACCGGGATCGGGGCCGCCAACGTGCTGGAAGCGGTGCGGCTGTCGCGGCCCGCCGCCCGCTTCTACCAGGCCTCGTCGTCGGAGATGTACGGCCTGATCCAGGAGAAGGTGCAGTCCGAGCGCACGCCGTTCTACCCGCGCTCGCCCTACGCGGTGGCCAAGCTGTACGCGCACTGGATGACGGTGAACTATCGCGAAAGCTTCGGCCTGCACGCCTCGTCCGGCATCCTGTTCAACCACGAGAGCCCGCTGCGCGGCATCGAGTTCGTCACCCGCAAGGTCACCGACGGCGTGGCGCGGATCAAGCTGGGGCTGGCGCGCGAGCTGCCGCTCGGCAACCTGGAGGCCACACGCGACTGGGGCCACGCCCGCGACTACGTGCAGGCGATGTGGCTGATGCTGCAGCAGGAGGTGGCGGACGACTACGTGGTGGCCACCGGCCGCACCACCTCGATCCGCGAGCTGTGCCGCATCGCCTTCTCGCACGTGGGCCTGAGCTACGAGGACCACGTTGTCACTCGATCGAGCCTGATCCGGCCTGCCGAGGTGGACGTGCTGCTGGGCGACGCGTCCAAGGCCCGCGCCCGGCTCGGCTGGCAGGCCGAGACCCGCCTGGAGGACATGATCGCCGAGATGGTCGAGGCCGACCTCGCCCGCCATCGCGCCGTGCTGTCCGTGTCCCGCTGAGCCGCCCACTGCCGTGAGCCTGGCGTCATGAGTCTGGTGCCATGAGTCTGTCGTCATGAGGCTGGCGCCATGAGCGGGCGGCGCATCCTGGTCACCGGCCTGGGCGGCTTCGCCGGCCGGCACCTCGCCCCCGCGGTGTCGGCGCTGATGCCGGACGCCGAGCTGCTGCCGCTCGGCTGCGACGTCGCCGACGCCGCCGCCGTCGACGACGCGGTCCGCCGCGCGACGCCGGACCTCTGCCTGCACCTGGCCGCGATCGCCGCCATCCCGGTCGCCAACGCCGAGCCGGACCGCACCTGGTCGGTCAACCTGCACGGCACGCTCAACCTGGCCCGCGCGGTCCGGGCGCATGCGCCGGGAGCGCCGTTCCTGTTCGCGTCCAGCGCCGACGCCTACGGCGCCTCGTTCCGCGGCGGCGGAGCGCTGGACGAGGGCGCCCTGCTCGCGCCGATGAACACCTACGGCGCCACCAAGGCGGCCGCCGACCTGGCGCTTGCGGCGATGGCGGCGGACGGGCTGCACGCGATCCGCCTGCGACCGTTCAACCATGCCGGGCCCGGCCAGTCGCCCGACTTCGCCATCCCGGCCTTCGCGCGGCAGATCGCGCTGATCCGCGCCGGCCGCCAGCAGCCGGTGCTGCGGGCCGGCAACCTCCAGCCCCACCGCGACTTCCTCGACGTGCGCGACGTGTGCCGCGCCTACGCGCTGTGCCTGGCCCATGCCGGCCGTCTGCCCCCCGGCACGATCCTGAACGTCGCGTCCGGCACCGCGCGCCGGATCGGCGATGTGCTGGACGGGCTGCTCGAAGCGGCCGGCCTGTCGGTGCGGATCGAGAGCGATCCCGGGCGCGCCCGGCCCACCGACATCCCGCGCGCGACCGGCGACGCCACCCGCCTGCGCGACACGCTCGGCTGGGCGCCGCAGATCCCGTGGGAGCGCACGCTGCGCGACGTGATCGACGACTGGACCCTGCGGGTCGCGGCCGAAGCCTGAGGCCGCGCCCCCTGGTCCCGACCTGTCCCCGAGGAGCCTCCCGACGATGACCCGTCCGCTTGCCGACCGCCTGGTCGAGCGCTTCTTCCGCTACCTCGCGATCACCAGCCAGAGCGACGCGCGCGCCACCACGGTGCCGAGCACGCCGGGCCAATGGGAGATGGTGCGCCTGCTGGCCGGGGAGCTGGAGGGGCTGGGCCTGTCCGACATCCACCTCGACGAGCACGCCGTGCTGACCGCACGCCTGCCCGGCACGGTCGCGGACGCGCCCCGGATCGGCTTCTGCGCCCATGTCGACACCGTGGATGTCGGTCTGTCGCCGCACGTCCATCCGCGCCGCGTGCGCTTCCACGGCGCCGACCTGTGCCTCAACGGGGAGCGCGACCTGTGGCTCCGCGTCGCCGAGCACCCCGAGATCCGGCCCTACGCCGGACAGGAGGTGATCGTGTCCGACGGCACGGGCGTGCTGGGTGCGGACAACAAGGCGGCGGTGGCGGTGGTGATGACGCTGCTCGACACACTGGGGACCGAGCGGCCGCCGCACGGCGACGTGGTGGTCGCCTTCGTGCCGGACGAGGAGATCGGCCTGCGCGGCGCCAAGGCCCTGGACCTCGCCCGGTTCCCGGTCGACTTCGCCTACACCATCGACGGCTGCGAGACCGGCGAGTTCGTGTTCGAGACCTTCAACGCGGCGCAGGCGGCGATCCGGATCGAGGGAGTGACCGCACACCCGATGTCGGCCAAGGGTGTACTGGTCAACCCCGTGCTGGTGGCGGCCGACCTGATCGGGCGCTTCGACCCGCTCGACACGCCCGAGCACACCGCCGGCCGCGAGGGCTATTGCTGGGTCAACGGCATGACCGCCAACTCTGCCGCCGCCGAGCTGTCGATCCTGATCCGCGACTTCAACGACACGCGCTTCGCCGCGCGCAAGCAGGAGGTCGCGGAAGCGGTCGCGGCGACGCAGGCCGCCCATCCGCGGGCGACGCTGTCGTGCCGGATCACCGACACCTACGCCAACATCGCGTCCAGCCTGGGCAACGACCGGCGCAGCCTCGGGCTGATGCAGGAAGCGTTCGAGGCCGAGGGCATCGAGCCCAGGGTGATCGCCATGCGCGGCGGCACCGACGGCTCGGCGCTGTCGGCACGCGGCATCCCGACGCCCAACTACTTCACCGGGGCGCACAATTTCCACTCGCCGTTCGAGTTCCTGCCGGTGCCGGCGTTCGAGCGCTCCTACCGGCTCACCGAGCGGATCGTGCGCCTGGCGGCCGCCCCGGATCGGGCCGCCCCGGATCGGGCTCCCCACGGCCGAGCCGTTCCGGGCTGAACCGTCCCAGCTCCTCGTGGTGCAGCAGGTGGACGTCGTTGGTGCGCGCCAGCGCCACCGCAGCGGCGGTGTAGCGGGCGTTGGACACCACCGCCGCGAACCGCGCGCGATGGTGCAGCCGTGCCGCCGACACCTGCTGCACCGACGCGTTGCCGACCGCACCCCGGTAGAGCTTGCACTGCACCACCAGGATCGCCCCGTTCCGCCTGGCCAGCACGTCCGCCCCCTGGTCGCCGCTGGCGGCGGTGACCTGCGCGTCCCAGCCCGCCCGGCGCAGCAGGAGCGCGCAGTGATGCTCGTAGTCGATCGGGTCCATGTCCGGACGGAACGCGCGCAGGTCGCCGGCGCCGGCGCGTGCGCCGTCCTGGCGTGACGCCGACGCCGCCCGCTCGATCCGGTGCAGGACCCTGGCCTCGATCAGCGGCCACTGTGCGTCCAGGCGTCGCGACGCCAGCAGCGGCAGCAGCCTGGTCCGGCAGAAGTAGCGCTTCTCCTCCTGCCACTTGTCCAGCCGGACGGTGCCGTAGCCGTCCGACGACACCAGCTGCAGCCGCCTGACCTGCAGCCGGTCGCGCTGCGACGCGATCTCGGCCGAGACCACGCGCAGCGCCCTGCCGCGCCGGTGCCAGGTCGTCCAGAAGCGGCCGATCCGGCGCAGGCCGACCGCGGCCGCCGCCAGCGCCGCGCCGAGAAGCAGCAGGACCGGCGCCGCGGCGGGGTGGCGCAGCGCGGGGGATGGGGGTTGCCGCGCGGCGGTGACGTCGGCGGGACGGAAGAACAGCGGCGGCTCGCCCGCTTCCGGTGGCGTCCGACGCAGCAGGAGCAGGCCGTTCCTGGTGCCGATCCGCTCCCAGCCCTGGTCCGGCGGCACGACGAAGCAGCGGCTGCCCGCCGCGACCTGGCCATGAACCGGCATCCGGACGCTCGGCCTCGGCTCCGAACAGGCCAGCAGCGTGGTCACGGCGTGCAGCGACGGCGCCGCACCGGCAGGCCGCGACAGGAGGGACAGGCAGAGCAGGGCCAAGAACGGCGACGTGGCGCGAATCGGGACCTCTTCCGGAAGCCGTGGGCGAGCCGCTTCCTACGGCCTCGCATCCTTCCGGGCCAGGGCCCGTGGCCCGGTCACGGCATGACGGGCCAGCAGGTTCCCGTCTGCGCCTGCCGGACGCCGGCAATGCCTAATAATCTGACAAGATAGTGAGTAACGTAATCGTGATAAGGAGTCTGGCCAGGTATAACCGGCTGGACATGCAGCAAATATTCCATAGTAAGATTACGATCTAGAAATGACATTGGGCACGCCGTTAACGGTTCTATAACGGAACGACCGTCAGTTTATCCCGTCCACCGGGGCTGGAGCTTCCCATGTCGACTCAAGCCGCATCCACGATCTTCGTCGGGAGCTCGCTCGACCTGAACGGCCTCGCCGCCGCCGCCATCGCCGACCCGCTGCTGGCCGATGGCGACGTCGGCTTCTACGGCCACATGGACGGCGTGGTCAGCACGTTCGAGGACGGCACCGAGCAGTCGCTGCTGTCGGAATGGGCGGGCACCGGCTCCGGCCTGGTGGAACTGTCGCAGCCCGAGCCGATGGCCATCATGTCGGTGACGATCGCCAACACCGGCACCAAGGCGATCACCGTGCCGGTCGGGCAGCTGGTGTCGTCGGCCGGCGGCGTGCAGTTCCAGATCTGCGAGATGCCGCGCCTGGCGGCCGGCTGGTCGCCCGGCGGCACCGGCGACGGCACGTTTGGCGGCTACACCATCCAGCCCGGCCAGTCCGTCACCCTCGATGCGCAGGCGCTGCTCGACGGCCCGTCCGGCAACCTGCTGGCGAACCAGGTCACGCAGATCGCGGTCCCGGGCGCCGCCGTCACCGCGTCCAGCCTGATCACCGCGGCGCCGCAATGGAGTGCCGGCACCGTCACCCTGGTCAACAAGTCGGGCAGCAGCCAGATCATCTACGAAGGGGTGGTCGTCACCGGATCGGGCGGCAGCTACGAGATCGGCGTCGACCCGGCCGTCGGCGGCTTCGTCGCCACCGACGCCGACTCCAGCTCCGGCTACTACGTGCTCGCGGCGGGCGGCACCATCACCGTACCGATTGCCGCCACCACCACGGCCACCGCCGCCACCGCCAACGGCATCGTGCTGCAGGAGCAGGCCGAGGATGCGGGCGCCAACTCGATCACCGGCGGCGGCCTTCCCGCCGGGGTCGTCATCGCCGGCTCCAGCGCCATTACCACGCAGGGCGTGACGCAGGCGGCCGGGCAGGAGCACGTCGGCGCCCTCGGCAGCGACACCGGCTTCTTTTCCGACGCGCAGGCCGCCCTGTTCACCACCGACCAGGGCTACGTGCCGACCGAGGCCAACGTCAACACCTACAACGACTACATCTGGACCGCCGAGGACCTCGCCAACTGGAAGGCCTATGTCGACAGCGCGCGTGCCGTCGGCATTCTGAACCTGGCGCCGATGCTGTCCGAGTTCGAGACCGTCGACTTCGCCACCTCCGACGCCACCGCCACTGTCCGCGCTGCTGCCCTCTACAGCGGCGGCATCGCCTTCGACATGCCGTCCTGGTTCTTCCTGGCCCGCGAGCCCGCCTACCAGCAGAGCATCGAGGAGGAGATCCGCTGGGCCACCCAGAACGGCCTGCGCTCCTCCGTCACCCTGTCGCCCGAGAGCGGCGACGACGAGAACTTCCTGGCCGACACCGAGCAGGTGGTGGCGATCCTGCGCGCGGCGGGCGCCCTGCCGACCCAGTTCGTGGTCAAGGACGGCGGCGTCACCGGCACCGACGCGATCTACTCCACCGACCCGAACTCGCTCAACAACGTCGCCAACTGGCTGTCGAGCCTGACCCTCACGCCGTCGAACTCCGAGTCCGGCCTGGAGAACCGCGGCACCGCCGCGCGTCCGGACGACCTGATGACCGGCGTGCAGCAGGGCGAGACCCTGGTCGGGCCCTCGGTGAAGCAGCCGTTCTCGGTCGCCCAGCTGTTCGCCGAAAGCCCGAACACGCAGGCCACCCTGACCGTCACGCTGGGCAATCCGGCATTGGGCCGCCTCCTGGCCACGACCGGCCTCGGCAGCGTGTCGTCGAACGGCGCCGTGTTCACCGCGTCCGGCAGCATGGCCGATCTCACCGCCGCCCTGCAGTCGCTGGGCCTGGTGGACGCCGCCGGCGCCGCCGGCAGCACCATCCTGACCACGTCGGTGCGGGATGCAGCCGGCACCATCACCGGCACCACCGCCCTGGTCGTCGACAACACGATCATCCTGTCCGGCGCCCCCGCCACCGCGACGGTCAGCGCGCCGCTGGTGATCGACCCCTCCCTGTCGCTGGCCACCGCGACGGCCGGCAGGATCCTGACCGCCGTCGTCACCTTGTCCAACCCGTCGCTCGGGTCCCTTTGGGGCACCGCCGGCGCCATCGTGGCGGCCGATGGCAGCAGCCTGACCATCAACGGCACCGCGTCCACCCTGCAGGCGTTCCTGCGCCAGATCGAGTTCATGCCGGCCCCGTCCGTGTCCGGCTCCGAGGTCGCGACCGTGTCGGTCAGCGACGGCACCGACACGATGTCCTCCAGCACCGCGATTGCGGTGGCGGTCGCGACCGGCCTGACGGCGGCCAACGTCCCGGTGAGCGTCGTCGCCTCCCCCTTTGTCGCCAACTCCCCCTATGCGGACCTTCTGCTGGGCAAGACGAGCAGCCCGGATCAGGTGGTGCAGGTGATGGTGACGCTGTCCGGCGGCGGCGTGCTGTCGGACCCGGGCGTCGGCGCGGTGTCGTCGGACGGTCTGGTGTTCAGCTTCGCCGGCACCTTCGCCCAGGAGCAGGCGGCGCTGCGTGCGCTCGAGGTGGTGGTGGCGCCCAGCGCCACGACCACGGCGCAGACGCTGAGCTTCGACCTGAACGGCCACGTCGCCACCACTGCGCTGGACGTGGTGTCGACCGACACGGTGTTCGTGGGCGCGGTGGACGCGACGCAGGGCGGCTACGCCGACGCTGCCGTGGCGTCGCCGCTGCTGGCGACCGGCAAGGTCGGGCTGTTCACCGACTACAACGGCGCCACCTCGGCGGCGATCGCGGGCAGTGCGGCCGCCCTGGCCGGCACCTGGTCGGGCACGGCGGCGGGGGTATACGGCTTTGGCGAGGCCACCGACGTGGCGCAGCAGGCGATCACGGTGCGCAACACCGGCAGCGGCACGCTGCTGATCCCGGTGGGCGCGCTGGCGCAGACGGCGTCGGGGGTGCAGTTCCAGGTGGTGCAGTCGACCGGCGGCAACGCCGGCTGGTCCGCGGGCGGCAGCGGCGACGGCACGCTCGGGGTCTACGGCATCGCCGCCGGCGGCTCGCTGACGCTGACGGTGGAAGCGCTGGCGCAGGGCTACGTCGGCAACGTCGCGGCCAACGCGATCACCACGCTGCCCGGCATCGCCAACGCCAGCATCACGGCCTCGTCCGCCATCCTGCTCGCCACCGAGTATGCCAGCGGAACCGTTACGCTGACCAATACCGGCAGCAGCGCCGTCACCGTGAACGAGGGCACGCTGCTGACCAACTCGACCGGCACCTACCAGATCGACAACGATCCGAGCGCCGCCTACTACTCCCTGCGCACCACCGACAGCAGCAACGGCATCTACTACATCCCGGCCGGCGCCAGCACGACGATCACGGTGTCCGGGGTCAACGCGCAGTCGGGCATGGCGGCGACGGCGCTGACGCAGATCCTGGCGCAGACCACGGGCGCCGCCGACACCCTGGCCAGCAGCACCCTGCCGGCCGGCGTGGTGGTTACCGCCTCCAGCGCCATCGGCGTCACCGGCCCCACCACCGCGGCCCAGGGCGCCACCTGGGGCGGCTGGGGCCCCGACACCGGCATCCTCACCCAGCGCGGCTACGGCTACTTCCTGCCCAGCCAGGGCGTGTCGCCCACCGAGGCCAACACCAACATCGCCCTGTCCACCAACTTCACCGCCGCCGACCTCGTGTCGTGGGACGGCTACGTCGACACCATGCGCGGGCTCGGCGTGCTCAACGTGGCGCCCACGCTCACCGGCTCCGGCATCCTGCAGGACATCTCGCACAGCGACGCCACCGCCTACCTGCGCAGCGCCGCGCTCTATGGCGGCGGCATCGACGTCGACATGACGCCGTCGGCGATCCTGTCGCAGGGTGCCTCCTGCATGACCGCGCTGGTGGACGACATCCAGTGGGCGGCGGCCAACGGCCTGCGCAGCACCCTGACCCTGCGCGCCTACAGCGACGCGAACTTCCTCGGCAACACCCAGACGGTGCTGTCGGCGCTGCAGGCGGCGGGCGCGCTGCCGAGCCAGGTGGTGGTGGTGGGCAGCCCGACCAGCAGCACCATCCCCAGCGCCGAGCTCGCCAACAGCGTGGCGCAGTATGCAGCCAGCCTGAACCTCACCCCCAGCGCCTCGGAAAGCGGCCTGGCCAGCACCGGCACCACCGGCGGCAGCAACGGTGTCGGCGTGGACGCGATCATGACCGGGGTGCGCACCGCCGAGACCGCCACCGGCTCCGCCGCGATCAGCCCGTATGCCGGGGTGCAGGTGTTCGACGAGACCGCGGGCGAGCAGGTGACGGCGACGGCCGCCCTGACCAGCACGGCACTCGGCAGCCTGTCCACCAGCGGGCCCGGCCTCGTGTCGGCCGACGGCTCCACCGTCACCGTGTCGGGCACCGCATCCGCGGTCGCGGCAGCACTGGCCGCCATCCGCTACACCCCCGCCAGCGGCAGCACCGGAACCGCCACCCTCAACCTCAGCGTCACCGACAGCCACGGGGCCATCACCGGGGAAACCACCGTTTCGGTCGACAACCCCGGCCAGTCGCTGGCGGTCGCGGCCCTGGACGCGAGCGGCACCGGCAGCCACGTCATGGCGAACGTCGCCCTGGCCGCCAGCCCGTCCACCACGATCACGGTGTCCACAACCGCCGCCGAGCACGACACCCTGGTCGCGACCGCCGGAGGCGTCGTCAGCGACGGCGTGTTCGACGTCGCCGGCAGCGCCGACACCGACATGGCGGCGTTGTCCGGGTTGATGGCATCACCCGGCGCCGGCACCACCTTGGCCAGCCTCCAGATCACCGTGTCTGGCGCGCCGGTGTCGTTCACCGATGACGGGGAAGGGGACAGCATCACGTCCGGCGGCGGCAACCTGATCCAGACCGGCGCCGGCAGGACCGCGGTCACCGCCGGCCTCGGCGACACGGTGTCGGCCGGCTCCGGCTCGGTGTCCGCCACCGGCCCGCAAGGCTTCACCTTCCTGGGCGGCAGCAGCGCCGGCGACATCGTGGTCGGCGGTGCCGGCGGCGGCAGCTTCACCGCCGGCACCGGCGGCGGCTCTCTGCTGGTCGCCGGCACCGGCGCCACCGTGCTCCGTGCCGCCGGCAGCAACGACACCCTGGTCGGCGGCGGCAGCACCACCCTCTACGCGGCGGACGGTAAGGAGAGCGTGCTGGACGCGAACGGCGGCGACACGGTGGTCGGCGCCGGCGGTGCCACGATCATGGGTCCGGCCAGCGGCGCCGCCACCATCCTGGCGCAGACCGGCGCCGAGACCGTGGCCGGCGCCGGCGGCGCGATGAGCGTCACCGGCGGTTCCGGCAGCCTGGTGGTGGATCTCGGCAGCGGCAGCGCTTCCGTTACCGGCGGCTCCGGCAGCGACACGGTGCTGGCCGGCGCCGGCGGGCACTACGCCATCGCCGACGGCACCGGCGCCGAGCTGGTCGAGCTGCAGCACGGCGTCTCGACCGGCGCCGTCCTGACCCTTGCCGGCTTCGTGCCGGGCAAGGACCAGATCGCGCTGGGCGGTTACGGCACCGGGGCAGCGCAGCAGCTGGCCGCGACCCAGTCCTCCTCCGCCGGCGGCACGGTGCTGACGCTGCCGGACGGCGCCACCATCACCCTGAGCGGGATCGCCCACCTGGCCTCGTCCAGCATCACCAGCTTCTGAAGCCCGGAGCGGCGCAGGCTCGACCTGCCGACGCCGCTCCCCCATAGTTGAAGCCTGCAAGGCAGCCCCTCGGCAAGGACAACAGGATCGTGAGACTTCTGGTCACCGGGGGCGCCGGCTACGTCGGCAGCCACATCGTCTGGGCGCTGCACGACCGCGGCGACGAGGTGGTGGTCTATGACAGCCTCCGACAGGGCCATCGCGAGGCGCTTCCCGGCGCCGTGCGCCTGGTCGAGGCGGAGCTTGGCCACGAGGCTACCCTCGACGCGGTCCTGGCCGAAGGCCCCTGGGACGGCGTGCTGCACTTCGCCGCCCTGTCCCTGGTGGGCGAAAGCATGCAGCGGCCGTTCCACTACATGACCGAGAACGCCGGGCTCGGCATCCGGCTGATCGACGCCTGCGTCCGGCACGGCGTCGGCCGCTTCATCCTGTCCTCGACCGCCGCCCTGTTCGGCAACCCGGAAACCACGCCGATCACCGAGACCACGCGGATCGACCCCGGCTCGCCCTATGGCGAAAGCAAGCTGATGATCGAGCGCGCGCTCTACTGGGCCGACCGCATCCACGGGCTACGCTACGCCTGCCTGCGCTACTTCAACGCCGCCGGCGCCGACCCGGACGGAAGGTCCGGCGAGGACCACCGGCCGGAATCCCACCTGATCCCGCTGGTGATCGACGCCGCCCTCGGCCTGCGTCCGGAGATCGTGGTGTTCGGCGACGATTATCCCACGCCGGACGGCACCTGCATCCGCGACTACGTCCACGTGTCTGACCTGGCGCAGGCGCATCTCGCCGCCCTGGCCCGGCTCGATCAGGGCAGCGTCACCTACAACCTCGGCAGCGGCACCGGGCATTCGGTGCTCGACGTGATCCGCAGCGTCGAGCGGGTGAGCGGCCGCGCGGTGCCGCGACGCGTCGTCGATCGCCGGCCTGGCGATCCGGCGGTGCTGGTGGCGAGCTCGGAACGGATCCGCGCCGAGACCGGCTGGACCCCGCGCTTCACCGCCCTGGACGACATCGTCGCCACCGCGCTGGCCTGGCGCCGGAGCAACCCGAACGGCTACGGCAACGCTCCCTGAGTCACACCCGGACCGGCCCCGGATGTTGACGTCGCGACCTCGTCTGCTACCCTGAGTTGGTGTTGACACCTCGAAACTTCCAACATTTCCGGCTCGGGTGCACGGCCCGGTTGCGGTTGCCGGCAACGTCTGGCGGCCGGCCATGAGCGGCTGCATCGACGTGCACGGCTACGCTGCCAGCACCGGCAGCTGGATGCTGTGCGGCTGGGCTCCGGTGTCCTCCGACGCGCTGCCCGGCCACCGCCGCCTGCGGTTCCGCTTCGAGCACGGCGTCGTCGCCGGCGAGGGCCTGGTCGCCGGCACGGTGCGCGACGACCTGGGCACGCGCGGCCGCGGCGTGATGGCCCACCTTCCCGGAGGCGGGCAAGCGCTGGGGCAGCTGCTCACGGCGGAGATCGACGGCGAGGCCGGCCCGGTCATGCTGCACGCCACTCCCGGCACCGTGCAGGCCGACGGCCCGGCCCTGGTCGAGACGCTCAAGGCGCAGCGTCTGTCGCCGACCGGCCCCGAGACCGGCCTGTTCCGCAGCATCCTGCAGCGCCCCGCCTTCGAGGGCCGAGACACGCTGGACCGGTTCGAGGACCAGTTCGCGTTCCGGATCGACGAGGCCATCGCCTGCGGCCCGTCCGGCCTGCTGCTCAACGGCTGGCTGATGACCGCACCCCCCGGCCTGCGCGGGATGCGGCTGCGCAGCGGCAGCCGGTCCACCCCGATCGACGTGCGCGACGGCCTGCGCGTCGCCCGGCCGGACGTGGTGGCCAAGTACGGCGACGCGCTGCGCAGCCGCAACGCCGGCTGCGGCTTCGTGCTGCACGTGCGGGACTGCCTGGAGCCGGGCGCCAGCTCCTACCTCGAGATCGAGACCGTGGGCGGCGAGATCGGGTTCTTGCGCCTGGTGCCGTCGCGGCTGCGCGGGCTCGGCGCCATCCGCAACGTCCTGGGCAGCCTGTCGCCGCGCTACGACGAGGTGCAGCGCACCTTCGACGCCATCGGCCCGGCCCTGACCCTGCTCAACCGCGACCGCCTCGACGCGCCCCGCCCGTCGCGCGAGATCCGCTTCGGCACGCCGCCGGAGGTGCCGCTCTGCTCGGTGATCGTGCCGCTGTACGGCCGGATCGACTACATGGAGGTGCAGGTCGCCCTGCTCGCCCAAGACGGAGTCCAGGGCGGGGCGCAGGGCGGGTTCCGGGCACGCCACGAGATGATCTACGTGGTCGACGACCCGGGCGCCGCGGACGCGGCCTGCGCGCTGGCGGACTCGCTGTTCCGCCGCTTCGGCCTGCCGCTGCGGCTGATCCTGCTCGAGGAGAACATGGGCTTCGCGCCCGCCTGCAACGCCGGGCTCGCCGCCGCCCAGGGCGGCCACGTCTGCTTCCTCAACTCCGACGTGTTCGCGACCGAGCCGGACTGGCTCGACCGCCTGCTGGACGACTTCAACCGCCATCCCTCGGTCGGCATCGTCGGCCCGCTGCTGCTGTTCGAGGACGGCACCATCCAGCACCAGGGCATGCGCTACGAGCCGCTGCCCGAGTTCAGCCACTGGCTGTTCCCGACCCATCCCGGCAAGGGCAGCCGCCCGGCGCCGAGCCGGGCGCTGTCGCTGCATCCCGCGATCACCGGCGCCTGCATGGTGATGCCGCGCCAGCTCGCCCGCGACCTGCACGGCTTCGACGAGGGCTACGTGATCGGCGACTTCGAGGATTCCGACCTGTGCCTGCGCGCGCGCGAGGCCGGGATCGCCGCCGCGGTCGACCACGGCGTCACGCTCTACCACCTGGAGCGCAAGTCGCAGGCGTCGGCTGCCGAAACCTGGCGGATGAACGTGACGCTCTACAACGCCTGGCTGCACCAGGGGCGCTGGGCCGCGCGGCTGGCGGCGGAGCAGGACGCGCCGCTGCGCGACCGGTCCCCGGGTCCGGACGCGATGCCGCTGCCGGCGGCACAGGTGCTGCGCGGCACCGCCTGGGCGCAGCGGTGAGGGCGCGTCATGCTGCCGCAGGCTGAGGACCCCGGCGGCGAGGCGCTGCGCATCCTGATCGCCTCGCACAGCCATCCGCGGGTGCAGAACGGCGGCTCGGAGGTGGCGTCGTACTCGCTGTTCGACCGGCTGCGCCACCGGCCGGGCCTGCGCGCCTCCTACCTCGGCTGCAGCCGCACCGCCTCGTTCGCCCGCGCCGGCCAGTCCATCACCCAGCCGTTCGAGCGCGACGAGTACCTCTACACCGTCGGCGACTTCGAATGGTTCAAGTTCGCCAACCGCGACACCGCGTTCGCGCGCGACTTCCGCGCCCTGCTGCGCAACCTGCGGCCGCAGGTCGTGCACTTCCATCACTACATCAACTTCGGCATGGAAGCCTTCGCCCATGTCCGCGAGGTGCTGCCGGACGCCAAGCTGGTGCTGACGCTGCACGAGTTCCTGGCGATCTGCCACCAGCAGGGCCAGATGGTCACCCGGCATGGGGGCAAGCTGTGCCGGCGCTCCGGCCAGGTCGAGTGCAGCCGCTGCTTTCCCGAGTTCCAGCCGTCCGACTTCTTCCTCCGCGAAACCTATATCGGCCACTTCCTCCGCCACGTGCACCAGTTCATCGCGCCGAGCCGCTTCCTCGCCGAGCGCTACGTCGCGTGGGGCCTGCCGGCGGAGCGGATCAGCGTCATCGAGAACGTGCCCGCCGTCACCGCGCCGCGCCGCGCCGCACGGCGCACGCGACCGGGCCCGGAGCTGCGCGTCGGCTTCTTCGGCCAGGTCTCGCTGCTCAAGGGCATCCAGGTGCTGATCGACGCGACGGCGATCCTGCAGGCCGAGCGGCGACACGACATCGCGTTCGCGATCCACGGCGACCAGACCAACCAGCCGGCCGCGTTCCAGGCCGAGTTCCTGGGACAGATGGACAAGGCCGGCAACAACGTGTCCTTCCACGGCGCCTACGCCAACGCCGACATCGACGAGCTGATGGCCGAGGTCGACGTGGTGCTGGTGCCCTCGATCTGGTGGGAGAACTCGCCGGTGGTGATCCAGGAAGCGTTCCGCAACGGCGTGCCGGTGGTCTGCTCCAACATCGGCGGCATGGTGGAAAAGGTGGTGCCGGACGAGACCGGACTGCATTTCGGCGTCGGCAGCCCGCGCTCGCTGGCCGCCGTGCTCAAGGCGCTGGCCGACGATCCGGACCGGCTGGCGCGCCTCGCCGCGGGCGCCGCCCGGGAA
>CAXUEL010000038.1:0-20512 GCA_964249915.1 uncultured Acetobacteraceae bacterium | reverse complement strand
TGCCGGGAGCGGCCGCCCCGGCTTTCATGGCCGGGATGGTGAGGCGCGCCGGCTGTCGCTGCGGCGTCACCGGCCGTCCTGGCTGCAAGGCTGCGCAGGCCGCGTGGGTGGCCCGGCCGGACCGATCAGGACGCCCGTCGGGCCGCGTCGCCGATGCCGTCGAGCCTGGCGAGCATCTCGGGCGGCAGCGTGATCCCGCCCGCGAGGAGGTTGTCGCGCAGGTGGGCGAGCGACGACGTGCCGGGGATCAGCAGGATGTTCGGCGCGCGGTGCAGCAGCCAGGTGAGCGCCACCTGCATCGGCGTGGCGCCGAGCTCCGCCGCCACCTCCGACAGCACGGTCGACTGCAGGGGCGTGAAGCCGCCGAGCGGGAAGAACGGCACGTAGGCGATGCCGTCCGCGGCCAGCGCGTCGACCAGCGCGTCGTCCTCGCGATGCGCCAGGTTGTACTGGTTCTGCACGCAGACGATCTCGGCGATGCTCCGTCCCTGCGCGACCTGGGTGGGGGTCGCGTTGCTCAGGCCCAGGTGCCGGATCAGGCCTCGTCGCTGCAGCTCGGCGAGTGCGGTGAGCGGTTGCTCGATCGAGCCCTCGCTCGGGCCGTGGCCCTCGCCGCCGAGGATGCGCAGGTTGGCGACCTCCAGCACGTCGAGGCCGAGGTTGCGCAGGTTGTCGTGCACCGCCGCGGTCAGCTCGGCCGCGGACATCGCCGGGTTCCACGAGGCGTCGGCGCCGCGCTTGGCGCCGAGCTTGGTCACGATCACCAGCCCGTCGGGATAGGGATGCAGCGCCTCGCGGATCAGCCGGTTGGTGACGTGCGGGCCGTAGAAGTCGCTGGTGTCGATGTGGTCGACGCCGCTCGCCACCGCCTCGCGCAGCACGCCGCGCGCGGCGTCGGGATCCTTCGGCGGGCCGAACACGCCGCGGCCCGCGAGCTGCATCGCGCCGTAGCCGAGCCGCTTCACCGAGCGGGTGCCGAGCGGGAAGGAGCCTGTGGTGTCGAGGGTCGTCATGTGTTTCCTCCGGATGCCGATGGGGTTGATATGGACCTCCGCCTTCCGCGCGATAATCCTGGCCAGTCGGGACAGGCTGTACGGGAAGCGGGACAATGGCGGTCAACCTCCAGGACCTCGCGGCCTTCGTCGCGGTGGCGCGGGCGAACGGGTTCCGCGAGGCGGCCAAGGCGGGCGGCGTGTCCGCGTCCGGCCTGAGCGAGGCGGTGCGCCGGCTGGAAGCGCGGCTGGGGGTGCGGCTGCTCAACCGGACGACGCGCAGCGTGGCGCCGACCGAGGCGGGGGCGCGGCTGTTCGAGCGGCTGCTGCCGGTGCTGGGCGAGGCGGAAGCGGCGCTGGACGCCGCGGGTGCGCTCCGCGACCGGCCGGCCGGCACGCTCCGGCTCAACGTCCCGGGCAGTGCGGCTCGCCTGGTGCTGCCGGCGATCGTGCCGCGGTTCCTGACGGCGTATCCCGAGATCCGGCTCGAGGTGGTGGTGGAGGACGGCTTCGTCGACGTGCTGGCGGCGGGATGCGACGCCGGGATCCGCTACGACGAGCGGCTGGAGCAGGACATGATCGCGGTGCCGATCGGGCCGCGGGTGCAGCGCTTCGCCACCGCCGCGGCGCCGGCCTACCTCGACGCGCACGGCCGTCCCGAGCACCCGCGCGACCTGCTCGGCCATGCCTGCCTGCGCGGCCAGTTCTCCAGCGGCCGCATCCCGACCTGGGAGTTCGAACGGGACGGCGAGGTGGTGCGGATCGACCCGACCGGGCCGCTGCTGGTGCGGCTGGGGGCTGCGGTGGACCTGGCGGTGGATGCGGCGCTGCAGGGGGTCGGCATCATCCACCTGTTCGAGGACTGGCTGCGCCCGCACCTCGACGGCGGCGCGCTGGAGCCGGTGCTGGCGGACTGGGCGCAGCCGTTCTCCGGGCCGTTCCTGTACTACCCCGGACGCCGCCATCTGCCGGCGCCGCTCCGGGCGTTCGTGGACTTCATCAGGACATGAGGCGATGCAAACAGGCCGGGAAACAGGATGCGGCGTCGTGCAGCCGCGCCCGTTCGCGAACCGCTTCTAGGTGAACTTGACGAGGTCCTGGAAGATGAGCGGAGCCCAGCTGCGTCCTCGCGCCTGCACCAGCAGACCACCCTCCGCAAGCCTTCCCAGCCCGACCGGGGCGAACCCCAGCTGCTCCACCAGGGCCGCCACCCGGCCTGTCGCATCGTCGTCGTCGCTCGACAGGAACACGACCCGCCGGCCACCCTTGACGTCCGGATCGCCGGCCAGGGTCTGCGCCGGCAGGTGGTTGAAGGCCTTCACCAGCCTCGCGCCGTCGAACGCCCGGGCTGTCGCGACGGAGGAGGGAAGACCGTCCAGCTCTTCGGGAGGGACGCCGAACGCGTTCATGGCGTCGATCACGATCCTGCCCTGCCAGCTCGCCGCGGCCTTCGCGACGTCCTGGTGCGACCCGAACGGGACGGCCAGGATGACGATCTCGGCTTCGAGCGCGTCCTGCAACGATCCGGGAACGATCGTCGGCCCGATCGCCCGTGCGAGCGGCGCGAGCGCCTCGGCCGAGCGTCTGCCGGCTATGGCCACTTCGATCCCCTTGCGGGCGAAGGCCTGCGCGAGGGCCTGGCCGATCTTGCCGAAACCTATGATGGCGTAGCTCATGATATGCCTCCGGGTCAGTGTTGGGATCGGGCCCACTCAGGCGAAGGCCGACGCGTTCTGCTCGAGTGGGTCGTCGGAAGTCGTTCCTTCGCGGACGGGAGGATGACCTCGCATCGGGTGCGGCGGTGGGTCTGCCGTTGCAGGCGATCCGGCGAAGCGGCCACCGCGGCACCGGTCTGCGCGGTGATCTCCGCGAGGATGTCGATCCTGCGCGACCATTGCCCCCGCCCGGGCGAGTGCATCAAACGTTGCTGACTCCGCCGTCGACGACCATGTCGGAGCCGGTCATGAACGAGCTCTCGTCCGAGGCGAGGAAGAGGGCTGCCGCAGCCAGCTCGTCGGGATGCGCCAGTCTCAGCATGGGCGTGTAGGCGGCGTAGCCCTGACGGATCGCCGCAGCCTGCTCGGGCGTGGTCGCCTGGGAGTCGAGCATCGGCGTGTCGACGACGCCCGGGCTCAGCGTGTTCGCGCGGATGCCGTTGTCCTTGAACTCGGCCGCCCAGGTCCGGGAATACGAGCGCAGCGCCGCCTTGGTGGCCGCGTAGGTCGAATGGTTCGCCAGGCCCATGGTGTGCATGGCCGAGGACACGAGGATGATCGATCCGCCCCGGGCCATCATCGGCAGCATCTTCTGCACGAGGAACAGGGGTGCCTTGGCGTTCAGGTCGAACGTGCGGTCGTAGTGCTGCTCGGTGATCTCGGGCAGCGGCACCTGCTCGACGAGCGCTGCGTTGGACACCACCAGGTCCACCCTGCCCCTGGCGCTCCGGATGGCCTCGGCGACGCGGTCGAGGTCCTCGAGCCTGGATGCGTCCGCCTGGATGGCGGTGACGTCGGAGCCGATGTGCCTGACCGCCTCGTCGAGCGCGTCCCGGCGCCTGCCGAAGATGAAGACGTGCGCGCCCTCCTTCACGAACCGCCGGGCGATGGAGAGCCCGATGCCGCTGTTTCCGCCGCTGACCACGGCGACCTTGCCTTCCAGCCTCGACATGATGCTTCCTTAATCTATTGCGTCCCGGGCAGGTCCGGACGCGGCGGCAAGGGTTGTTCCTTCTGCGACGCCCTCGTGCTCGAATGTCCCTGCCCGGCGCCGCTGCCTTCGATGACCTCGAAGTGGGTCCCGGCGCGGCAGGCGTTGAGTGCGGAAATCCGCACATCGGTGGTGCAGGATCGATCCGGTCGGGCCACTCGGCCCTGCCCGGCGGCCGACGCCGGCCGTTGGTCGGCACCGCAGCCGGGATGCGTCCGGCAGGTCCGGGCCTGCCAGGGCCGCTGCCTTGCAGGGATGGGATGCTGCCTGATGGTCATGGACGCAGGCTTCGGGAAGCGCTCCCGGCGGTGCAAGGTCGCACCACGTGATTGAGTGGGACGACGTCCGCTACTTCCTCGCTGTTTCGCGGGGCGGCTCGGTCCGGGCCGCCGCCGGGCGCCTCAAGGTGAACCATGCCACCGTGCTGCGGCGCATCGCCCAGCTGGAAGAGCGCCTCGGCACCCGCGTGTTCGAGAAGCTGCCTTCGGGCTACCGCCTGACGGAAGCGGGCGAGGAGATCGTCGAGTTCGCTGACCAGATGGAGGCGTCGTCGAACCAGCTGGAGACGCGCGTCTTCGGCCGCGACCAGAGCGTGCGCGGGCTCCTGCGGGTGACGCTGGCGCCGACCCTTGCGACACACCTGCTCATGCCGGACGTCGTCGAGTTCGCGCGCCTGCATCCGGAGGTCGAGATGGAGATCCTGTCGTCCGTCGAGCCGGTGAACCTGACCAACCGGGATGCCGACGTCGCGATCCGCGTCGTCTACGACCGCAGCGCCCTGCCGCTCAACCTTCACGGCCTGAAGGGACCCGACCTGTTCGGCGGCGTCTACATGTCGCGCGACCTCCTTGCCGCGTGGCACGCGGGAGCGCGCGATCGCATCCGCTGGATCGTCATGAGCAGGCACGGCATTCCGGACTGGGCGACCGAGGGGAAGGTCCGCACCACGGAGGTTCCGTTCAGGGTCACGGATGGCGGGGCGCAGATCGTCGCGGTGAGGCAGGGGCTCGGGATGACGACGCTGCCCTGCTTCATCGGAGACGCCGACCCGCTTCTGGCGAGGGTGCCGGGCACCGACCTGCACAAGCATGGGACGCTCTGGCTCCTGACGCAGGGGGAAACGCGCAAGACGCAGCGCGTCCGGCTGTTCACGGAGTTCGTGTCGGTCAGGCTCGGCGCGTACGTGCAGCTTCTCGCGGGCCTGTCCCATTCAGGCAGATGACGAGCGGCAGCCCGCGGACGATGCGGCGGTCCCGGCCGGATGGCGCCTCCGCTCGGACTGGAGTTCCGCGCGAGCAGCCTTGCATGCGGAAGCAGCGGCCATGCCCGTGGTGGACCCGGAACGGCGCCGGTCCGCCCGCTTCGCCGGTTTCCACGGATCGCCGGAAGCCAGGGGATCGGCCGGGAACCCGTCCCGATCGGGCCGCCGGCGCGACCAGGCGCAGGTGTGCTCCGGGAAGCGCCCTGCACCCGTTGCGGCCGGTGCGCCCACCCGGGCCGGTGCGTGGCGGCCGACGACTATCCCAGGAAGCCGATGATGGCGGCCGCGACCTCGGCCGCATGGGTTTCGAGCGCGAAATGTCCGGTGTCGAGGAAGCGGATCTCCGCGTCGGGGAGGTCGCGGCGGTAGGCCTCGGCTCCCGGTGGCAGGAAGAAGGGATCGTTCCTGCCCCAGATCGCCAGGAGCTTCGGTCGATGCTGGCGGAAATACGCCTGGAAGGCGGGATAGAGCGCCACGTTGGCGGCATAGTCGCCGAACAGGTCGAGCTGGATCTCGTCGACCTCCGGGCGCTGGATGTAGCCGGCGTCGAGCGTGCTGCCGTCCGGCGAGACCGCCCTGGGATCGGGAACGCCCTGGGTATACTGCCAGCGGATGGAGTCCGGCGTCAGCAGCGCGCGCAGCGCCTGCCGGTTGGCCTCGCTCGGGTCGCGCCAGTAGCGCTGGATCGGGTTCCAGCCGTCGCTCAGCCCTTCGGCGTAGGCGTTGCCGTTCTGCGACACGATCGCGGTGATCCGCTCCGGATGCGCCAGGGCCAGGCGCAGGCCGGTCGGCGCGCCGTAGTCGAAGAGGTAGATCGCGAAGCGGTCGAGCCCGATCACCTCCGTGAAGCGGCCGACCACCCTGGCCAGGCTGTCGAAGCTGTAGGTGAAGTCCTTCCGCGGTGGCAGCGCCGACAGGCCGAAGCCCGGCAGGTCGGGGGCCACGAGGTGGAAGCGGCCGGCCAGGAGCGGGATCAGGTCGCGGAACATGTGGCTCGCCGTCGGGAAGCCGTGCAGCAGCAGCAGCGTCGGCTTCGAGCGGTCTCCGGCCTCGCGGTAGAAGACCTCGTAGCCGTCGACGTCGGCGGTCCGGTAGCTTGGCTGGGTCATGGATCGTCTCCTGGTTGCCTGCCGGCGGGATCGGTCGGGCGGCAGATCGGCCGGGCAGGAGATGCTCCCTTCCGATCAGGCACATAATCGGGTAGTTTCGAAAACCATTCTTCCGGGCAATGGAAAAGTGGATGGACCGTTTCGAGGCCATGGTGATGCTGAGGGAAGCCGTCGACCGCGGCAGCCTTTCGGCGGCAGGCAGGGCGCTCCGGGTTCCGCTGCCGACGCTCAGCCGGAAGATCTCGGAGCTGGAGGCCCGGCTCGGGGCGCGGCTGCTGATCCGCACGACCCGCAGGCTCGCCCTCACCGACGCGGGCGCCACCTACCTGGCGGCGGCGCGGCGCATCCTCGACGAGATCGACGGCGCGGAGCGCGAGGCGGCCGGCGAGTTCGCGGTGCCGAAGGGAGAGCTCGTGGTCACCGCTCCGCTCCATTTCGGGCGGCTGCACGTCCTGCCGGTGGTGGCCGACTTCCTGGCGCTGTTCCCCGCGATCAACGTCCGGCTCCGTCTCGCGGACCGCAACGTCGTCCTCGTCGACGACCATGTCGACGTGGCGGTGCGCATCGGCAGGCTGGACGACAGCACGATGGTGGCGACGCGCGTCGGCTCGATGCGGACCGTGTCCTGCGCGAGCCCGGCGCTGCTTGCCCGCCACGGCGTCCCGGCCGCGCCGCAGGACCTCGCGGGCCTTCCCGTCGTCGCCGTGGACGCCCCGATGCCGGGATCGGCAGGTCCGGGCGACCTCGCACCGGTGCCGCGCCTGTCCGTGACGACGACCGAGGCGGCGGTGCAGGCGGCGATCCTCGGCATCGGGGTAGCCCGGTTGCTGCACTATCAGGTCGCGGACGCGGTCGAGGCCGGGACGCTGCGGATCGTCCTCGCGGCGTTCGAGCCGGCGCCGGTGCCGGTCCATCTGGTCCATGCGGTGCGCGGCCAGCTGCCGCTCAAGATGCGCCGCTTCCTCGACTTCGCGGCGCCGCGTATGCGCGAGCGGCTGGACGAGCTCGCTCCCGCCGCGCGCGACGCTTGAACGGTGTTCACGTCGTCCCGTCGTGGAGTGCCGGAAGCCCCGGGATCAGCCGAAGGTCCACCCGACCGGCCCGTCGCCGGCAGCGTCGCGGCAGACGGCGCTTAACCGTCCCTTCATCCGGATGGCCTATCTGCGAAGCCGAACCACCGCCGGCAGCAACGGGTCATGAGCGGGAAGCGGCGTCCGGCCTGGAGCCGGTTCGAGTTCGACGTCGAGCAGGCACTTCGCCATGCCCGCCTGGACCTGGACTACATCCAGCACGGTGGCTCGGGCGTTCTCGACCGCGACCTGCGGAACGAGCCGTTGAAGCCGATGACGGTCGCGCGGCGCATCGTCAAGACCGCCGGCCTGGCCGGTCCGACCGACTTGGCGGACCAGCGTCCGGACGTCCCGTCGAGCTGGGATGCGGAACGGGCGCAACGGGCCGCGGCGCTGGTCCACCTGATCCTGACCGGGCACCTGCCCGATGCCGGTCAGATCAAGCGGATCATCGCCTGACGGGAGCACCGTGGCGTCCGCGCCCTCCGCACGCCCGGTTCACTGCCATCCCCGGGACTGCTAGAAGCCAGGGGTCAGCTGAGGACCCGTCATGCCCGCCCCCGCCCCCGCGCCTGATCCGGGCCAGCCGCGCCACAGCCCGCAGCGGCGCGGCGTCTGCCTGGTGATCTCGGCACCGTCGGGCGCGGGCAAGAGCACCATCGCCAACGCGCTCCGCGCCGCGGAGCCGGAGCTGGCGCATTCGGTCAGCGCCACCACCCGGTCCCCGCGACCAGGCGAGGCCGAGGGGGTGCACTACTACTTCCGCACGCCAGGGGAGTTCGCCGCCATGGCCGAGGCGGGCGCGCTGCTGGAATGGGCCACCGTGTTCGGGCGCGGCTACGGCACGCCGCGCGCGCCGGTGGAGGCCTGCCTCGGCGCCGGACGCGACATGGTGTTCGACATCGACTGGCAGGGCCACCGCCAGCTGCGCGCCGCCCTGCCGGGCGACGTGGTCAGCGTGTTCGTGCTGCCGCCGTCGCTCGACGTCCTGGAGCGGCGGCTGCGTGCGCGTGCCGCAGACGACCCGGTGGAGATCGGGCGGCGCATGGACGCCGCCCGCGACGAGATCGCGCACTGGCTGGAGTTCGACCACGTGATCGTCAACGACCGGCTGGAGCAGGCGATCGCCGGCGTGCGCGCGGTGCTGAACGCCGCCCGCCTCGCCCTGCCGCGCCAGACCGGCGTGGCGGCGCTGGTGCGAAGCTTCGGCTGAGCTGCGCGCCCGGACGATGGACTTCTCCGATCTTTGCGTGCTGTGCGTCGGCGACCTGATGCTGGACCGCTACCATTACGGCGCGATGGAGCGGATCTCGCCGGAGGCGCCGGTGCCGGTGCTGCGCCTGACCCGCACCCGCGAGATGCCGGGCGGGGTGGGCAACGTCGCGCACAACATCCTGTCGCTGGGCGGACAGGCGATCCTGGTCGGGCTGCTTGGCGAGGACGAGGCCGGGCTGGCGCTGCGCCGGCTGCTCGGCGGCATGGTGGGGCTGACCGATGCCACGGTGGCGACCGAAGCGCGGCCGACGGTGTGCAAGACCCGGTTCATCGCCGCCAACCAGCAGGTGGTGCGCGCCGACGAGGAAAGCCGGCTGCCGCTGCAGCCGGCGGAGCAGGCGGCGCTGGTCGCGGCCCTGGACGCGCATGTGGACCAGGCGTCGGTGCTGCTGCTGTCCGACTACGGCAAGGGGGTGCTGGGCCCGGCGGTGATCGCCCATGCGGTGGCGCTGGCGCAGGCGCGCGGGATCGCGGTGTTCGTGGATCCGAAGTCGCGCGACTTCCGGCGCTACCGGGGGGCGACCTGCATCACCCCCAACGCCCGCGAGCTGGGCGAGGCGTCGGGGCTGGCGGTCGAGGACGAGGCGGAGGTCGAGCGGGCGGCGCGCGCGGTGATGGCCGAGGCGGAAGCGGGCGCGATCCTGGCCACCCGCTCGGAGAAGGGCATGATCCTGGTCGAGCGCGACGGTGCCGCCCATGCGGTGCGCTCGCGCGCGCGGGAAGTGTTCGACGTGTCCGGCGCCGGCGACACGGTGATCGCGGCATTGGCGCTGGCGCACAGCTCCGGCCGGTCGCTGGAGCAGGCGATGCACATCGCCAACGCCGCCGCCGGCGTGGTGGTGGGCAAGCTCGGCACCGCCACCGCGGACCTGGCCGAGGTGATGGCCGAGCTGGATCTCGCCGACCAGGAGATCGGCGACGAGGCGGGCGAGGGGGGTGTCGCCGGCTTGTCCACGCTGCCGCGCGTGCAGGGGCTGGTGGCGCGCTGGAAGGCGCAGGGGCTGGCGGTCGGCTTCACCAACGGCTGCTTCGACATCCTGCATCCCGGGCACGTGGCGCTGCTGGCGGCGGCGCGTGCGGCCTGCGACCGGCTGGTGGTCGGGCTGAACACGGACGACGGCGTGCAGCGGCTGAAGGGGCCGGAACGGCCGGTCAACCCGCTCGCCGCGCGCGCGCAGGTGATCGCGGCGGTGCGGCACGTCGACGCGGTGGTGGGGTTCGACGACGACACCCCGCTGTCGCTGATACGCACCCTGCTGCCGGACGTGCTGGTGAAGGGCGAGGACTACGCGCCGGACCAGGTGGTGGGGGCGGCGGAGGTCGCCGCCGCCGGCGGACGGCTGGTGCTGGCGCGGCTGGTGCCGGGCAGCTCGACCACCGCGACCATCGCCCGGATCAGGCGGGCGGACCGGGGGTGACGACCGGGCCTGACCGGATCGCGGGGCCCGGGGCGGCGGACGAGGTCGGGCGGATGACCCGGGCGCTGGGCGACTGGGTGTTCGGCCTGGCCCTGCCGTTCTGGTCCAGCGTGGGCATGGACCCGCCGCTCGGCCGCGGCCGCGGCCGCGCCGCCTGCGAGCACCTGTGGATCGACGGCCGGCCGGCAGAGCCCGGCTACCGGCGCATGCGCGTGCAGGCGCGCCAGCTCTACGTGTTCACCGAGGCGGCGGCGCGCGGGGTCGACGGCGCTGGGGCGATCGCCGCCGGGATCCACCGCTTCATGACGGCGGAAGGCGCCGCGGCCGACGGCGGCTGGGCCAGGCTGCTGGCTCCGGACGGCACCGTGCTGGACCCGACCAGCGACCTGTACGACCTCGCCTTCGTGCTGTTCGCGCTCGCCCACCACGCGCGGCTGACCGGCGACCCGGCGCCGCTGCGTCAGGCCGAGCGCACCTTGCGGTTCCTGCGCCGGCGCATGGCGCTGCCGTCCGGCGGGTTCGCCAACGCCGCGCCGGGGGAGCCGGGATGGCGGCAGCAGAACCCGCACATGCACCTGCTGGAAGCGGCGCTGGAACTGTTCTCGGCCGGCGGCGACGGGCGCTGGGCGGAGCTGGCGGCGGAGCTGGTGGCGCTGTTCCGCACCCGGCTGCTGGAGCCCGAGACCGGCACGCTCGGCGAGTATTTCGACGCCGACTGGCGCCGCGCGCCCGGCATCGACGGCGACAAGGTCGAGCCCGGCCACCACGCCGAGTGGATCTGGCTGCTCGAGCGTCACCAGGCGCTGACCGGCGAGACCACCGCGGCGCTGATGGTGCCGCTCGACGCGCTGTGCCGGCAACACGGCATCGGCGCCGAGACCGGGCTGGTGCGCGACGAGGTCGGCCGCGACGGCAGCCTGCGCCTCGGCTCCGCCCGGCTCTGGCCGCAGGGCGAGACGGTGAAGGCGCACTGCGCGCTCCACCGGATGGCGCTGGCGCGTCGCGACGCCGAGGCGGCCCGCGAGCACGAGTCGGTGATCGTGCGCAGCGCCGGCAACCTGCTGACCCGCTACCTGGTGACGGAGACGGGCGGGCTGATGCCGCCCGGCACCTGGATCGACCGGCTCGACCCGTTCGGCCGGCCGGCGGTCGACCGCATCCCGACCAGCTCGTTCTACCACATCATGTCGGCCTGGGCGGAGCTCGACCGGATGCGGCCGCACGGGTCCTGACGCCGGACCATCCCCGTTATCCACAGGCATCCCCGTTATCCACAGGGCTGTGTTGACGCGCATCGCTCGGGCCGGGTGCGCTAGGATGGCGGGGTGAACCAGATCGAACCCCTACGACGCGACTCCTTGCTCGGGTTGTCGCAGCGCCAGCCGCCCTCCAACGTGGCTGCCGAGCAGGCGCTGCTCGGCGCGCTGCTGGCCAACAACAAGGCCTACGAGCGGATCGCCGAGTTCCTGGCGCCGGAGCACTTCATCGACCCGGTGCACGGCCGAATCTACCAGTCGATCGTGCGTCGGGTGGAGGCGGGGCAGCTCGCCGACGCGGTGACGCTCAAGGCGGAGCTGGAGCATTCCGGGGTGCTCGACGAGGTCGGCGGCACCGCGTATCTCGCCCAGCTGCTGACCGCGATGGTCGGCATCATCAACGCCGGCGAGTACGGCCGCGCGATCCACGATGCCTGGATCCGACGCCAGATGATCGAGATCGGCGAGACCGTGGTGAACAACGCGTTCGGGGTGAACCCCGAGCTCGACGGCTCCAAGCAGATCGAGGCGGCCGAGGAGACGCTGTTCAAGCTGGCCACCGACAAGGGCCAGGATGGCGGCTTCATCACCTTCGAGCGCGCCCTGACCGACGCGATCGGCATCGCCGAAAAGGCGTTCCACCGCACCGGCGCGGTCAGCGGCCTCACCACCGGCCTGCGCGACCTGGACAAGAAGACCGGCGGGCTGCACCCGTCCGACCTGCTGATCCTGGCCGGGCGGCCGGCGATGGGGAAGACGGCACTCGCCACCAAGATCGCGTTCGGCGCCGCGCGCTCGCTGATGCAGGAGGCGCGCGAGACCGGGGTGACGCCGCGCGGGTCGGTGGCGATCTTCTCGCTGGAGATGAGCGCCGAGCAGCTCGCCACCCGCCTGCTGTCGGAGGAAAGCCGGGTGTCGGGCGAGCGGATCCGGCGTGGCGAGATCGGCCAGAAGGAGTTCGACCGCTTCGTCCAGGTCAGCCGCGAGCTGCAGTCGCTGCCGCTGCACATCGACGACACCCCCGCCATCACCTTGTCGGCGATGCGCACCCGCTGCCGCAGGCTGCACCGCACCAAGGGCCTGAGCCTGGTGGTGGTGGACTACCTGCAGCTGATGCGGCCGGCGGTCGGCACCAAGCCCGACAACCGGGTGCTGGAGATCTCCATGATCACCCAGGGGCTCAAGGCGATCGCCAAGGAGCTGGCGGTGCCGGTGCTGGCGCTGAGCCAGCTGTCGCGCCAGGTGGAAAGCCGCGAGGACAAGCGGCCGCAGCTGTCGGACCTGCGCGAGTCGGGCTCGATCGAGCAGGATGCGGACGCGGTGATGTTCATCTACCGCGACGAGTACTACCTGCAGCAGCGCATGCCCAAGGACACCATGTTCGACAGCAACGACAAGTTCCTGGTCGCCATGGACGGCTGGCAGCACAAGATGGAGCTGGCGCACAACAAGGCCGAGCTGCTGCTGGAAAAGCAGCGCCACGGGCCCACCGGCAAGATCGACCTGTTCTTCGAGGGCGAGTTCACCCGGTTCGCCGACCTGGACACCGTGCACGGGAACTGAAGTCCGTCCGGCCAGGTTGCAGGCGATGCGCCACTGCGCGAGCATGTGACGGCTTGGCTTGGGAGAAGGACCGGTGCCGGAGGATCTGGCTTCGCTGGAAGCGGCATTCGAGGCGGCGGCGCCGCGGCCGCGTGCAGAGCTCGTCGGCCGCATCGCCAATGACCGCGCAGCCGGAGCGTTCGATCGGCACCGCGCCGGCCTGGACTGGATGCAGCGTCCGCCGCGGGAGGTGCCGGCCCTCCGCCGGGCGGCCTTGTTCCTGATGGTCAAGGACGAGGCCGAGATCATCTGGCAGAACCTGTCGCACCACTACGCGCTCGGGTTCCGTCGCTTCTTCATCCTCGACAACGCCAGCACCGACAACACGGCCGGCATCATCGCCGCCTTCCGGGATGCGCATCCGGACGCGGCGCTGTTCTCGGCCTTCGACTACGTGGTCGGCCACTACCAGGCGCTGAAGATGAAGGCGCTCATGGCCTTCATGGACGTCTACCTGCACTACGAGTCGGTGCAGCCGGACTGGATCTTCCTGGTCGACGCGGACGAGTTCGTCACCTGCGTGGGTCCGGACGGAGAGGCGGAACACCGGCTTGCGGCCCTGCTGGACGATCCGTCGCTGAACATGCTGGTCCTGCACTGGGTGCAGTGCGGCAGCGACGAGGTGCTGGATGTTCTTCCGCCGGGCGGGGAGATCCTCGCCCTGTTCCCCCGGGCGTGGTCCAGGATGAAGGTCCCGGTCACCAAGGTGGCGTTCCGGACCAGGCGCGGCCTCGAGCCGATCCAGGGCAACCACCTGGTCGGCGCGTTTCCTTATCCGCTGTCCAGCGTTGCCGTGCTGGCGGAAGCGGGCATCTACATGTTCCATTTCCCGACCCGGACGGTCGAGCAGCTGCGCCGCAAGGTCGTCAACGCCAATCGTGCCCTGTCCGCCACGGTGGACCAGGACGGGCTGAGCGACACCGCCACGCACTGGCGGACATACTACCAGTGGTACCAGCAGGCTGGCGACGCGGCGCTCCGACAGGTGATCGCGGAGCACAACCGCAGCTGCGCCGAACCATGACACAGCTTCACGGCGTCATCCGGAGGCTCCCGACGCTGACCGACGCCACGTGCTCGTGCAGGAGCTGCTCGATGAACCGGTCGCCGTCACGCTCGTAGCGCTGGTAGCGGGCCTTCCAGTGACCGCCATGGGTATCCAGGCCGGTGGTTCCCTGGAAGGCGAGCCCCCCATTGACCACTTTCGACTTCAACTGCTCGAACGAGCGGATCATGAAGTGGAACATGAACCAGTCGTGGCTCGCGGCGACGAACACGCGGTCCATGGTGCCCTCGAAGCCCAGCACCCAGTGGTTGCCTTCGGTGGGCCGGCAACCGCATCCGATCCGGATGGCGACCTTGGAGGTCGGCGGGCTGGCCGGCTTCACGACCGGAAAGGCGCCGAACGGCGTGGTGGTTTGCGGCGTGGACCGGAGCGGGGCGTCGCTGACGCCGAGAAGCCAGTGGAACACGATGATGTCGTGCTGCACGCCCGTCATGGCGTTGCGCAGGGCATCTGCCGCCGCATCCGTCACCGGTGCGATCAGCTCGTCGGTGTCCAGGAAGACCAGCCACTCGAGCGCGACCCCGGCCAGGCGGGCGTAGCGGGCGAACGCGTCCATGAACACGGCCATCTTCTCGGCCTGGTAATGGCCGGCGACCTGGTCGAACACGTACAGGACCAGGCTGTCCGGCTGCTCCCGCCGGAACCGTTCCACCTCCGCCGCGGTATTGTCGCCGCTGCGGTTGTCGACGATGCAGAAGTGGCGAAAGCCGAGCCGGTAGTGGTGCCGCAGGTTGTGGCCGAGGATGTCGGACTCGTCCTTGGTCAGCATGAGGATGCCGGCGTTGGGCAGGACCGGGCGATCCTGGCGTGGCGCCGCGACGCCGATCGGGATCGTTCGCCGCTGCGGCAGGGCGTCGAGATGGCGGCGCGCCATCGCCCGCGTCATCGCCTCCAGCGCTTCCGACCGGGAGCGTGGCGCCAGGCGGCCGAACGCCTGTTCGGCAAGCCTGAGCGCATCGGCCGGATGACGCTGGATCTCCATCAGCTCGATGGCCAGCACCGTGAACGCCGCGTGCTCGGGAAAGCGGGTGCCGATCTCCCGGACGACGCGCCACGCCAGCTCCGCCTCGCCGAGTGCGGCATGCGCGCGCGCCAGCTCGATCAGGCTTTCGAGCTGCACCGCCTCGCCTTCCGCGCTTCCCAGCCGGCGCAGGAGCGGGACCGCGTCGCGGTTGTCGCCGAGGCGGCGATGCAGGCGGCCGAGCTCGAACAGCATGTCGAGGTCGTCCGGTGCGTGTCGCAGATGCTCGCGCAACTGTACGACCAGCGCCTGGCAGGATTCGCTGTCGACCCCGCCCTGGCGCAGCGCTGCGATCGCCCGCGCGATCTGCTCCCGGCCCGTCCCGGCCGCGCGCGCCTGGATGCCGCGGCGGACACGCGGCAGGGGCTCGTAGTCCGGAAAGTCGGACTCGGCGTCCGCAAGCAGGCGAAGCGCGGAGGTGAACTCGCCCAGCTCGGCCCACGCCTCCGCGCCTTTCAGCAGGCATTCGAGCCGCCCTGCGAAATCGCCCGCCCGCGCGGTGGCCTCGAATCGATGCGCCGCGCACGTCCGGTGGCCTTCATGCAGCAGCTGGATGGCATCCTCCATCGACCAGGCGGCATCGTCTGGATGCTGACTGCGCATGGCGTCGACCAGGGCGCGCGCCGCCTGCAGCGAACCGGCCAGGCGCAAGCGCTGAAGCTCGTCGAGGCTGTCCTGGCGGTCGTGCATGGTCGGCGGATCCTGGTAGAGCTGCGGCGCCGGATCGCCTGCATCCGCGCCCAGCATCCATGGTGTGACCGCAAGCCGGTGCGTCCACGAAACGAGATTCGTGGTTGCAGGTGGCAGCGGTCGGGAGCGAGGCTATACTGGCGGATCGGCGCGAACAACCGCTGCTGTCCCGTTCGTTTCGCTGCAGGATGCTTGTCGATGACGGCTGACCATGACCTAGTGACGCGTCGGCAAACGGTGTCCGTGCGCGATGCGGCCCAAGGCGGCCTCCATGTCAGCGAAATCCCGTTGCTGCCGGCGCGGTCGCGGCCCCGTCCCGCTCCGGCCTTCACCTACGGCCCGGTCACAGAGGACGCGTTGCGGCACTTCCACAACGACCAGTTCGAGCCGCCGGTCTCGGTGTTCATCATGCGCCGGGTGGAGGTGGTCGGACCGTGGTTCTCCTGCGGCGCGCTTCTGCTGCGCGGCGAGATCGACTTCCTGCTCGACGGGATCGCTCTGAACCCGGAGGACCAGGAGTCGCGCCGGCGCCTGCTCGCTCATCTGCACGCCACGGCGAACGGCGAGAAGACCGTACGGCGCGTCGCAGGGGCCGTCATGCTGCTCGCCAACAACGGCCACCAGATCTACGGCCATTGGCTGGTCGACTTCCTGCCCAAGCTTTGCCTGCTGGAGCTGGCGGGCATCGACCTGGACCGGATCACGGTGCTGCTTCCGTCGAACATGGAAGGATTCGGCGGAGCGCTGCTGCGCCTGCTCGGCATCCCGGAGCAGCGCATCCTGCGCTACGATCCCGACCACGAGACCATCGTCCCGGACGAGCTCGTCGTGCCGACCACCCTGCGCTGGGGCGGACGCTGCTCGCCCTTGTTCGCCGACGGCGCGGCGTTTCTCAACGAGCGGATCGATCGTTTCAGCCCCGTGCCGGCGGCGACGCGGCGCAAGCTGTTCCTGTCGCGGCCGCGTGGCACCCATGACGGGCGGCCGCTGCTGAACCAGGACGCCATCGAGGCGATCGCCAGCGCTCACGGGTTCGAGGTCGTGCACCCGGAACGCCTGCCGCTGCCGGAGCAGATCGCGCTGATCAGGGGAGCGAGGCGGGTGGTCGGGCAGTATGGATCCGCCCTGCACGGGACCCTGTTCGGCAGGCCGGGCTGCGTCGTGGCGGGCCTGCACGGACAACTGCCGGCAACCTTTGATGCCCTGCAATCGGGAATCGGCGAGCGTCTCGGACAACCGACCGGCTACGTGTTCGCCACCCCGTCGTCGATGCAGGAGAACCCGTGGGCGGTGTCCGTCGACGCCGAGGACCTTGCCCGGTGCCTGCGGGAGGAGTTCTAGGACGGCACGGCGAGCCGCGCGTCCGTCACTGGATGTTGCCGCTCAGGAAGAACGTGGACGAGCCGTCGATCAGGATGGTGGCGCTGCCGTAGTTCGCACTGATCCGGCTGGCCCCGTTGAGCGAGCGCATGGTTTCGCCCGATCCGGCAGCGAAGCTGATCTGGACCGCGTTGACCTCGTCGACCGTGACCTGGCAGCCGGGTGCCAGGCCGGTCGGTATGCGGATCGTCATCGGCGTGCTGGGCTGCGGTTCCAGCGTGCTGCCGCAATCCGACTGCTGGAGAACATAGCTCGCCGCGGCCGGGGTGGCGATGATCGAGCCCGCGGCCTTCACGGTGGCGAAGGAAGCGTTCCCCGACACGTCCAGGGTCGCAAGCAGGGTCGGCGTCCCGTCCGCCGCGATCGGCGCGGTCTGCACGTCCCAGCAGTAGTCGCGAACCGCAGCGGTGGTGCAATCGAGCGCGCGGTGCCACTTGCCGGTGCCACCGTTGCCCGGCAGCAGCGCCACGGTGTTGTCCGTGTTGCCCAGGTCGTCGATGTGCAGGCCCGTCTTGTTTCCCTTGCCTCCGTTCCACTTGACGTCGAGCCCGCTGTTGTTGAGCAGTTCAAGTTCCGCGCCTGCCCACGTCACGTCCTGGTTGGCGGTGACCGTGTCCGTGCCGTGGTATTCCCACAGCACGCCGCTGTCGATGTTGGCGTCGTGGCTCTGCTTGACCTCGATGCCGACCATGCCGCAGCCCCAGCCGGACCCGTCATTGGTGCAGGACGCGTTGTTCTGGTTCACGAGCACGGCCTGTCCCTGGAGATCCGGCATCAGCCGCTGCTCGATCACCTGGCTGACGTTGAGCTCGGTCGGCGTCTGGTTGCGGCCGCCGCCGAGAAAGGAGATGTCGGAGGTGGCGGGAAAGGCACCGTCCTGCGCGTCGATGGATGCCGAGCCGGAAACGAAGCTGGCGCCCGCTCCGAGGACGAAGTCGACGCCGTCATAGGTCGTGACGGTTGTCGACAGGAAGTAGCGTCCGCTCGGAACGATGATCCGCCCGCCCGGTCCGCCATGCTCCGGCGCCATCCAGTAGATGGCGTTCTGGAACGCTGGATAATCGTCCTGGACGTAGATCCCGAGCCCCGCACCAACGGCGGGTGGGGTTGTCCAGCTGTTCGAAAGAACAACGGTCTGCGACGCGTAGGAAAAGGTGACAGGTGTAGACGCGGCGACGTCGACGGTCACGTCGGCGCTGACATAGACGGTTTCGCCTCCGGCACCGTTGACGATCGAGCCGACCACGGTTGTCCCGGCCGGAAGGCCTGCGCCGCCGACCGCCGCCCCCATAGGCACGGCAAAGGAAGTGGCGAAGGTCAGCGCGTTCGACATGCCGGTCAGCACAGGCAGCGCCTGCTGCTCGGCGTCGGTCAAGGTGGGTGCCGAGGTCGTCTCGCTCAGCGTCCTGGTCGTGATCGCATCGAGGAAGACGATGGTCGTGGTCGGCGCCAGTCCGGAGGCGGCGACGTGGTGGCCGACGATCAGCGTCGGATCGGGACTGAGTTGCACCGAAGCATCGCCGACGGCTTGCGGCATCAGCACCGTCAAGGACGTGGCGCCGCCAAGCTGCTGTTGTGCCGGAACGTAGTCGGCAACGGACGCCTGGTCGGATGCGTGCGACGAGGCGGTACGAAGCTGGGTGGCGTGCGGATCGGTGGATCGGATCACTACGGTGCTTGCATCGCCGGCAACCGTCGAGAATCGTGCGTTCCCGGCAGCGTCGATGGCATAAGCCGGTTGCGCGGCCGGCGAGGTGATGGCGCCCGACCGCGTGATGATCGGTTGTCCGAACGCCGATCCGCAGCAGCACGACAACAGAACATATGCGACACCGATGCGTCCCATGTGACCTCCGTGATGGTTATTTTTGATTCACGAGACGTATCCAGCTAAAGCGAAGCCAAACCGGTATTGTTGAAAAATTGAGACATCCGCTTGAAGAAACCCTTGGGACAGGAAGGCTTAAGTGTCCTTGCTGCCGACAGCAACGACTTGCGCCACGCCGTCTGCACGCGTCGAGTGGTTCCCCGGCCCGGCCTTGACTATAAGGGTGGGCGTCAGCCGGGATGCGTCAGATGTCGACGACAACTTCCATTCTCCCATCCGTTCATGCCGCTGCCGTAACGAGGGAACCTGCGCGGAACGACGCGTGGCTCGACCTCCCGGCCGCGCAGGCGGCGTTCGACGACGGCAGGGCAGGCGAAGCGTCGGTGGCGGTGGAGCGACTGCTCGCCGACAATCCGGTCGATCCGGAAGCCTGGCTGCTCAGGGCGAGGATCCTCGAGCACCAGGGCGACCTGGATGCGGCGATGGTGGCCAGCCAGCGCGCCCTGGCGTTGTGGTCCGACATCACCCCGCTGCACGAGTTCCGGCTACGGCTGGCGCAACGGGTGGATGACCAGACGGTGCTGTTTCAGTCGCTCCGGCAGATGGTGGCGGCCAAGCCCGACGATGGCTGGCTGAACAGCGAGATGGGCGCGCGCTTCTCGGAGCGGGGCGAGTTCGACCGGGCGGTTCCGTTCCTGCGCGTCGCCGCGCCGCTGCTCCTGCACGACAACTGCTCGATCTGGAACTACACGACCGCGCTGGCGGTGACCGGGCGTCACCGGGAGTTGCTGGACAACCGTCCTCTGCTTGACCGCATGGCGGCCCAGGATCCGGATGTTCCGTATCCGCCCTACCTGCATCTCGCTGCGGCGCAGCTCGCCCTGGACCAGGACTGCCAGAACAGCCTCGATGCCCTGGAGGCACGCGAGGCGTCGACGCGATGGCTCGACACCGAGCCGCTTTACGCGCGCTTGTCCGACGTCGCCGCGAGCCGGACGCCCTTTGCCCTGATCCGCATCGACCAGGTACTTGCCCGCTTCGTCGTCTACACCAGCCTGCGGTCGAACCTGTCGCTGCGGCCTGTCGAGTTGTCGGCGGTCGCGAACAGCGTCTGGCAGGACTGGTTCGGCGAGCCGATCGAGGCCAGCGGCGTCCAGCGCATCGCCTCGATCGGGCGCGGCGTCGCATCAGCGATCCGCGATGCCGACGTGGTTGGGTTCCCACGGGCGCATGAGATCCGTCACGACCAGATTAACCTTGGCTTCATGCAGGACGTGCTGCGCCTGGTGCTGGATGCGCGGGACGCCTCACTTGCATCGAACGACTATGCGGCGGCGCTGCACAGGACCATGCCCTTCCTGCGATCTGTCCTTCACGGCCTTCCCTTCCTGTGCGTCGTGTCGCCGTTCCCGGAACTTGGCGAGCGGCTGGGCCGCTTCTGCGGCATCGCCGACGCGCGGGCGATCATGCTGCCGTCACACGGTGGCTCGAACCAGGCAGATGCGAACGGTTCCGGATCGGTGATCGATCGGCTTCTAGCTGCCCTCGATCGGATCGAGGTCCCGTTCCAGGGCGCGATGTTCCTGGTCGCCGCCACGGGCCCGTTCGGGATGATGTTCTGCGGCCGGATCAGGAGCCTTGGCGGGATCGCGCTCGACCTCGGCGCGATCGCCGGCAGCTGGGCGAAGCGCTAGGGGACAGAAACGCCGGGCATCCGGCTCAGCCCGCCGTGCGCATCCGCAGGTCGTCTCCTATCGTCGGCCGCGGCCGTCCGATGCCACCATAGGCCAGGCCTGCTGCCTGCATGGCGTGTGGGTCGTAGATGTTGCGCAGGTCGA
>CAXUEL010000037.1:9597-22117 GCA_964249915.1 uncultured Acetobacteraceae bacterium | reverse complement strand
GAGCGCCGGCACGCTGGCCTGCGCCTGCGCCAGGGGCATCCCCTCGTGGAGGCCGAGGCGCCGCGCCGCCGCGCAGGCGGCCGACACGATCGTGCGCGACCCGTCGCGGACGCTGGTGACCAGCGGCCGGTCCGGCGCCTCAGCCGTATCGCGACGCAGCCGGTCGGTCTGCCACAACGGCAGCCAGAGGAACCCGAACCGGCGCGGTGGCTCGGGGAAGGGCGGCAACACGACCTTGGGCATCGCAGGCCTGCACGATCCAGTGGAAGGGGGACGCCTCGCGGCAGCGCAGCAGCTCCAGCCGCCACACGGCGCGCCCCGGCGGGGCACCGGCCTGCGACGGAGGCAGGGCGGCCACCCGCCAGCGACTCGCAGCCGCACTCGGCGCCAGCAGGGCCGGGTCGTCGAACCGGCGGCTGCGGCGGATCGCGAAGGCGGCCACCCCGGAGGCTTCCGCCGCCAGCTGCAGCCGGCGCGACGCAGTCAGGCCGAGCCGGCCCTCTACCTCGCCGACCACCGCCGCCAGCCCCGCATGGCGCAGCGCTTCCTCCATCACCGCCAGCACCTCGCCACCGCCCTCCACCAGGATCAGCCGACGCGGATGCAGGCCGACCGCTGCCAGTCCTGGCGGGAACAGGTCGCCCCGCTGCATCACCCACAGCACCGGACGGTCGGGATCGTGCCGGGCCAGCAGCCCCGCGATCAGCAGGCTGGGATGGGTGCCGTGCTCGGTGTCGGGCCCATGCCCCAGCACCTCGTGCAGGGCGCCGCACGCCAGGCCCGTCCCGGACCGCCGATCGATGGCCTGGAGCCCGAACTGCAAGCATCTTCTGATAGCGGTTTCCGTGCCCGACCGGCCCATCTGGCCGATCCGGACCCGCAGCGCTTCGACCGCCTCCGCACCGCCCATCCCCCCGCTCCACGCTCATGACAACATGAGAACGTATAGGGAACAAATTGGTTGTAAGGGAAGCACTTAGCCAAGGCCCGACCCTGCCCACCGCCCTGAACGCAATCGCCTAGAACATTGTTATTGAACGATCCGCTTCACAATCCGAGGTTGAGAAACGGGATGACCTTCAGCGGCCAAGCGGCGGAGATTGTTCCAACACCGATCCGTCGAGACTTTTTCTCAACCCCACCCCATCCGGGGCGTCCGGGTCGATCAGCCCGCGCCTGAGGAACAGGTCGATCAGCACCAGGTTAACGTTGAACTTGAACCGCTCGGTATCGCGCACCAGCACGAACGCCTCTTCCAACGGCACCAGGCTGAACTCCGCCACCTCCCCGTCATTGGCCACCGGCCGGAACTCCTCCGGCAGCACGAGGTCGAAGCAGTGCAGCCGGTCCCGCCGCAGCCCTTCGGAGCGCGCCATGACATAGCGGATGGTGCCGACCGCGATCGCCTCGCGCGCCAGCGGGGCCGCCAGCCCGCACTCCTCCCAGCCTTCCTTCTCCAGCGTGTCCCGGCTGCCGTAGCCGGCCGCGACTCCGCCGGCGACCAGGTGATCGAGCTTGTCCGGATCGAGCAGCTTGTTCGCCGCCCGCCTGCCGACCCAGAGATGCGTGCCGTCCGCCCGCTCGACCAGACCGTTCAGGTGCACCCCATCGGCCAGGATGCCGAAGGCGGGCAGAGCACCGCGGTCGAGGGTTGCCAGCACCGGGCCGTCCGGGTCGGCGCGCACGTCGAAGGGCTCGGCGCGATGCCGGAACAGCCCCTCCCTGGACAGCGCCTCGCCCAGGGCCAGGAGCCGCCGCGGATCCTCCAGCACCAGCGCATCGCCTTCGCGCCGGACCCCGTGCCGCTCCAGCGCCGGCGCCAGCGCCGGTTCCACCCATCCGACCGGCTGGTCGCCGAGCCGGAAGGACACGCGGCCGCCCGGCAGACGTGTGTTGTTGCAGGTCCGGACGTGTCGCATGAAGGGGCTGGTCATGGGTGGCCAACGCGGCCCCGCCACCCGGGGTTGGCAATCGGCAGCGCCGCCTTTGCAACCGCCCGGTCGCATGCCACATCGAGGGCATGACGACTCCTTCATCCGGGCAGGCGTCGCGGCCGACAGCGCTCGCGACGGTACGCGGGCTGCTGCCCTATCTCTGGCCACGCGGCGACTTCCGGACCCGGATGCATGTCGTCGCGGCCATCGTGCTGCTGATCGCGGCGAAGGTGGCCACGGTCTGTGTGCCGCTCGTGTATGCCCGCGCGATCGACCGGCTGTCGCACCGCGATCCCACCCACCTGCTGGTGGTGCCGATCGGACTGATCGTCGGCTACGGGCTGCTCAGGATCGCCAGCGGCGGTTTCGGCGAGCTGCGCGACGCGGTGTTCGCGCCGGTCAAGCAGCGGGTGATCCGGGTGGCGGCGATGCAGACCTTCCGCCACCTGCACGGGCTCTCCTTGCGCTTCCACCTCGACCGCCAGACCGGCGGCGTGACCCGGGCGATCGAGCGCGGCACCCAGGCGATCGAGCTGATCCTCCGGCTCGGCGTGTTCAACATCGTGCCGACCTTGCTGGAAACGCTGATGGTCACCGCGGTGATCTGGCGGTTGTTCGACTGGCGCTTCGCACTCGCTACCCTGTTGACGGTGGTGGTGTATGTCGGCTTCACCGTCGCCTTCACCGGCTGGCGCATCGGCATCCGCCGGCGCATGAACGAGGTGGAAAGCGAGGCCAGCACCAAGGCATTGGACAGCCTGCTCAACTTCGAGACGGTCAAGTACTTCGGCAACGAGCGCCACGAGGCGCGCCGCTACGACGAGACCCAGGCGCGCTACGAGAGTGCCGCGGTGCGCACCCAGGTCTCGCTCAACATGCTCAACCTGGGCCAGGCGACCATCATCGCCGTGGCGCTGGCGGTGATCATGCTGATGGCCGCCGACGGCGTCGCCGCCGGCCGGCTCACGGTCGGCAAGTTCGTGCTGGTCAACACCTACCTGATGCAGCTCTACGGCCCGCTGAACTTCCTGGGCTTCGTCTACGCCTCCCTGCGCCAGGGCGTGGTGGACCTGGAGCAGATGTTCCGCCTGCTGGGCGAGGACCAGGAGGTGCGGGATCCCCTAGTGCCGGCACTGCTGCCAGCCCGGCTCGCCGACGCGCCGCCGGCGGAGATACGGTTCGAGGACGTGCGCTTCGGCTACCGGCCGAACCGGGAGATCTTGCACGGCGTCAGCTTCGCGGTGCGCCCCGGCGGCCGCACCGCCATCGTCGGGCCGACCGGCGCCGGCAAGTCGACGGTGAGCCGTCTGCTGTTCCGCTTCTACGACGTGACTGGGGGCCGGGTCCTGATCGACGGGCAGGACGTGCGCGACTGCGCCCAGGAAGCCTTGCGCGCCGCGATCGGCGTGGTGCCGCAGGACACGGTGCTGTTCAACGACACCATCCGCTACAACATCGCCTATGGCCGGATCGGCGCCACCCAGGCCGAGATCGAGCACGCGGCCGCCCTGGCGCAGGTGCACGACTTCATTTCGGGCCTGCCCGAAGGCTACGACACCCGGGTCGGCGAGCGCGGGCTCAAGCTGTCTGGCGGCGAGAAGCAGCGTGTGGCGATCGCGCGCACCATCCTGAAGAACCCGCGCGTGCTGGTGCTGGACGAGGCGACCAGCGCGCTCGACACCCATACCGAGCAGGAGATCCAGGCCGCACTCCGCACCGTGGCGGCCGATCGCACTACGCTGGTGATCGCGCACCGGCTGTCCACCGTGGTCGATGCCGACGAGATCCTGGTGCTGGTGGACGGGCTGATCGCCGAGCGCGGCACCCACCGCTCCCTGCTGGAGGAGGGCGGCCTCTACGCCCGCATGTGGGCGGCGCAGTCCGAGGAGGAGGAAGCCGAGGCGGAGGCGGACGTCCTGCTTTCGCCCGAACTGCAGCGCGCGGGCCTGGCATAGGACGGGCCCGCGATCCATGTGTGCCGCCTGTGGAGGGAAGACGAGATGAGCCTGGACCCGACGACCGGCGACAAACGGCCTGAGCAGACGCGTGGAGAGCAGACGCGGGGAGAACAGCCCCGAGGAGAACAGGTTCTGGGACAGGACGGCTCGGTGCCGGCCGAGCTCAGCCACGCCGGGGCGGTGGTCGACAAGGCGATCGAATACATGCTGGGCGAGAACCTGCCGCCGCTGGCGATCGCCTCGGCCCTGCTGGGTGGCTCGCTCGGGCTGCTGGCCCGGACCATGGACGAGCGGGCGATGGTCCGCATGCTGCAGAACGCGATCGCCAGCGTACGCGCCGGCGAGCTGCACCCGTCCAACGACCGCGAAGCGGGCCGGGCCTGACCAGGTCCGAGCGCTTGACGGATCGGACCGGCTCCGCGATAAGCCGCGCCTGTCTCGAACGACGCCGGCTCCCGCACTGGCGCCTTTCGCTCGTCCCCGGGTCGGGTCAGCCCGGCGGGGACGAAGCCCAAGCCCTAAGGATCGAACGATGTCGCGCCGCTGCGAGATGACCGGCAAGGGCGTGCTGACGGGTAACAACGTCAGCCACGCCAACAACAAGACCCGCCGCCGCTACCTGCCCAACCTGCAGGAAACGTCGGTGCTGTCCGACGTGCTGGGCACCACCGTGCGGATCCGGGTCACCACGCACGGGCTTCGCACCATCGAGCACAATGGCGGGCTGGACGAGTTCCTGCTGACCACGCCGAACCGCCGCCTGCCGGAAGAAGCGCAGTCGCTGAAGCGCCGCATCCAGCGCGCGCAGGCGAAGAAGCAGGCCGCCGCCACCGCCTGAAGGCCGGCTCCCGGGCACAGTGACGCCCGGTTCGTCCTTGCAAATCCGGGGCATCTCGCGCATGTGAGGGCCCGAATAGTCTTTCGGCCGGTCGGGCATCGCCCGCGGCCCCGGAAGGCGCGCGGGGCCCTGGTCCCGTCGCGCCTTTCTGGTTTGAGGAGCCCGAACCGTGTCCGACCTGTCCAAGATCCGCAACATCGGCATCACCGCGCACATCGACGCGGGCAAGACCACGACCACGGAGCGGATCCTCTACTACACCGGCGTGTCGCACCGGATCGGCGAGGTCCACGAGGGCAACACCACCACCGACTACATGGAGCAGGAGCGCGAACGGGGGATCACCATTACCTCGGCCGCGGTGACGTGCGAGTGGAAGGACCACCGCATCAACATCATCGACACCCCCGGCCACATCGACTTCAACATCGAGGTGAACCGCTCGCTCCGCGTGCTCGATGGCGCCATCTTCATCATCGAGGGCGTGGCCGGCGTGCAGCCGCAGTCGGAGACCAACTGGCGTCTCGCCGACCGCTACAACGTGCCGCGCATCATCTTCATCAACAAGCTGGACCGCACCGGCGCCGACTTCTACCGCGCGTTCGACACGCTGAAGGAGAAGCTCGACATCGTGGCGCTGCCGCTGCAGCTGCCGATCGGCATCGAGGACACCTTTGCCGGCGTCGTCGACCTGGTCGAGATGAAGGCGATCATCTGGGAAGGCGGCGAGCTGGGGGCCAAGTTCCACGATGAGCCGATCCCGGCCGAGCTTGCTGAGCGCGCCGCGGAAGCGCGCCAGCTGCTGCTCGACACCGCGCTCTCGGTCGACAACGAGGCGATGGAGGAGTACTTCGACAAGGGCGACGTCGACGTCGCGACGCTGAAGCGATGCATCAAGGCCGGCGCCATCTCCGGCGTGTTCCGTCCGGTGCTGTGTGGCACCGCGTTCAAGAATAAGGGCGTGCAGCCGCTGCTCGACGCCGTGCTCGACTACCTGCCGGCGCCCGACGACCGCGAGGGCATCCGCGTCGCGGCCGAGGAGGGCCAGGAGGATGCCGATCCGAGCACCCGCCGCCTGATCAAGGTCGACCCCAAGGGCAACTTCTCCGGCCTCGCCTTCAAGATCATCAACGACAAGTATGGCACGCTCACCTTCGTGCGCGTGTATTCCGGCTCGCTGAAGTCCGGCGACCAGGTGATGAACACCACCAAGGACCACAAGGAGCGCATCGGCCGCATGTTCCAGATGCATGCCGACAAGCGTGCCGAGATCAAGGAAGTGCAGGCCGGCGACATCGCCGCCTTCGTGGGCCTGAAGGACACTGGCACCGGCGACACCTTGGCCGACGCCGCCGACCCGGTGGTGCTGGAGCGCATGGCGTTCCCGGTGCCGGTGATCGACATCTCGGTCGAGCCGAAGACCAAGGAGGCTGTCGAGAAGATGACGCTGGCGCTGCAGAAGCTCGCCGGCGAGGATCCGTCGCTCCGCCTCAAGACCGACCAGGAAACCGGCCAGACCATCCTGTCCGGCATGGGCGAGCTGCACCTGGAGATCATCATCGACCGGCTGCGCCGCGAATATGGCGTGGACGCCAACATCGGCGCGCCGCAGGTGGCGTATCGCGAAACCATCAGCAAGGCACACGTCGAAACCTACACCCACAAGAAGCAGTCGGGCGGTTCGGGCCAGTATGCCGAGGTGAAGATTGAGTTCGCCCCGGTGGAGCGCAACGCCGGCATCTCGTTCGAGAACAAGGTGGTCGGCGGCACGGTGCCGAAGGAGTACATCCCGGCGGTCGAGAAGGGCATCAAGGTGCAGGCCACGACCGGCGTGCTGGCGGGCTTCCCAACGGTGGACTTCAAGTACACCCTGCTCGACGGCAAGTACCACGACGTCGACTCGTCCGCGCTGGCGTTCGAGATCGCGGCCAAGGCCTGCTTCCGCGAGGGCATGAAGCGTGCCTCGCCGGTGATCCTGGAGCCGATCATGGACGTCGAGTGCACCACCCCGCAGGACCATGTCGGCGACGTGGTGGGCGACCTGAATCGTCGCCGTGGCCAGATCCAGAACCAGGAGAGCTCGGGGTCGACGATCCTGGTCCGGGCCCAGGTGCCGCTGAAGGAGATGTTCGGCTACATCTCGCACCTGCGCTCCATGACCAAGGGCCGCGCATCCTTCACCATGCAGTTCCACCACTACGATCCGGTGCCGCGCAACATCGCCGACGAGATCATGGCCAAGTCCGCCTGATCCCGATCCTGCTCGACGCGTGAAAAAGGCCGGTTCCGTGAGGAACCGGCCTTTTCTACGTCTCGACTCTGCGATCGTCAGGGTCGTGTGGCTCGGCGGCCCCGATCCCGATGGGAAGGCCAGCTTTCGACCGGGAGCTGACGGACGCGCCGCTCGCTGCATCCACCGCGACGATCCCGAGCTCCCGCCTCGGCCACGCGTCCAGCCTGAGACTGGTCTCCACGCGTGCGACATGGGCCGTCTCCGATACCGGTATGGCAGCTTGAAGAGCGTATGCGCCCACTTCGGCACAGCTGGCCTGTCCGCTGTGCGCCCTTGCGAACATCTCCGGCAGCCTCGCGGCGACCCCTGCGGGTAGGGTGTCATGATCCCAGGCGAAGGTGCCCAGGATCCGGTCCGCGCCGCCGAGGACAAAGCGACGAGAGCCGAGGTCGTTGGCCACGCCGCATTCCCAGGCCACGGCAAGTGGACCGCCTCCGCTTAGTGCCAGGCCTACAGCCAAGGAACGCCTCCAGTGACGCGCGCCCGGCACCTTTCGATCAGCTTGACCGTGGCGTGAGCGGTCTTTCCGGGCGTTCCACAATGATCGTCATGCAACTCCGGGTCGCCAGGGTTCCATCGTCAAAAGACGGGAAAACTGCTTCCATCAAGCCCGGGTGTCCCGCCCGAGACGGGTCTGCAACCTCCGGTCAGGCTCACGACAGCTTCTAGCCGGTCTGCTTCCCGGACACCTGCGGCTTGGCCGTCCCGCCGCCCGTTTCCGTCCTGCGGATGAAGTCGGCGACGTTGTCGTGCAGCTGCTTCAGCGAGTCCTGGTGCGCGTAGACCATGTGCCCGGACTCGTAGTGGCGGAACTCGATGTTGGCCTGTAGCGCGCGCGGCATCGGCAGGTGGCGCATCTCGTACTCGCCCTCGAAATACGGGGTGGCGAGGTCGTAGTAGCCCTGGTTCAGCAGCACCCTGAGGTTCGGGTTGTACACCATCGCCGCCGCCAGGTCCGGCATCACGTTGAGCGAGCCGGTCGCCGGCTGCGACGTGTTCGGCTGCTGGTGCTTCATGTCCCAGCTGTCGACCTGGATCTCGGACTTGTAGGCCCGGGTGCCGCCGTAGCCGAGCTGCCGGCGCACGTAGTCGTTGAACGCGGACACGTAGGCCGAGCTGATCGCCGCCGATTGCGGATCGTATTCCGCCTCCTTAGCCAGCGGGTCCATGCTGGGGCCGGCGAAGCGGGTGTCGAACCGTCCGGTGTTGCTGGTGTCGTCGCTGAGCAGGGTGTGCTCGAACATGCCGCCGTCGACGCGCAGGTTGGCCTTTTCCAGGTATGCCACCGGCAGCCCGGTGTACTGGTTCAGCTTCTTTGCCACAGCCTCGAGATGGTCGTGGTCGAGCAGCGCACCCTGCTGCAGCGCCGACGCGTAGTCGGTGCTGGCATAGGTTTCCACCTCGGTCAGGAACGAGGGCAGGTCGGCGGGCGGCGTGCCCGGCAGCTTGTGGTGGTACCAGGCGGTCGCGGCATAGGTCGGCAGGGCGGCGACATACGCCTCGTCGATCCCCGGGTTGGCCTGCGGCCCGTCCACGCTGAGGTCGAAGTTGAGGATCTGCGACAGCAGGATCACGCCGTTGAGGTCGACGTTGTCCTGCTCCAGCTCGTTGGCCAGCACCGCCGAGCGGGTGGTGCCGTAGCTTTCCCCAAATAAGTACTTCGGCGAGTTCCAGCGGCCGTACTTGGACAGGAAGGTGGTGATGAACTGGTCGAACGCGTACGCGTCCTGGTCGACGCCGAAGAAGTTCTTCTCCTTGTCCTTGCCGGCGATGCGCGAGAACCCGGTGCCTGGCGCGTCCACGAACACGAGGTCGCTCGCGTCCATCAGGCTCTGGTCGTTGTTGACCAGCTGGTACGGCGCCGCCGGCCCGTGGCTGTGGTCGAGCGTCACCACCCGCCTGGGACCGAGTGCGCCCATGTGCAGCCACACCGTCGCCGAGCCCGGGCCGCCGTTGTACAGGAAGGTGATCGGCCGGTTCTCCGCATGCGCGCCCTTGCGGAAATAGGCGACGTAGAACATCGACGCTTCCGCGGTCGGGTTGTCGTCGCTGGACTTGTCCGCATCCGTGCCCGTCTTGGCCGCGTCGTCCCAGCCACGGGGATGCACCACCAGGGTGCCGGCGACCGCATGGTAGTCCACGTGCTGTCCGCCCGCGTCGACGCTCCCGTCGCTGCCCGCCTCGTCGTTCTCCAGATGCGGCACCGGGTGGTCGGTCTTGGAGATCTTCACGGTGGTGTCGTCGGCGCGTGCGCCGGCCGTGGACAGGAGCGGCGACGCCAGCAGGGCCGTCGTCAGCAGCAGCATGGATCGGATCAAGGGAGGGTCCTCGGCACGGATATCCGACCGCTTACGGGATCAGCCGGACGAGCGCCAGCCCCGCGCGTCGTGCATGGCACGGCCATCCGTCTCGAGCTTGATCAGGTGCGACAGCAGGTTGGCCCGCGCCGGCGCGTGCAGGTCCGGATGCAGGTTGCGGTAGGCCCGCCCGAACACCGCCTCGAACGACATCGGCGCCGCGGTCAGCACCGACGCGATCGAGGCTTCACGGGCCTGCCGGTGGTCGAGCAGGTCCTGCACCAGCGTCCGCGGGTGCTCGATCGCCGGACCGTGCGCCGACAGCATCAGCCGGTCGCCGCGGTCGCGGACGCGCTCCAGGCTGGCGATGAACAGGGACAGGTCGCCGAAGGGCGGCGGCGGCACCACGGAGGTGGACCAGCCCATCACGTGGTCGCCGGTGAACAGGATGCCGTCGCCGGTGGCGAAGCACAGGTGGTCCATGGCGTGCCCCGGCGTGTCGAGCACCAGGAGGCTGCCGATCCGGTCCCCCTCGCGCAGGCCGAGCGGCGCCTGGAACTGCGGGTGGGCGCTGCGGCGATGGCCGGCGACCGGCGCCCCGCTGCGCCGTCCGAGCGCGTCCGCGCCGCCGAGGTGGTCGTCATGGGTATGGGTCAGCAGGATGTGCGACACGCCGGCACCCGCCTCGGCCAGGATGGCGTCGAGATGCGCCGGATCGTCCGAGCCGGGATCGATCACCAGGGTGCCGCCGGGCCAGTCCACCAGCCAGGTGTTGGTGCCGTGGTAGGTCATCGGCCCGGGGTTGGGGGCGACGATGCGGCGGATCCCCGGTGCCGCCGGCAGCGGCGTCGCATGCGGCGGCGGCGGCTCGCTCAGCCGCCAGGCGCGCCGGCGGTCCGTCCGTGTCGGGCCAGGGTCCAGGATCCGGACGCTCAGCCGAACGCGCCGACGCCGTGCATCACCGCGACGCTGATCTCGCGCACCAGCTCGAACAGCTGGCGCATCGGCTCGAAGATCTCTGCGGTCTCGCGGGTGTAGGCATGGGCGCCGCGCGGCCCGGTCGGCTCGCGGAAGTCGAGCGGCACCGCCTGTTCCGGTGCCTGCGGGAAGATCTCCGCCATCTGCTTCAGCACGTGGGGGATCTCCAGCCGCAGCACCTGGTCGTCCAGCGCCTCCCGGGTGAAGCCATCGCGCGGCGAGAAGTACGGGATCCGGGTCGCCAGCAACCAGATCCGCTCGATCAGGGTGAGGCGGATCGCGTGCAGCAGGATCTCCGGCGTCGCCATGCGCGGCGCGTCCGGCCACGCTGTGCGCAGCGCCAGGTGGTCGGCCTGGATGCGGCGGAACATCGACTGCGTGTCGGCCCACAGGTCGAGCCGCTCCAGCCCCTGGCTCAGCGTCACCAGCGCGGTGCGGCGTGCGGGGTCGGCCTCGTGCGCCGCCCGGTCGAGCCAGACGCCGGGGTCCAGGGTCAGCACGATGGCGCGCAGCACGTCGCGGTCGGAATGCGCCAGCGCGTGGCTGGCGAAGTCGAGCGCGCGACGGAAGCGCGGGCTGTTCTTGAGGAACTCCTCGAACGTGTCCGGATGCCGCGCGGCGGCCAGCCCCAGCCCCTGCAGCGTGTTGGCGCACCAGCCGAGCTGCTGCAGGATGGCGTTGTTGGGGATCGCGCGCAGCTCGCGCGGATGCCGGATCCGTGCCGCACCCCCGGCGGCATCGCTCTGCCGCGCCGCCGGCCGCGATCCGGTGCGGTCGATCAGCGCCGGCCCGAACGCGCCCAGCAGCCCGGCATAGCCCGGATCCTCGACCAGCTCGGTCATGCCGAGCCCGATCGCGGAGAAGAAGTCGGCGGAGAAGTCCGGCTGGTCGTAGATCGGGTCGTTCTCGCGGCGCACGACGGCGAAGGCGTGCTCGGCGATCGTGCCGACCGTGGCGTCCGCCAGTTCCGGCGTCCCGAACAACAGGTAGCCGTCGCCGCCCTGGAACGCCGTCTCCTCCCGGCAGGCGATGCCGGCGGCCGCGAAGGCAAGCCGCGCATGCGGCGTGGACAGGTAGTCCAGCCGGTCGGCCAGCGCGAACGGGTGGCCGCCGCGGCCGATGCTCTCGCCATGGGTGTCGAACAGGATCACCTCGACGTCGGCGAGACCACGCGCGGCGAGCAGGTCGGCGATCTTCAGCCGCAGCCGCTCCACCAAGTAGGTGGCGGCGAGCTGCCCGACATAGCGCCCGCTGTCGGAATAGCCGAACTGCAGCGCCAGGGTGCCGGTGCGTCGGAGGTAGTCGCGCCAGTGCCGCGAGCGCAGCGCCTCCTCGACCACCCGGGCGCCGTTCATCATCGCCTCGCGCGTCTCGAACAGCGGCGAGATCTCGACCTGCTCCTCGATCCCGAACAGCCGCGCCAGCCACAGCGCCACCAGCAGGGTGTAGCCGCTCTCGGTCTCGGCGATCAGGAAGCGCACCGGGCTCGCACCGTCAACGTGCTTGACGATCTGCGTCACCGTCATCATCAGCCGCGCCGCCGAGGCCTGCTCGGACAGCAGCGCCCCGAAGTCGACCGGCACCGCGTGCACCTCGGACAGCGCCTCGTTGATCCCGGTCAGCAGGGCGCGACGCTGCGCCGGGTTCTCCGGGCTGTCCTGTATGCCCAGCCGCTGCCGGGCGACGTTGTGCAGCTGGGTGGCGTTCAGCCGCACGTGGGTGTGGGCGAGGCCCATGCCGTGCGACACGAAGCCGGCGCGGATCACCGCGAGCTCCAGCCGGTCCGGCCCCGCCGCCTCCAGCGCCTCGGCGAAGAACCGGTCCAGCACCGCCGGGCTCAGGATCGCCTCCTCGCGCCGGTCGATCAGCACGCCGGCGAACCCGGCCACCTGTTCGGCGTCGGCGCGGGCCGGCGCCGCCGCGATGGGGGCCCCCCCGGCGCCGCGCGCGCCGTCGACCCGGGCCAGCATCGCCGCCGGCGGCGCCTGCAGGGCGCCCAGCTGGGCGTGCAGCCGTTCGAGCTGCAGCCGCTTCATGCGCAGGCGCAGGCGCAGCGTGTCCCACCAGCCGATGTCGGTGCGCCCGTCGGTGTCGTAGCCGACCCAGCTGGCCAGGATCAGCGGGCGCGGCAGGAGCGCGGTCCAGGCTTGCGGCCAGTGCGCGGCGGCCTCCTCCAGCAGCGCCCGGTTCAGCCGGTCGATCGCGTCGCGCCCGCGCCCGAT
>CAXUEL010000037.1:0-9587 GCA_964249915.1 uncultured Acetobacteraceae bacterium | reverse complement strand
CGCTGCGACCGCAGGTCGGGCACCGTGCCGGCGCCGCCCGCGGCCTTGGCCAGCGCGTCGTAGACCGGCGTCGCCAGGGCGAAGGTCGGGTGCGCGGTGAACACGGCGGCGAACCGGGTGCGGCCGATCGCCTGGCGGAACTGGGCCAGCGGGATCGGGCTGTCGTCCGGGTCCGGCCGCACCAGCCTGGCCGCGATCCGGCGCAGCCGGCCGGCGGTGTCGGCGCTGGCGTCGAGGCCGACATAGCGCGCGAGCCGCGCGGCCCGGCCGGTGAACGCGTCGTCGCGCAGGCGGCGCACCAGGTCGCCGATCTCGGCGATGCTCAGGCTGTTCTCGTCGAGCCGCCGCGACAACAGCAGGGCGACCGCCAGCACCGGGTTGCCGAACGGGTCCTCCTCCTGCCGTTCCACCAGCTGCGCGGTCAGCGCGACCAGCTGCGCCAGGCGCCCCCCGGCATGGTCGGCGCGGTCGGCCTCAAGGGCCGGGTTCGGATCGTCCATGACGGATCGTGCTCCAGGGATCGGGCAGCGCCGATGGAGGGTTCCATGTCCGCTGCCGCACCGCAATATCGAGACGCGGCGGCGCCGACGCCGTTGGGCAAAGCCGCGCCCAGGTGCTACGGGGGCCGATGACCGCCTGGCTCCCTCCTCCGGACGCCGTCGCCGATCCGGACCGGGCGGCGCGGCAGGGCCTGGCCGCGCAGAAACGTCGCGCCACCCTGCTGCTGGTGGCGATGGGCGGGCTGGTGCTGGTCGGCTACGCCGCCGGGCACGGCTTCTGGGCCGGGCTGGTGCAAGCGACCGCCAAGGCCGGGTTGGTCGGCGGCCTGGCGGACTGGTTCGCGGTGACGGCGCTGTTCCGCCATCCGCTCGGCCTGCCGATCCCGCACACCGCGATCCTGCCGGCGCAGAAGGACCGGCTGGGCCGGGCGCTGGGCGGCTTCGTCGCCAACCACGTGTTCACCGAGGCCGACATCGACCGCGCGCTAGCCCGCATCGACCTGCCGCTGCTGGTGCAGGGCGTGCTGCTGGATCCGCACGTGGGGGAGATGGCGCAGGGTGCCGCGGCACGGATGATCCCGCACCTGCTGGACGGGCTGGAGGCCGGCCGGGCACGCGACCTGCTGGCCCGGCTGCTGCCGCGCCTGCTGAACAACAAGGAGCTGGCGCCGGTGGTGGCGCGCGGCCTGCGCGCCCTGGTCGACGGCGACCGGCACCAGGAGGTGCTGTCGTTCCTGCTCGACCAGATCAAGATGCTGCTCAAGAGCCGCGAGGCGCACCTGCACCAGATGATCGCCGACCGGGTGCGCGAGCAGGGCGGCCGGCTGGTCGGCTGGGCGATCGGCGGCTCGGTCGCCAGCCGGGTGCTGGGCGCGATCACCGCCGAGCTCGACCGCACCGACCCGCACGATTCCGACCTGCGCGAGGCGGTGACGGCCTGGATGCGCCGCGAGATCGACCTGATCGAGACCGATCCCGAGCGCGGCCGCGAGCTGGCTGCCACGATGCGGACGCTGTTCACCCACCACAGCCTGAAGCAGTGGGCCGGCCACGTGTGGGGCCGCGGGCGCGGCGCGATCGAGGACGACCTCGCCCGGCCGGACAGCTGGATCGCCCGGCTGGTGGCGGAGTCCCTGGAGCGCACCGGCGAGGTGCTGGGACAGGACAGGGCGGTGCGCGAGGCGATCGATCGGGCGGCGCGAACCCTGGCGCGCCGGGCGCTGCCCGGGATGCGCGAACGGCTGGCCGGCTTCATTGGCGACGTGGTCGCCGGCTGGGACACGCGTCTGCTGGTCGACCGGCTGGAGCTGCGCGTCGGCCGCGACCTGCAGTTCGTACGAATCAACGGCACCCTGGTCGGCGCGCTGGTCGGCGGGCTGCTGTATCTCGGCCTGCGCCTGGTGTTCGGCGCCGCCACCGGCTAGGCAAATACGGGCGCCAAAGCCTTGACCTTGCGATGTCCCGGGCTCATCTGACGTAAACAGGACCGAGCGGGTCCTGTTGAACCCCCGAGGCACCATGCTGCGCCTGTCCAAGCTCGCGGATTATGCGGTCGTGGTGCTGGTACGCCTGTCGCACCACGCGGGCGAGGTCACCACCTCACCCACCCTGGCGCAGGCGACCGGGGTGCCGGAGCCGACCGTGGCCAAGGTGCTGAAGGCGCTGGGCGCCGCGGGACTGGTGGTCAGCACGCGCGGCGCGCGCGGCGGCTACCGGCTTGTGCGGCCGCTGCACGCGATCCCGGTCGCCGTCGTGATCGATGCGATCGACGGGCCGATCTCGCTCACCGCCTGCGTCGACGGCGTCACCGGCGGCTGCGAGGCGCAGGAAACCTGCCCGATCCGCGGGCGATGGGACCCGGTCAACGAGGCGATCCGCGCTGCGCTGACCCGGATCACGCTGGACCAGATGGACCTTCCGCCCTGCGGCGGCGTCCCCGATTTCGACCAAGCCGTCCACGATCAAGCCGACTGGCCGGGCATGGTGCCCGGTGCCGCCATTCTTGCTGCCGAGTGAGGCCCCGATGCCTGCCGTCGCCGAAACCTTGAACACCGTTCAAACCCTCACCCAGTCCAGCTACAAGTGGGGGTTCGAGACCGACATCGAGATGGACCTGGCCCCCAAGGGGCTGAGCGAGGACACCATCCGCCTGATCTCGGCGCGCAAGGAGGAGCCGGACTGGCTGCTGGCCTGGCGGCTCAAGGCCTACGCCGCGTGGCAGACCATGCAGGCGCCGGGCTGGGGCAAGATCGGCCACCCGCCGATCGACTTCCAGGACGTGCACTACTACGCGGCGCCAAAGAAGAAGCCGGGCCCGAAGTCGCTCGACGAGGTCGATCCGGAGCTGCTCGCGGTCTACGAGAAGCTGGGCATCCCGCTCAAGGAGCGGGCGATGCTGGCCGGCGTGGAGCTGCCCGAGGGCGAGGCGCCGCAGATCGCCGTCGACGCCGTGTTCGACAGCGTGTCGGTGGCCACCACCTTCCGCTCCACCCTGGCCAAGGCCGGCGTGATCTTCTGCCCGATCAGCGAGGCGGTGCGCGAGCATCCCGACCTGGTGCGGCAGTATCTCGGCTCGGTGGTGCCGGCGGCGGACAACTTCTACGCCGCCCTGAACTCGGCGGTGTTCACCGACGGCTCGTTCGTGTTCATCCCCAAGGGGGTGCGCTGCCCGATGGAGCTGAGCACCTATTTCCGCATCAATGCCAGGAACACCGGGCAGTTCGAGCGCACCCTGATCATCGCCGAGGCGGGCGCGTCGGTGTCCTACCTCGAAGGCTGCACCGCGCCGATGCGCGACGAGAACCAGCTCCATGCCGCGGTGGTCGAGCTGGTCGCCATGGACGACGCCTCGATCAAGTACTCCACGGTGCAGAACTGGTATCCGGGCGACGCCAACGGGAAGGGCGGCATCTACAACTTCGTCACCAAGCGCGGCGCCTGCCGCGGCGCGCGCTCCAAGATCTCCTGGACCCAGGTCGAGACCGGCTCGGCGATCACCTGGAAGTACCCGTCCTGCATCCTCCAGGGCGAGGGCTCGGTCGGCGAGTTCTACTCGGTTGCGGTGACCAACAACCACCAGCAGGCCGACACCGGCACCAAGATGCTGCACATCGGCAAGAACACGCGCTCCACCATCGTCGCCAAGACCATCAGCGCCGGCCGGTCCGACAGCACCTATCGCGGGCTGGTGCGGGTGATGCCCAAGGCGTCGGGAGCCCGCAACTTCACCCAGTGCGACAGCCTGCTGATCGGCGACCAGTGCGGCGCGCACACGGTTCCCTACATCGAGAACCGCAACATGACGGCGAAGACGGAGCACGAGGCCACCACCTCGAAGATCTCCGAGGACCAGCTGTTCTACTGCCGCTCGCGCGGCCTGTCGGAGGAGGATGCGGTCGGCATGATCGTCAACGGCTTCTGCAAGGACGTGCTCAAGGAGCTGCCGATGGAGTTCGCGGTGGAAGCGCAGAAGCTGCTCCAGGTCAGCCTGGAGGGCAGCGTCGGATGAGCGCCTTCCTGTCCATCGCCGGCCTGCATGCGACCATCGACGACAACGGCTCGCCGAAGCCGATCCTGAACGGGGTCGACCTCGACATCCCGGCCGGCGAGGTGCACGCCATCATGGGCCCGAACGGGTCGGGCAAGTCCACCCTGTCCTACGTGCTGGCCGGCCGCGAGGAATACGAGGTTTCCGCCGGCACGGTGTCGTTCAAGGGGCAGGACCTGCTGGCGATGGAGCCCGACGCCCGGGCGTCGGCCGGCGTGTTCCTCGCATTCCAGGCACCGGTCGAGTTGCCCGGCGTGAACAACGCGACCTTCCTGCGCACCGCCGTCAACGCCGTGCGCCGCGCCCGCGGCGAGGCCGAGCTGGACTCGATGCAGTTCCTCAAGGCGGCGCGGGCGCAGGCCAAGGCGCTGTCGATGCCCGAGGACCTGCTCAAGCGCAACGTCAACGTCGGCTTCTCCGGCGGCGAGAAGAAGCGCAACGAGGTGCTGCAGATGGCGCTGCTCGGGCCCAGCCTCGCCATCCTGGACGAGACCGACAGCGGGCTCGACATCGACGCGTTGCGCATCGTCGCCGAGGGCGTGAAGGCGCTGCGCTCGCCCGGCTTCTCCGCCCTGGTCATCACCCACCACCAGCGCCTGTTGGACTACCTGGTGCCGGATCGGGTGCACGTGATGGCGCGCGGCCGCATCCTGCGCTCCGGCGGTCCCGAGCTCGCGCATCAGCTCGAGGCGCAGGGGTATGCCGGCTTCCTGGCGGAGGCGGCGTGAACGTCGTCCTGGCAGAAGCCCGTCCCGGCGTGACGGCCGGAAGCGCTGCCGCCTTCCTGCGCCGCTACGAAGCTCTTCGCGACCGCCTGCCCGGCGACCCGCAGCCGCGCGAGCGTGCGGCGGCCTCGCTGGAGCGCCATGGCCTGCCGCAGCGCAGCGCCGAGGCGTGGAAGTACACCGACCTGCGCCGCCTGTGGGAGGGCGGGTTCGACGAGGCCACCGCCGAGCCGGCTGCCGCCGCCACTCTGCTGCGCCGCGTGCTGGACAGCGCCGGCCTGGAGACCGACGGCGAGGCCGCCCTGGCGCGGCTGGTGTTCGTCGACGGGAAGCTGTCGGCCGCGCTGAGCCGCCCGCCGCAGGGCTACGCGTGCGGCGACTTCGAGGGCATCCCCGTCGATGCGCCCGTCGCACACCCGATGATGGCGCTGAACGCCATGCTGGCGCGCGACGGCGTCGTGATCCGCGTGCCGGCCGGGCATGACGCCGGCCGCCTGCTGCTGGTGACGCTGGCGACCGGGTCGGTGGGTGCGCACCTGCATCACCGCGTGGTGCTGGAGGAAGGCGCCCGGCTGTCGCTGCTGGAGATCGCGTCCGGCGATGGCGCCTACCTGAACGAGGGCGTGTTCGCCTTCGAGGTCGGACGCGGCGCCCACGTGGCCCACGTGCGGCTGCAGGCGGACGCGCCGGGCGCGCTCTCCTTCTCCACCGTCCGGGCGCACCTCGCCGAGCGCTCGTCCTATGACGGCTTCAACCTGGCGCTGGGTGCGGCGCTGGCGCGGCACGAGGTGCATGCCACCCTGGCCGGGCCCAACGCCATCGTGCACGTGAACGGCGCGCAGCTGCTGGCGGACTCCCAGGTCGCCGACCTGACCAGCGTGATCGCGCACGACGCGCCGGCCTGCAACTCGCGCCAGACCGTCAAGAACGTGCTGACCGGACGCTCGCGCGGCGTGTTCCAGGGCAAGATCGTGGTGGCGCGGGTGGCGCAGAAGACCGACGGCTACCAGATGAACCAGGCGCTGCTGTTGTCGGAGCAGGCCGAGATCGACACCAAGCCCGAGCTCGAGATCTATGCCGACGACGTGAAGTGCAGCCACGGTGCCACCGCCGGTGCGCTCGACGAGGAACAGCTGTTCTACATGCGCTCCCGTGGCGTGCCGCTGGTCGAGGCCCGCGCGATCCTGGTGCGCGCCTTCCTCGACGACGCGCTGGCCCTGGTCGAGGATGAGAACGCGCGCACGGTGCTGGATCGCGCCGTCGCCGCCTGGTGGGAGGGCCGATCCGCATGAACGCGCTTAGTTCGACCACGCCCGACCTGTCGCACCTGCGGGCCGACTTCCCGATCCTGTCGGAAACCATCCGCGGCAAGCCGTTCGTGTTCCTGGACAGCGCCGCGTCGGCGCAGAAGCCGTCGGCGGTGATCGACGCGATGACGCACACCATGCGCCACCAATATGCCAACGTGCATCGCGGCCTGCACTGGATGAGCGAGCGCACCAGCGACGCCTACGAGGGCGTGCGCGACAAGGTGGCCACGCTGCTGAACGCCGGCTCCCGCGAGGAGATCGTGTTCACCGGCAGCTCCACCGGCGCCATCAATCTGGTCGCCTACAGCTACGGATCGCTGCTGCGTCCGGACCAGGCGGTGCTGATCTCGGAGATGGAGCACCACGCCAACATCGTGCCGTGGCAGATGCTGCGCGACCGCCGCGGCATCGAGCTGCGCGTGGCACCCGTGAACGACGCGGGCGAGCTCGATCTCCCCGCGCTGGAAGCCCTGCTCGCCGACGGCAGGGTTGGGCTGGTGGCGGTCACCCACATGTCCAACGTGCTCGGCACCGTCAACCCGGCACGCCGGATCGCCGAGCTTGCCCACGCCGCCGGCGCCCTGCTGTTGCTGGACGGTTCCCAGGCGGCGGTGCACCGACCGGTCGACGTGCAGGCGCTGGACGCCGATTTCTACGTGTTCACCGGTCACAAGCTGTACGGGCCCACCGGGATCGGCGTGCTGTGGGCGCGCCATGCGCTGCTGGAGGCGATGCCGCCGTTCATGGGCGGCGGCGACATGATCGGCTCGGTGAGCTTCGAGCGCTCGACCTATGCCGAGGTGCCGCACAAGTTCGAGGCCGGCACCCCGCCGATCGTCGAGGTGATCGGGCTCGGCGCCGCGATCGACTACGTGCAGGCGATCGGCATGGGCACGATCCAGGCGCACGAGGCGGGTTTGACCGAGCACGCCCTGGCCCGCCTCGGTGCCGTCGAGGGCCTGCGCGTGGTCGGCCGAGCGCGGACACGCGGCGGCGTGTTCTCCTTTACGGTGGACGGCGCGCATGCGCACGACATCGCCACCCTGCTGGACCGGAACGGCATCGCGGTGCGCGCCGGCACCCACTGTGCCGAGCCGCTGATGCGCCGGTTCGGTATCACCAGCACCGCGCGCGCGAGCTTCGGCCTCTACACCACGACGCACGAGATCGACGTGCTGGCCGACACGCTCGAGCGGATCAGGAGCTTCCTTGTCTGAGGCGGCGCTGCAGGCGGAGGCCTCGATCTACCAGGCGCTGGTGGTCGAGCGCGCGCGCCGTCCGCTGCACGCCGGCACGGTGGCGCCGGCCGACGGCGCCGGCGACGGCACAAACCCGCTCTGCGGCGACACGGTGCGCGTCACGCTGCGCCGGGACGCGGACGGGCGCGCGGCCGCGGTGCGGCACCATACCCGCGGCTGTGCGATCTGCGCCGCCGCTGCCGACCTGATGGCCGAAACTGTGCAGGGCGCAACCCGGGACGAGGCGGAAGCCTCGTTCGCCCGGTTCGAGCGCCTGCTGCAGGGGGGCGACGCGGCACTTGACCCCGACGCGCGCCGGCAGCTCGGGCCGCTGAACGCGTTCGGTGAGCTGCATGAATACCGGTCGCGCCGGAAATGCGCGATCCTGCCGTGGTCGGCCCTGCTGGCCGCGTTCAAATCCGGCGGAGGCGCATGATGGAACCCGAACAGTCCGGACACGAGGATGAGGCGGCTGTACGGCGGTTGCCGAATTTCACCCTCGCGACGCCGTCCGCCGGGGCGGCGCCGGCGGCCTCGGTGTCGAGCTGGACCCCGGACGGCGAGGTGCTGGCCCCGGTGAGCGAGGACGACGTGATCAGCGCCATCGCCACCGTCTACGACCCGGAGATCCCGGTGAACATCTACGAGCTCGGCCTGATCTACGCGATCGACCTGCACGAGGACGGCCAGGTCAAGGTCGAGATGACCCTGACGGCGCCCGGCTGCCCCAGCGCGCAGGAGCTGCCGGTGCAGGTGCGCGACGCGGTGCTGACGGTGCCCGGCGTGACCGCGTGCGCGGTCGAGACCGTCTGGGAGCCGGCCTGGGACGCCAGCCGGATGAGCGAGGACGCCCGTCTCTCGCTGAACATGTTCTGACCTGGAAGCCGCCATGAGCACGACCCGGACCGAGACCGTGGCCACCGCCCCGAAGCGCCGCGCCCTGCCGCCGCTGATGGAACTGTCGGAACGCGCGGCGTTGCGACTGCGCGCGCTCTATGACACCGCCCATGCTGGCCAGACGCTGCGCATCAGCGTCGGCACCAAGGGCTGCTCCGGCCTGTCCTATGACATGAACTGGGTCGAGGCGGCCGGTCCCGCCGACGAGGTGGTGAGCGATCGCGGCCTGACCGTCCTGGTCGACCGCAAGGCGTCGCTGTTCCTGATCGGCACCACGATGGACTACGAGGAACGCGACCTGTCCGCCGGCTTCGTGTTCATCAACCCGAACGAGAAGGGCCGCTGCGGCTGCGGCGAAAGCTTCCACGTCTGAGGGCACCACGTTCCCTCAGCGCGGCGGCCTCGGCATCGGCCCGCGCCGGATCACCGCCGGCTTGTCGAACACGCACACGCTTTCCACCCGCGCCGACCACAGGAACTGGTCGATCACGCTGAACCGCTCCAGCCGGTAGCCGGCCCTGGCCAGGAGCCGTGCGTCCTGCGCCAGGGCGAGGGGATTGCAGCTCACGTAGACGATGCGCGGCACCGCTGAGGCGGCGACCTCCGGCATCTGCGCCCCGGCCCCGGCATGCGGCGGGTCGAGCACGATCGCCTGCGCGCCGGCGAGGTCGCGGGCCAGCAGGGTCTGCCGGTTCAGGTCGCGCTGCCGCACCGTGACGCGCCGCCCGGCTCCGGCCGCACGATACGCCTCGACCGCGCCGGCATGCCCCTCGTAGGCCGCCACCTGCGCCCGGCTTGCGACCGCCAGGCCGATGGTGCCGCAGCCGGCATACAGCTCGATCACCAGGGCGCCGTGCGGCATCCGCTCCGGCAGCCCGTCCAGCACCGCCGCCACGATCGCCGCCTCGCCCTCGCGCGTGGCTTGCAGGAACGCGCCCGGCGGCGGCGACACCGCGGTGCCGGCCAGATGGTGCACCACCGGCGACAGGCCGCAGGCGATCTCCGGGGTCGCGTCCGGCCCTGCCCGCACGCCCTCCGGCTGCCATGCGATCCGCGGCACGCCATGCGCCGACGCGAACCCGGCCAGCAGGGCGCGGTCGCGCGGCAGCAGCGCCCCGTCGGTCGCCAGGAGCAGGTCGGGGCCGCTGTCGAGCAGGTTCACCCCGAGCGAGCCGGCCCGGCGCAGGCCCTGCAGGCTGGCCAGCGTCGGCCGGATCGCGTCCAGCAGCGCGAACAGCGCGGGATGCAGCACGTGGCAGGTGTCGAGCCCGATCACCGTCTCGGTCCCGCGCTCGTGCAGCCCGAGCGTGATCCCGTCCGGCCCGCGGCGCAGCGCCAGGTCCATGCGCCTGCGCGTGCGCGGCGGGCTC
>CAXUEL010000036.1:0-22386 GCA_964249915.1 uncultured Acetobacteraceae bacterium | reverse complement strand
ATCTAGTCGTGCACACAAGATGTGTGCACAAAGAGCCGTCTCGTCAACATCATCAGGTAAGGTCGGGGAGCTGATGGTCAGCGGGATGAGGTTTGCTCGCCGCCGAGCATCCAGTCACGTAATCGGAGGATCGTCGGCTGTGATCCTCGCCGGCGTGTGCGAGATCTTCGTCGCCTACCCACAACCCTATCCCCGGTTTTGGGGATAACCGCCCCGGGGCAGTCTCATCTCCATACTTGTTGCCGTGACGTGTTCGGCCGTCAGTCGATCAGCCCCTCCTTCAGCGCCGATCCCGTCCGTTACCACGTCGCAGCTTGTCGACCATCTCCAAGGCGGCGGCCTTGCCCAGCAGGGATGAGGTCACGGCTATTCCGGTCATGGCGAACAGCGCGACCAGCACTAGGGTCAGTGCCAGCTCCTGACGCCACGGCAGGGCGAACAAGGTGTCGTGGGGCATCAGCACCAGCTGCTTCAAGCTAGGGGTGATCGCGTCGTAAAGCAGGCCGAACAGCCAATCAACCATGAAGCCGGCAGTGACAAAGATGCCGAGGCCGAGCGGTGACATGCGTGACATTGGACTTCCCGTGACTGGGGGTTGCCGTCAATCAACGCATGTGGAGGAAGCTTGTTCATGTCGTGTTCCCCTCATCAACCTGGCGTTCAGGATGGCTGGGTCGTGGAGATCTGACGATGAGGCAGCAGCAGACGAGAAAGCCAGGAGCCGTGCCATGAGTGAGCAAGCCGAAACGAACCTTGGTCGCCTGAAGCAGGTCATCGAAGCGGCCAGGGGCAGCAGCATGACCGATGCCGAGATCATCGGCATCCTGAAGGGTGAGATCCCCTTTGATCGTCCGATAGCCGAGGTGCTGCTGGAAAACCACGAACTGGTCAGGGAGATCAGCCACGCCTTGGGGATCAAGTCCGCACAGATCTACGAGACCTACATGACCGCGATTCAGATCGGAGGCGCGACGCCGGAAGAGATGGCGGATCATCCCGAAGTGGTGCGCCGCAAGGTCCGGTCGGTCTGGCCGCCGGACAAGCCGTTCCCGCTGACGCCGCTCGAGGCCTGGTACATGATGCGCGGCTGGGATGTGGCGCCGGCTGCGGGGGTCACGATGCAGCAGATCCTCGAGGAGCTTCCCGGCAAGCTGGAAGGCGGCAACGGCTGGGTCCAGCTCTGGGAACCGTAGCCGCCGCACTTCTGACGCCGGAAACGGTCTCAACCTGGCTGTGACGAGCGCCGGAAGAGCCGACCTGCGATTCGGCCTTCGCAGCGGGAGGCAGCAGGCTTATACTGACCAGACTGGTCAGGAACAGGTGCTGCCTTGCCGAGATCGAACCGACCCGCTCCTCGCCCGCCTCATGGTCAGGCGAGCCCGTGGAAGCTCGAGGACGCCAAGGCCCGCTTCAGCGAGGTCGTGCGTCTCGCGCGTGAGGCAGGACCGCAGCATGTGACCGTACATGGACGGGAAGCCGTGGTCGTGCTCTCGGCCGTCGACTATGCCCGGCTCGCACCGGTGGCCACCAGCCCGTCCCTCGCGGCCCTTTTTGGTGAAGGACCGTTCGCGCGGCTTGATGATTTCGAGCTTCATCTTGCGCGTGAACGGGCACCGGTCCGGGATGCGCCCACCTTCTGATGGGCGTCGCGCCACGCGGCTGGCTGCTCGACACGAACGTCATCTCCGAGCTCCGCAAGGGCAGCAAGGCCGACCCTGCCGTCCGCGCCTGGGCCGAGGCCGTGCCGCCGGTCATCTGCTTCCTGAGCCTGGTCACGATCGCGGAGATCCGCTTCGGCATCGGGCAGGTGGCGGACCCAGGCTTCCGGGCCGAGCTGGAAGCCTGGCTGCAGGACGGCGTCCGGGTCTGGTTCGGCGTGCGGATCCTGCCCGTCGACGAGATGGTGCTGCTGCGGTGGCGACGACTGGTGAGCGAGGGCCAGAAGGCCAGCTACACCTACTCTCAGCCGGACGCCCTGATCGCGGCCACGGCCCTCGTGCACGAGCTTGGCGTCGCCACCCGCAACGTGGTGGATTTCGAGCGTGCTGGCGTCATGATCATCAATCCCTGGCAGGCGGCATCCGCTCCTGGACCTCGTAGGAACATGCCGGACGGCTAGGTGTAGCGGCGCGCAATGATGAACGGCCTGACGCGTAATAGGGATTGGGGATCAGGACGACCGCACCAGGTCCGTGTGATCGACGATCACGCTTGGCCGCCTAGAACCGGCGCGTCATGGGCATCCTGATGATCCTCTTCCGCCGGTAGGAACGATGGACACGATTTTCCGGAGCTCATCGCCGTCCGCCGAGAGCATCGTGCGTCCGATACGTCGGTCCGACGGGATCCTGAACTTCACGCCGCCGGTGAAGCTGGTCATCGACTCTTCGTCCGGCGGCCGCCGTGCCGCCTATGTCTGCCTGATGGTCAGCCCATCTGAGAAGCCCAGGCTGATCTACGGCACCGGCCGCGGCATCTCGGGAGACACCGTCGAGCTGTGGGGCATCCGCAGGGCAATCCGCAGGGCCAACGCCCGATACAGCGGACTGCGGCCGTTGCTCGTCTTCACGGACAACCTGCCCATCGTCGAGACTCGCGGCTCGACGCACGTCCAGTATCACTGGCTTAGCCGGAACGAGAAGCTGATGCGGCACCTGCACAACGCGGCGAACAGCCTCAGGCGATCGATCTGTCCCAACCCGTCGGAGACCCCCTGAAGCGGGACGAATGCGATCCGGATGAGCAGCGACCCGACGATCCCGAACGGCAAGGCCATACGGCCATCCCTATCCGGTGAGGAGCAGGAATGGCGCCGCCAGGCGGTGGAGACCGCCCGTGCCAGCAGCCAGTTGTCGGGGTTCGAGCCCGACCCTGCCGTCGAGGCGCTGAACGCGCGCTACGTCGCCGGCGAGCTGACCAGCGACGAGCTGACGGCGGCCATCCTGGCACTTGCCGGCCTGCCCCCGGGCCGCTCTTGTCCTTGATGCAGACCCCGGCCATCAGCGTCGATAGGGGGCCATCTAGGGCGTGACCGCGGTTCGGGGTGGGGTTTCATCGGGTGGCGCGTTCCAGAGCGTGTAGGTGCAGGCGAGCCGGTAGCCTGAACCGCTCGGCTGCGGCGCGCAGGCGGTGGGCGCTCCGGCCAGCCGGTTCCACTCGATCAGCCTGATCCACTTCATGGCAGTCACTGGCCCATCCTGCAGGACCGCGGCGTTCAGCCGACCGTCGGTGGCCTGCACGGCGACCTGCATCTGCTCGCGTCCGTTGTTCTGGCCGACGACGTAGGCGCCGCCGATCAGGCCGACGATCACCGCGCCGACCAGCGTGCGCTCGATCCAGATCTGCTTGCGGCTATGGTGGATCACCCTCTTGGTCAGCAACGCCGCCGCCTCGCCGGAGAGGTGCTCGTAGGCAGCCCTGCGCTCGCTGCCGATCCTGGCGACGGCGGTCTCGCTCCGTTCCGCCAGCCGCGTCATGACGCCCTCGACGGAGCGGAGGCTCTCGGCGAACAGCCCTCGCGTCCGCTCCGTGGCGACGTGAGCCTCGGCGAGGATCCGGTCGGTATGGCCGGCGAGGTCGTCGGTCGTGTCCTCGGCGAGGTGGGTGAAATGCAGCAGCATCTCGCCCAGCAGCTCCAGGACCGGAGCAAGGGGATCACTCCTGCCGATGCTGGACTTCGCCATCTGCCGCTTCAGGCGGCCGATGAAGTCCTGCATGGCGACGACGCGGTCCCCCTGACGCCCGGTGGGCGGCTCAAGCAGGCTGGCCTGTCGAGCCTTGGATCCGGAGCTGGACAACAGCCGGGGTACCGGCGTCGGCTCGATTGCGGGCGGCGGTGGTGCTGGAGGGGATGTCTGTTGCGATTGCTTGCGCAGGGAGGCGAACAGGCCCCGGAACGGGGAGGGGCGTGATGCCCCTCCCTCCCGGCTGGCGGCGCTCATGGCAGCCACGCGCTGATCGGCGCGAAGGCCTGTTCCATGGCACGCAGCCACATCCGCACCCGCTGCCGGTCGGCGATGCCGAGCGGCGGCAACCCTTCCTTTGTCTTGCCGGCTGCGGCGTCGTCAAAGCCGAGGTGCCGTCGGTTGACCTCGTAGGCCGGCCTGAGTGCCGGCATCAGGACGGGCTGCGCGTTGCGGCGCAGGGCGGCCTTGAACACCTTGTGCTCGCGGATCGGCGCGAACACCTCGGCCGGATCCAGGCCTTCGGGGACGAGGCCCTCGTTGAGGACCAGCGCGGTGCGCTCCGGCGCGAACAGCGGCCGCCCGGACAGGCTGGCCGGATCGACCGCCTCGACCGAGGCGAGGTAGCCGAGGCTCTCCACCTCCGGCCCGACGAGGTGGAGGATGACGGGCGAGGCGCCGTTGTCCTCCAGCATCGCCTGCAGCTCGAGTTCGACGCTGAGCTGCTTGAGCACCATGTCGCCGCCGCCGAGGTCGACCACGACGTCGAAGCGCTGCTGGAGCATCTGCTCGATGACGGTCTCGATCCAGCGGCGGACGACGCGGTCGTCGGCGCTAGACGGCGCCTGGACGTCGTCGAAGAACAGCGGCAGGGCGCGGTTGGTGCGGTCGCCGTCGGCGATGACGACGGAGCGGCCGCCGGCGAAGGCGCGCTCGCAGATCCATCGGACCAGGAGCGACTTGCCCATGCCGCCGCGGCCGGCGAGGACGATGAAGCGTGGCTTGTCGTCAGTAGTAGAGGTGAGCGGCCGGTCGGCTGCTTCGGTGCGGATGGTCTCGTGCTTCGACACGGATGTGGTCCCCAAAGGTTGCGAGGACCGTCAAAGGATCACCTGTCGGCGCGAGTGACGCAGGAAAAATGCGGGTCAGAGCACCTCGGGCGGCGGGATCTTCTGACCGCCCTGGCGGCCGGCCAGGTCGGCGATCCGCTGCTCGACCTCGTCGTCGCTCAGGAGAGAAGTCGTTGTTCTCGCACGGCTTTCTACAGACGCCGATGTCGGAGATCGCCCGCGCGGTCGCGCCGGCCGGATCACCGTGGACGGCGAGGCAGGAACAGCAGCTAGGCCATCACGATTTGTTGAACGTTCTTCAGTCAAAGGTTCCGCCGCAGCAGGAGAGCTTGGCGCTGTGAGCCTGCTGGATCCGGCAGGATCACGTTCGCGCCGGTTCAGGCGCGACCAGGTCAGCCGCGCGAGTTCCGGGGTGATTGGGTTGCCGTTGTCGTCCCGTAGGGTGTCGTCGTCGGCGAGGATGGCGCCGAGCAGGTCGGCCCAGCCGTAGCGCTCGACCCTGACCAGCACGTCCAGCTCATCCCGATGATCGAGGATGTAGCGGGACAGGTCGGACATCCGCCGGTGCGGCTTTGCGCCGCTGGCCTGGAGCCTTTCGCGCAGGCCGATACGGCCTGCCGGTCCGCCGTCGGCCCGCTCCGTCATGCTCTCAGCTCCTCTCCGAAACACGAGAATAGCAGCACAATGTCACTATGGAACGCTCGCGCGGAGCCTGCATCGCACATCAACTGCACGACCGGGCAGGACGGTTTCGGCTGGCGCTGGACCAGGACGATGGAAGAGGGATCAGGAAGGGTGTTGGAGCTTCTATACACCATCGCACCTTACTGTGCTGGAAGGTTAGCCTCCTCTCCGTCGCTCGTTCAAGCTTGATGAGGCCCGATGTCCGGCAGCCTGTCCTTGGAGACAAAGCTCGATCGGGTCGCCGACGACCTGGTCGGCGTGATCCAGAGCCTGCGCCTGATGAGCCACATGCAGAGCCAGCGGGGCGAGCAGCTGGACCAGATCCTGACCCTGCTGACGCCCGAGGAGACCAAGCCCCGTGCCGACCTGGGCGCGCTGCTGGCGAACCTGGTGGTGGCGACCCAGCAGAACGCCTTCGAGGTCCACCAGCTCGACACCAGCCTGCGGCAGATGAGCGAGTCGCTGCCGGCGCGGATCGCGACGGCCGTGGTCGACGCGCTTGCCCGGACCAACCCGCAGGGTCCGCGGCGATGATGACCTTCCGCAAGATCGCCGCGGCCTCGGCTGGCCGGCTGATCCGCGCCTACATGACCGAGCAGTCGATCCCGGAGGCCGAGCGGGGCCTGGCCGGCTACTACACCGGGCAGGACAGCCGCGCCGCCTGGAAGGCCGACATGGCGCCCGGCGTGGCGCGTGCGCTCGGCATCGACCTGTCCCGAACGCCCGACGACGAGACGCTCGACCGGCTATTGGAGGCGAAGCGCGGCGCGGACGGCGCCGCCTGGTCGCGGCACGCGCGCACGATCTCGGCCTACGACCTGACCTTCTCGGCGCACAAGTCGGTCTCGCTTGCGGTGGCGTTCGCGCCGACGGATGCGGAGCGCGCCGCGCTGATCCGGGCGCACGAGCAGGCGGTCGACGACGCCATGCGCTTTGTCGCCGAGGAGATCGGCTGGGCCCGCAAGGGCAAGGCCGGCTGCCTCGGCGCCGAGCCGGGCGAGGTGGGCTGGGTGCGGTTCCTGCACTTCACCAGCCGGCCGACGGTGCTGGTGCAGGACGGTCCGGACGGCGCGACCTACCCGACCGACGTGGCGGTGGCGTCGGATCCGCAGCTGCACACCCACAACGCCCTATTCAACGCCGTGGTGACCCCGGCCGGCCGGGTGGGCTCGCTCGACACCAAGCGCATCCAGGGGCGGGTGCACGAGTTCGGCGCGTACTACCAGGCGCGGCTGGCGGACCGGCTGCGGGCGATCGGGGTGGACGTCGTCTATGACGCGCGAGAGCAGGCGGCGGCGATCCGCGGCGTGCCCGACGCGGTGTGCGAGGCGTTCTCGAACCGGCACCGCGAGGTGACGCGCCGGGCCAAGGACATTGCCGGCACGATCGGGCTGGATTGGGACACGCTGCCGGCGGACCGCAAGTCCGGGCTGATGCAGTCGGCGGCGGTGCGGGACCGCCGGGCCAAGAACGACGGCATGACCGACCGCGAGACCTGGGAGGCGACGGCGGAGCGGCTCGGCTGGCAGCACCGGTCGGTGCTCGACCGGGTGGGGGCGCCGGCGCCGACCGACGCGGCGCGGCTCGACCAAGCCTATGCGCACGCGGCGCGGCACGTCGCCGAGGCGTTCCGGACCACGGCCGTGCTCGGCATGGACGCGCTGCGGACGCATGCGGCGCGGGCGCTGATTGGCTCCGGGCTGGATGGTCCGCAGGACATCGACCGGGTCGTCGAGGCGCTGCATGCGCGTGGCATCGTGCTGGACGGCGAGCGGGCACGGCTCGTCCCCGGCGCCAGGGACGGTACGCTGCAGGTGACCAACACCCAGCAGGTGGCGATCGAGCAGGGGGTGGCGGAGCTCGCTGCCGCTGCGGCGGCGGACCGCGCCGGTGCGCTGTCGTCGCAGGAGATCGCGCGGGCGATCGCCGCCTCCGGCTTCGACGCGCTGCGGGAGCCGGAGCATGCGGCGGCGCAGCGGGCGGCCATTCACGCGCTCGGCGAGGGCGGCAGACTGGGGGTGGTGGTCGGCGTGGCCGGCGCCGGCAAGACTGCGCTGATGGCGCCGCTGGTGCAGGCCTGGCAGGCGCGCGGCCGCGAGGTGATCGGGCTCGGCCTCGCCTGGCGGCAGGCGGACGCGCTGCAGGAAGCCGGGATGCGCCGGACCTACGCGGTGGCGCCGTTCCTGGACGCCGTCGCCAAGGGCGAGGTCCGGATCAACCGGCGCACCGTGCTGGCCATCGACGAGGTGAGCCAGGTCGGGCCGCGCCAGTTCCTGGCCCTGCTGGAGCTGCAGCGCGCGACCGGCTGCACGATCAAGGCGCTCGGCGATCCGGAGCAGTGCCAGGCGATCGAGGCCGGCGACACCATGGAGATCCTGCGCCGGGTGCTGCCGCGGGCGGCGATGCCGGAGCTGCTGTCGACGGTGCGCCAGGACACGCAGCATGGTCGTCGCATCGCCGGGCTGTTCCGCGAGGGCAAGGCGGCCGAGGCGCTGGCGATGAAGCGTGCCGACGGCACCGCGATGCTGGTCGGCGGCGACGAGGAGCAGGTGGTCGAGCGGATCGCCGAGCACTACCTCGCTCGACGCGACGCGACGCGCTGCGGGCAGGCGGCTCCAGGCGGGGCGTCACCGTGTCGGCGCCGTCCAACGCCGACGCGGCGGCGATCAGCGGAGCGATCCGCGACCGGCTGCGGGGGCGCGGCGAGCTCGGCCGGGACGAAGTCATGCACGCGGCGGTGGATCTGCGCGGCGCGCGCTACGACCTGCCGATCGCCACCGGCGACCGGCTGCGGCTGTTCCGCAAGACGTCCGGCACCGCGGAGGGCCGCCGCACCCACCTCGGCAGCAACGGCCAGGTGGTCGAGGTGATGGGCCGGGATGCAGGCGGGCTACGGCTGCGCGCCGTCGGCAGCCGTGCGGCCCCAGTGGTGCACGTGCCATGGGAGCGGCTCACCGAGCGCGACAGCGGCCGGCTGCTGCTGGGCTTCGGGCACTGCCTGACCATCGACAGCGCGCAGGGCGTCACGTCGGGCGAGCACATCAACGCCATGCCGCGCGGCTCGGCCGGGGTCACGGCGTTCAAGGCGTATGTCGCCGAGAGCCGGCACGTCTCGCAGGTCTGGACCATGGTCGGCGAGGCCGCCGAGCACCAGGCGGAGCAGGCCGTGCGGCTGCTCGGGGATCCGCGCGCGGTGACAACGGACGACCTCTGGGCCCGCATCGGCCGGAACCTGAGCGAGAAGCCCTACAAGCCGCTCGGCATGGACCTGCTCGCGCAGGTGCGGCGCGACCAGCAGGCGGCGAGCCGGAGCTTCATTGCGGGGCGCGAGCGGGTGCAGCGGCAGGGGACGGCGTCCAGCCTGTCGGCGGAGATCGCCGCCCGGCGGGCGGATGCCGACGTCCACCGTGCCGTGGCGGGACAGCTGGCTGGGCTGGAGAGAAGCATCGTCGCGCAGCGGCAGGCGACCAGCAGCCTCCGGCAGGCGACTCCACAGCTAGGGACGCTGCCCAGCCGCGTGGATGGGGCGATCCGACAGGCTGCCAGCAGGCTTCCTCCCCCACGTCCGCCGGTCGAGCCAGCATCCCGACCCGTGAGGCGACCGAACTCCGGGCCAAGCCCAGGCTTCTGATGAGGCACTGGATCATGCACAAGGCGATCCGACAGTACGTCGAGTGCCAGGAGGCGCGTGAGAGCTTTCAGTAGGACGCTCTGGTTTGGTTGATCCTGCTACCTCTCGCCCAGTCGTTCAGCAGCTATTTGGGGTTGGTGCAGTCCAGGTAGAGCAACGTCACCACGGACTCCATACGCTGGGCCTGCTTGCCCGATCCTGCCGAGAGCGACGTCGAGAGATCATGTTCTCCGTCAGGGGAAACCAGCGGGATAACGTCGCTGTCTGCCGTTGTTCGCGGGGCGGGGTTGGACAGACGTGACCAGTCAATCGTGCTTGCGCCCTTCGTAGTGACGAAGCTGGTCTGGCATGACGAGAGGGCCCGAACGTCGGTCAGCAGCTCGCCATCGAAGGAGACGTGCCCCACGAACAGCCGCGCCATCGCCGCCATGGCGGCGGCGTGAGGATTGGTGTCCGTATCGGCAAGGGCTGCCGGCACGGCCAGGACGAGAGCAAGCATTGCCAGGGCGACAACGGATCGGCTGCCTGTCCTGCGCATGGTCAGCGATACTCGCCGTAGAGAAACAACCTGGTCTCTAACTGGCGGCGGTCGACCAGGCCACGCATCAGCTTGTGCTTGGAGTAGACCTGCTGCGAGACCACCACCATCGCCTCGTGACCCTTGTGCATGTTGACGAAGTGGATGGCCTGCGACCAGCCGCCGCCAGGGTTGTAGGCGAACGAGACCAGGGCATCGAACTCGTACTGGTGCAGCGGCACCAGGATGCTCCGCTGCACCTTGCTCTCGTAGCGATCGATGATGTTGTCGAGAAGGGCCGCCTCCTGCTGCTCGGTCAGGTTCAGCAGGGTCTTGTTGGTGACGACGAAACGCTCGGCCGCCTCGCCGCTCAGCGTCGCTCCCTGGGCAGCCTTGGCGGCGATGGCGGGTGGAACGTTGATCAGGCCGAGATCGGTGGCAACGTCATCGGCGGTCCGGTCCTTCATGTCGTAGCCGGGGCCGATGGTCACGCCGCTGCCAGCGCTCGGATGATGCAGATGGTTGCTCACCCCGCGCTGGCATTCCCGTTGGATGATGAACAGCCGCCCCTGCGCCGACGTCCGCATCGTGACCGCCAGTGATGCCGTGCCAGCAGGCATCGGACCCTTCACCGCCTGCGCCCGGGCCGACGCCACGGCCTGGGTCAGCGGACCGGGATTGCCGAGCTGGACCGGCTTTGCGCGCGATGTGACCGGTGCCGACCGGGTCGATGCGTGGGGGTGCGCAGCCTGCGGATGCTCGAGCGCTGCCAGGGTATGCGGGCCGGCGATGCCGTCTGGCGGGTAGACCCGCATGCGGCGCTGCGCCAGGCGCACTGCGCGTTCTGTTTGCGAGCCGTAGACCCCATCCACGACAACATGGCGATCGTAGCGGCGCAGCAGCGTCTGCAGGTGCTTCACGTCCTTTCCACCGCTGCCCCGGGAAAGCGTCACCAAGGTCGGATCCCCTTCCAGCCCTATCCGATACCGCAACGAAGCTCGTGTCTAGCTTGTTTCTGTCAGCACTGCTAGCAGTGACGGCACCTGAGATGGAGGGCACCCGTGGCAGGCAACCTCAGCATCCGCAACGTGGACGACGAGCTGATCGTCCGGTTGAAGCGCAGGGCTGCCCGGCACGGGCAGTCGGCCGAGGCCGAGATGCGCGACATTCTACGCCAGGTTCTGGAAGGCGAGGCGGAGACCGATTTTGAGCATCTGGCGGCGGAGCTCCGGCGCCTGACGGCCGGCCGTCACCACACGCCTGCCGAGGCCCTGCAGCGCGAGGGACGGGACGACCGGTGAGGACGCTGGTCGTCGATGCGAGCGTCGCGATCAAGTGGGTGGTCGAGGAAGCCGGGACACCGGATGCGCTTGCCCTAAGACGCTACCGTCTCTCCGCTCCGGACCTGCTCATCCCCGAATGCGCGAACATCCTGTGGAAGAAGGTGCGTCGGCAGGAGATCAGCCGGGAGGAGGCCCTGCTTGCTGCTCGCCTGCTTGAGCGCGCGGACGTCGATCTAGTGCCGATGCGGCGGCTGCTCGAGCCGGCAACCCGGCTTGCCATCGTGCTGGATCACCCGGCCTACGACTGCATCTACCTTTCGCTCGCCCAGTCGACCGGGTGCAGCTTCGTGACCGCCGACACGCGGTTCTGCACCAAGGCGCAGGGCCATGTCCTTCCTGACCAGGTGCTGGACTTGGCGGACGTGCTCGATCGGCTGGATGCCAAGTCCGGGCAATGAGAGGTCGAGTGGATGGAGGTCATGGCAGAACTGCAGGGTGGCCTTGCACAAGTTCTCGGCGACCCCGGCGTACAGGTGTTATCGCAACAAGGTTGGCTTCTGCTTTGCGCTCACCTCGGACATTAGCCGCGCCAGGCGATTTTCCGAAAGCAGATACTTTCGTCAGCGGAGCCTTGTGGTAAGCGTCCGGTCTGCTGCGGTGGGTATCACAGGGATGATGCGGTCACAGCTGGCAGGTTGTTCAGGTAGTGCAGGATCACGCCCGGCCAGATGGATCGGGTTTTTGTGGTGAGGATGGCGGTTACGGGACCGAAGAACAGGGTGGTGTAGGCGATCTCCTGGGTAAGTTCGGCATTCCCCATCCAGAAAGCGTTCTTCAGGTGCCATAGCCCGAACAGGACCGACGAGAGGATGATGGCCCAGATACGGCCGTATGCGATCTCGAGAGCGCCCAGGATGAAGCCGCGGAACAGGATCTCCTCGGTGATCGGGACGAACAGGATCCAGACGTCCGGAGCACCTCCGAGCATCTTTCCGGTGAGGCGGAAGGTTCTGACGAACAGCAGGGTTGTCACGCTGTAGAGGGCTGCCACAGTGGCCATCTGGAGCGCAGGCGAGAAGATCCACAGACGACGAAACGTCAGGAGCTCCATAGGGTACGCAGCTGATACATCCTGGCGGAGCAAGCATCACCTCGGGGATTTGGTTGGCGGGTCAGGATCAGCGATCGCCTGATGGCGCCGCACGCCGTTCGGTTTCCAGCCGCAGTGCATCGAGCCAGCGTTGGTCAGCCTGCCGGAGGTCGTCCGACGAGTAGAACAGCGCGATTGGCCAGCCGCTCAGGGTTTCGGTGGTTGTGACCTTGGTGTCGCCGTTCGGCAGGCTGGCTAGCGTCCAGACATGGATGGCCCGGAACATCAGCAGGTGTCCGGTCCAGGCCAGGCGGTGTCCGGGCACGAACAGTACGACCCGCGAATGGATCGTGCCGTCGGGCATGGTCCAGCGGAACCGTGTACCGGCGCCGAGCGGTTCGTCGACGGCGGTGCGCTGGATGTCGGGCTGCCAGGACGGCCAGCGGGTGATGTCGCTCAGCACGGCCCAGACCAGGGCGGGGGATGCATTGATGACGACCGAGACGCCGGTCCGGACGGGGGCGTCGGGATCGACCTCGCCGCGCATGGCCAGAGCTGCATCGTTCTGCCGTCCGCATCCCGAGAGAGCCGCCAACAGGAGCAGCACCGGCAATGGCCGCCCCAGAACCGATGTCACGCGGCGATGCGCTGGTCGAGGCGCGGACGCAGGCCGGGGATATTCCAGGGCAGCAGTTCGGTGATCCGGTTGATGGGATGCTCGGCGATGCACCCCAGCACGTGGCGCAGGTAGGCCTCCGGATCCAGACCACCGAGCTTGGCGGTCTCGATCAGGCCGTAGAGCGCCGCCGCCCGGTGGCCGCCGGCGTCGGAGCCGGCGAACGTCCAGTTGCGCCGCCCGACCGCGATCGGGCGCATGGCGCGCTCGGCGGCCGAGTTGTCCAGGCAGGCCCGCCCGTCGCGCATCACCAGCGTCAGCGCGTCCCAGCGCGACAGGGCGTAGCGGATCGCCGCGGCGAGTTCGCTACGTCCCGGGATGCGCGACCGCGCCGCCTCCAACCACGTCCGCAGCTCGGCCAGCACCGGCGCAGCGTGCCCGGCCCGGATCGCCAAGCGCCGTTCTGGTGGCAAACCGCTGATACCGTCCTCGATGCGATACAGGGCGGCGATGCGTCCTAGCGCCTCGCGGGCGAGCGGCGAGCCGGTCGCCTGGTGCACGTCGAAAAACTTGCGCCGGGCGTGCGCCCAGCACGCCGCTCCACCACCTGCCCGTCGCCGTAGAGCCCGGCGAACCCGGCATACCCGTCCGCCTGCAGGATGCCGCGGAACGCCCGCAGGTGGTCCCGCGGGTGCTCGCCCTTGCGGTCCGGGCTGTAGCTGTAGAACGCCGCCGGCGGGTCCGCCCCGCCGAACGGCCGGTCGTCGCGCACGTACACCCAGAGCCGTCCGGTCCGGGTACGGCCACGGCCGGGCTCGAGCACCGGCACCACGGTGTCGTCGGCGTGCACCCGGGCCCCCGCCATCACGTGCCGCCCCAGCGCGTCGACCAGCGGCCGCAGCAGCCGTGCGCTCTGGCCCACCATGTCGGCCAGCGTCGAGCGGCCGAGCTCGACCTCCTCGCGGGCGTAGATCTCCGCCTGGCGGTGCAACGGCAGGTGGTCGGCGTATTTCCCCACCAGCACGTGCGCCAGCAGCCCCGCCCCCGCCCGGCCGCGGCGGATCGGCAGGCTCGGTGCCGGGGCCTGCGCGATCGCCTCGCACGTTCGGCACGACAGCTTGGGCCGGACGTGTCGGATCACCCGGAACGATCCCGGCACGTAGTCGAGCACCTCGGTGACGTCCTCGCCGAGCGAACGCAGCATCCCGCCGCAGGCTAAGCAGGCGCCGGCAGCGCTGCACGGCGCGTCATGCTCGATGACATCGCGCGGCAGCGCCGCCGACAGCGGCCGACGCGCCGGTTTGTTCGGCGTCCCCGAGGTTGGCGCGGCGATCTCCGCCGCCCGCTCGTCCCCGGTCTCGGCCAGATGCTCGTCGAGATCGGCGAGCAGCAGCTCGAGCTGCTCCAGCTGACCTCGCAGCTTCTCCGACGAACGGCCGAACGTGGTGCGCAGCAGCCGTGCCAGCCGCGACCGCAGCGCCTCGATCTCGTGGCGCTGCTCGATCAGCCCGGCGCGTGCGGCGGCGAGTTCGGCCGCCTGCGCCGCGACCATCGCCTGCAAGGCGGCAACGTCGCTCGGCAAGCGATCCGTGTTGGTCGGCATGCGGGAAGCCTCCGACATGCCGCCGCGTCGCGCCAAGCGAAATCTGCCTGCACCCTCAGCCGGCCAGCTCCGGCCGCCAGGTCCGCACCGGGGCACGCCAGTCGATGCCCTCCACCAGCATCGCCAGCTGCGCCGGCGTCAGCGACACCGCCCCCTCGCCAAGCGACGGCCAGACGAAATGCCCGCGCTCCAGCCGCTTGGCATACAGCACCAGGCCCTGGCCGTCCCAGAACAGCAGCTTGAGCAGGTAGCCCCGCCGGCCCCGGAACGCGAAGATCTGACCGCCGAACGGGTCCTGGTCCAGCTGCCGTGCCACGAGCGCGGCCAAGCCGTCGAAACCGCGCCGCATGTCGGTCGCTCCAGCCACCAGCCAGATCCGCACCCCCGCCGGCGGCGCGATCATCCGCGCAGCGCTGCCAACACCCGACGCAACGCCGCAAGGCCCACATCCGCGCCCACCCGGATACGGGTGCCGTCGCTCAGCTCGATCTCGATCAGCCCAGCTCGCCCAGCGTCCGGTGTGGACCGCGGCGGCGGGGGGCGGAGATCTCCCCGACCGGGCTCGGTCAGAGCCACCCGCACCGGAACCAGCCGAACCGTCGGAGCGGCAAGTGGTGGCGCCGAAGCCTCGCGCCGCCAGCGGTAGATCAGGCTGGTGCAGATGCCGTGACGCTGGCCCAGCTCCGCCACCCGGGCTCCAGGCCGCAGCGCCTCGGCCACGACCCGGGCCCGGAACGCCGCATCGTGCGAACGGCGACGCTCCTCCACGATTTCAATGCGAGGCAACGAAGCTGCACCTGTGGCAGCCAAAGTGGCTGCCTCTCCAAAAGCCTCATGCCTCTCCTCGCCAGCATCCATGCCTTAAGCACAGACGTTCCCCACCAGCACAACAAGGCGGCTCAGGCCAGACGCCTACGCCTTGTGGGACCGCCATCTACAACATAATACTCTTTATGTTACTCCATCCAGGTGCTGAAAATCGTCTTTATCTGCGCGAGCTGGTTCACTGCTATTCGGGTCGGTGCGAGGGCGGGATCGAAATGCGCCAGAACATGGATCTCAAGAAGCGCGTTTCGCCAATCACCCGCGGCATGCGATCGGAAGCGGGCTTCACTCTAGTCTCTTATCGGAGGAAGCCTGCGCCGGTTTGCCCCACAGTATCTACGAGCAGAGCACGATCAAGGTGCAGGTTACGTACTTCGCAGCTCGTCTCCGCAACGAGGAGACAGCTGTGACAGGCCGCGCCGTGTAGTGCTCGATCTTCGTCGGCGGAAGCGGGTTCATGATCGGCACAAACGGGGTCGCCAGAGCACAATTCAAGCCGCTCTAGCGCTTCCTTGAGCACGCGCGCGAAACGGCCGGTAACTTCGACCAGCCCGCCGAGCGTCCCCTGCATTCCCGCGCTGGCCGTGTAGATCAGGAGGCCCACCCGGGGCGGGTCGTCAGGACCCCGCGGCGGCACGTAAATGCGCTCCTTGAGGGAACTAGCCGGGTAGCCGCAGTCGAGTGCGACCTGGGTCATCAGCGTGTGGGCCAGACTATGGGCCATGACATACTCTGGGCGCACACGTTCGCCCAAGCTGGCGCGGTCCCCTTGGAGGCCTCGCTGCCGGCGGGCGTACTCCCAGGCCGACACGCCGAGTTCTAGTGCCCCGGCTTGGTCCAAGACGGCACGTCGCGAAAGCCAATCCTCCAATGCAGCCGGGTCAAATGTGAGGAAGAACCCCTCCCCGAAGCTCTCTATCGCAGGCAACCAAGTGGGGCTACTTCCAAGCGGCGCGCCCTCAACTGCGAGCCCCACGTCCTCCAAATCGTCGTTGGCGAGTACGGACGGTTCGAAGCGGGTGAACCCGTAGGCGCATGACACCTCGCGAAGACGGTGGACGGCTACAAGCGAGCCGATACCGCAAAGGTCAGGTGAAAGCTCAGGATCCCATAGGCTACGGTCTAGCGTCTGGGCATGCAGCAATGCTCTGGGCGAGTTTTCGCCGATCAATCCCCGGCCACTAGAAAAAAGCTCGAACTCCGCGAGCCGAGGGTCCTTCGCTTCGTTGGCTTGACCGGTGCCAGCTGCGATCGCTCGGATGCGGGCGAACACATCCTCGTTTGAGAAGCCCTCGAGAGCTGCGCCGACCACCGGGTTCGCATCCCGAGCGATGTCGAGCCATGCTGCGTTCTTTGCCTTCGACAGGACCGACCAATGCTGCTCGATCCTGCGCGACAGCTCATCCTCAGACTGCGGTAAGGAGATCACCACCGCGACCTGAGGGAAGTAGGTGTTGGTGGCGCTTCGAGTGAGAAGGTTCAGCCCCTTCGGAGCATCACACTTCAGGGGATCACGATCGCTGATCCATGGACGCTCACCCCTGCATGGTCCGAGCTGGCCCGGCCGAAACAGCTCCTCCAGGGTGATCGACTTCCCGCACTCGCAAACCACCTTTGTGTCTCGCGGATCGGCACTCGTTCCCGAATCCACAAGCCACATCTGGTCGCGACATGGAGAACCATCCGGGTGGAGGACACGGCGCCAATCAATGTCCTGAAGATGCCCCTTTGTGCACCCGCACACGAAGCGAACGGGTGAGGCGCGACGTCGCTTCCTATCATCATCGGCGACGTGTTCCTTGCGTGCAGGGGCCTTAAGGTCGTTAAGCCGCACGAGGCGCCGTCGCCCCGGCGTATCGCCCTCAATGGTGTCGCACACGAACCACTCCGGGAAGACAGGAGATTCAATCGAGGGTGGCCGAGGCACACGCCTATCATTTGGGTCCACCGGGGGTGTCCGGAGGTCGGGTGGGCGGTCCACCCCAAGGCGCGGGTCATTCGCGAGGCGCTGGTGCAGGAGGCGCGCGAGGCGGGGCTCCTCGATGACGCGGAACGCCCCAGGGACGTGCATGTCCCACCGGTCAATGCCTCCAACGACAACCGAGCGCTCCGGCAAGTCAAGCATTGCCCCGGGGCCGAACACACCGACCACTTGGCTCATGCGGATTTTCTCGTCGGCCATTTCGCCCTCCTCACCGCAACTCGTTGCGGTGCGCGTCTACGATCCGAAGCAGGGTCGCATGCTCGACATCCCGCATGGATCGGCCCGCCGAGAAACGTCGGTGCGCCGGAGCAAGGCTCGCGAGGATCGGATCGAGCGGGTCGTGTAGCAGCGCCTTGTCCCGGGGATAGCCGTAGTAGAGCTTGCCGCCGGTCGCGGTCCCCTCGTCCGCAGTGTCTACCCACGCCGCGAGCAGACACCTAATCGTCGCGCGGAGCGCCTCACGGCCACCCGCCACGGCTTCAGGGGGCGCGCGATCGAGCACGATATCCACGATCAGGTCCTGCAAGGCCTTGTTTCCCCGAAGGCGCGACGCTGCATCCTCCGGCGCCATGTCCGGCTCAAGATGGCGGCCTGTCGCGACCACGACGGCCGCCAGCGCACGATCGAGGGCGCGCGCTGCCCACGGAGTCACGCTGGTCGCCTCTACAGAGCGATAGAAGCAGGCATGGAACTGCCTGAACTGCTCATGATGCATCCGGTCGCGCGGCTTGTGTGCATTGAGAAGCGCGAGCACGAGGCCCGGCTGCTTTTCACGCCGACCAACACGGCTTGTGGCCTGGATGTACTCGGCGGCCGATTTTGGCTGCCCCTGCACAAGCATCAGCCCGAGTCGGCCGATGTCGAGACCGACAGAAATCATGTTCGTCGCCATCGCGACATCGACGCCTTTGCCATCGGCGCAGGGAAGCGTGAGGCGTTCCTTTGCCTCGGCCACTTGATCCGTGCTGACACGAGAGGTCAGCTCCAGTGGTTCGCGGAGGCGCCGGTCGGCGAAAGGTGCGCTCATCGGCTTGAGGCGACGCCGCTCGGCCCCGTAGGCGGCCAGTCGCACACGGACCTCGTCCTCGACAATGCGGCGCGCGCCGCCTAGCTCGCGCAGAGCGTTAAAGTAGCAGAGCGCGGTCTCATACGCGTCCGCGTCGGCACCGAGTGCGGCTTCGGCATGGGCAGCAGCCAACAGCGTCGTGAGCACACGCAGGAAGATGAGCTTTGGTCCACGCCCCGGTGACGCGAGGCCGACATACAGGCGGCCCGGCTTCTGCTCCGGCGGTACGGTTAGCGCGAAATAGCTGTCACGGCGGTCTGGACCAGGCGGCGGGAAGACAGCGGTTCGCTCGCGATCGAACAACGCCTTCACCTGTTCCTGGGCGCGACGAACGGTTGCCGTGCTGGCAACCACCTTCGGCCGGAGGCGCTTGCCCATGAATGTGCGTGTCGCAAGCTGATCCAACGCGATCTCATAAAGCGCGGCCACGGTGCCGAGCGGGCCACTGATGAGGTGCAGCTCGTCTTGAATGATCAGATCAGGCGGTGCGAGGGATTGCCCGTTCCATAGCGGCTTGCCTCTGCCCGGTTCTGCGGCGCCATAGAACCCCCACTCGTCCTGGCGGTCCACGTGACCGAAGAACGCACCCGCCTCGCCGACCCATGGCAAACCCGCGAACTTGTCTACGGTGGCGATCAGGAAAGCCGGGAGGCGTCAATAGATCGCCTCATCCACCGTAAGGACCGGCAGGGGGCGGTCGCGGGTGAAATCGCAGCCAGCATTGGCGCAGCGCACGACCATGTTCTGCGGGGCCATGTCGCTGGGGGTGCAACTGAAGCTGTCTCGGTCAAAGGTCGTCCCGCACCAGGGGCAAGCCTTGATCGGCGCCGGCGCCTCGCGCCCATGCTTGCGAAATCGACGTATCCGCGCAACCGCCGTATCGTCGCGTTTATCGCCAGTCTTGCCGAGGCGGTTAGGGGTTGCAGCCGACCCCACCCACAGTCCGATCTCGATCGGCCAGTCCCCGAGCAGGCGCTTTCCGCCTCTCTGCCACGCGGGCTCGCTGCGCATCAATTCAAGTGCGCAGACCACGCCGGCGGCACGCGAGAGCTGGTCCAGCGTGAGCAGGCGGAGCGTGTAGCGCATCAGCACCGTCACGCCGGCGCCCAGCAAGCCGCCGTTCATCATTCGTCGATGCGCGATGGTCCACGCCGCTAGCCCGAGATAGGCCTCAGTCTTGCCGCCACTCGTCGGGAAGAACAGGAGGTCCGCGGTCTCGCGGTCGCTGTGCGTTGGGTCCGCCAGCCCCCGCAGGTTGAGCAGGATGAAGGCGAGCTGGAACGGGCGCCATTTGGGTGGGGGCTCGGCGGCGGGATTGCCCGTGGGACCAGCGTTCCGGCGACGTGCGGCCCTGGCCACGGCTTCGTTCATGGCCTCAAACGCTCGGCGAGCCCGCCCATCGGTCCGAAGTAGCTCGATACTGTCCTCAATCCGGGCCTTGGCTTGCTGCGCCGCATCCATAAGCCGCTGGGCAGTAGCTTGGCGCGCCGGACCTGGAATCCCAAGCACGTTCCCAGCCTGCGCCTCGATCCAAATACCGTAGGCCGCAGGCAGGCCGGCGATGGCGTCGGCAAGATGGGCGGCCCCGGATTGAGCGAGCTTCGCCAGGGCCTCCATGCCAAACTCGACGCCGGCGATCTTCTCGTTGGGCTCAACGCGCTCCACAGGGGCTGTGGGGAGGTGGTCAGTGAAGACCGTCCGGACCTTCCCGTCGGCATCAGTTCGCCACCCCGCAGAAGTGCCGCGCCCGACTGCGTATTCGGCGACATCGCGGTAGTGGAGGTCCGCGACGGCGGAATCAGTGTCCGCCGAGCCGTAGCCCGACAAGTCACAGCGCGGATGGAAGCCGATCGGACAGCGAACTTCGAGGCGGACCTGGAAGGCGAAAGTCACGTCAGCAAAGCGGCGCCGCACCGAGGGTCGGCGGTTCACCACCATCACTGTAAGCGCGCGCACCTTGGCGACGCAGCCGTCCGGCTCCTTGATATCGTAGGGGCGCGCATGGGCCTCGATCGACAAGGCGCCTGAGTGGTGTTGCACGCCACCAGTGCCCGGCAGCAACACGCGCTCGCCTCGGCCATTCGGCACACGGACGCGGACCACAGCCTCGCCTGGAATGCGGCACCACTGCACGTCACGATACTTCGGGTCGAACTGCGCCTGAGAGTCGATCAGGACGGCGGGAGGCAGCGGCGGCTCGGTCGCGTAATCGCCCCAAGTCAGCGCGATCTCGACCTCGTCTACGCCTTCTGGGACCAGCGCTGTGATACCGAGCGACGCCGGCAGCCGACGCGGACGAGCGGAAGGTTCATCCGGCGGCGCGTCGTCGGCGGCGCGGGCCGCGCCCGTCTCGGGGTCGGCGCCTTCGTCGTCGCCAAACAGCGGATCACCCTCTTCGTTCAAGTCCGCTGGGTCATCGGCAACGGTCCCGCCCTCGGGCGACGGGGCCAGGAACCCCGTCAAGTACCAGCGCGAAGGGTTCTCCGCGAGCACCTCGCGATGAAGGTTCGTGTCCTCAGGGCCGGGGCCGATGAGGTCGCGGCGCAGCACATCCACCAGCCGGCCGCGGACGGCCTCGGCGTGAAGGGGGATCGCAGCCGGCAGTGCGTCATTCATGACAGACGACTCCTTCCTCAACTGCGATGCGCGCCAGCGTCTCGCGATGCCATGACAGGGTGTAGTTCCGCCGCAGCTTAAGCGGTTTCTTCACCCGGTAGCCGACGGCCTCGAGGAGAGCCTCCAGCGCCACGAGCCGGTCGCGAAAGCCCAAACGGACGCCCAGGCGTAGGCTTGTCGTATCCGGGCCGCACAGCACCCAGGTGTCCGGCCGCGCCAGGGCGTGGCACCAGAGCGCCCGCTCGCCGGCGTCGAGAGACGCCAGAAACTCGTCCTGCAAGAGTGCCTGGGCACGCTCGCGGTCGGTTACGGCGTGGACCGCCCTGAAGTCGCGCCGCAGAGCCTCTTCTTCGATACGCTGCTCCGGGCTCCGCCGCTGCGCGCCGGTCTGCGTCTCGACCACGCATTCCTCGACCGTCTCCAACGGATGGCCGCCGCGCAGCGCACGCCACGCGCCGGTTCGGTGCGCCTCCAGGATCACGTTGGTGTCCACGAGAACGGGCTCCCTTGCCATGTGCCCTACAGCCCGGACTCGAAGGCGACGCCGTGTGCCGCGAACACCTCGTCGAGGTCGTCCACCGCCAGCCCCAGCAGCCCCGCCGCACGCCGGGCCGAAATGCGGCCTGCGTCGATGGCAGCGGCCACCAGCTCAGCGAACGGCTTGGAGAACATCGGGGGCGCCTCGGGCACCGTTCCCCTGCGGCCGTTGTTGCGCAGCAGCGGCTCGTCCACCGCACGCGCTATTGGCCGGCCGAGCAGCCCCGCCCCGACCAGCCGCCACCGGAGCGCCGAGGAAGTGATGCCGAGTTCCTCGGCCACCTCGTTCAGCCGCGTTGCCAGCGCCCTGTCCTCCAGCCCCTCCCAGGAGCCGAACCGGGCAAGCGCGGCCCGCGGCATCAGAAGGGCCGAGGCGAAATTGTCGGCCAGTTGCTCGACGCGCCCTCGCGGCTCTGCCGCCGTGTTCTCAACCCGCTCCGGCGGCATGCCATCCCAGGTGAAGATGTGGAACAGCTCATGCGCCAGATCGTAGTGGCGCCGGCCTGGCACCTCAGTCCTGTTGATCAGCACCGCGTCCAGCTCTGGCAGACGGCAGGCCGCGCCCGAGACGCCTGGGACGGCGTCCACCATCAGCACCAGAATGCCGAGCTCCTGTTCCATGGCCTGCGCCAGCCGCAGCGCCGGGGCGTCGCCCAGGCCGAACTCCGCCGCGAAGCGCTCCCCAGCAGCGACCGCGTCCTCATACGTGCTCGCCTTGGTCAGCCCCAACGTGCGGCGAAGCAGTGGCGGGCGCCGGTCCATCTGAACCCCGAGCACCCGGAACAAGGCGATCAGCCGACCTGACTCCTGCTCATAGGCATCCAGCTTGTGCGCGGGAACGCCGCGCTGGCGCCAGGAGAACCGGCCCTGGCCGGCCAGCAGGAAAGGGTCGGTAAAATATTCAAGGGAGGCGGCGAGCACGTCGGCGAAGCGCAGCAGTTCGTCCGCGGACACGCGGCGCTCGCCGTTCTCGATGGCTGAGAGGGTCTGGCGGTCCTTAAAGCCGAGCAGTCTTGAGACGGCCTCCTGGCTGAAATCCAGCTTCTCACGCTTCGCCTTGATCCGCGCCCCGATCAACCCGGCCGACATAGCACACCATCCTCCTGCAGGACCCGCTCTAATCTTGCGAGACACAAGTTGCAAGATTTTCTTGCGAATATCAACGTGTAAGATATGCGGCT